>NZ_JBSFKF010000005.1:322859-354642 GCF_053598415.1 Kitasatospora sp. NPDC001132 | reverse complement strand
ACTGATCCACCCCGAAGGGCTTCACCGTTCGACTTGCATGTGTTAAGCACGCCGCCAGCGTTCGTCCTGAGCCAGGATCAAACTCTCCGTGAATGTTTACTCGGCCCGACAATC
Source organism: Kitasatospora sp. NPDC001132 (assembly GCF_053598415.1). Lineage (NCBI taxonomy): Bacteria > Bacillati > Actinomycetota > Actinomycetes > Kitasatosporales > Streptomycetaceae > Kitasatospora > Kitasatospora sp. NPDC001132. The sequence goes on along the minus strand of NZ_JBSFKF010000005.1, from coordinate 354,528 downwards.
AAGCAGGACCGGTTCACACCCGCGTTGAGCGGCACGGCAACCACCGGAATAGGGCGGCCCCGCGCACTGCGTCCTCGCTAGTGTTTATTTCAAAAGGAATCTCCAACCCCAGGAAACCTGAGGCCGGGGATGTCAACATATCTGGCGTTGACTTTTGGCACGCTGTTGAGTTCTCAAGGAACGGACGCTTCCTTCGGACCGCCTTCCAGCGGACCCTCCGGGCTTCGTTCTTTCGTGTTTCCAGCTTATCAGATGTTTTCCGCTCCGTTTTCCGGAGTTTCATTCATCCGATTTCCCGTAACTGGCCGGGATCGCTTTCGCGACGTCCACCACACTAACGCATTTCGAGCGTCACTCGAAATTCACACTCGCTCCGGTTGACGGGAACGCCAACAAGCCCATTTTCATGGGGATCAGAGCGAGAGTGGGTCTTGCCGAGTGGGATGGCCGCTCCAGCGACTCGTTCAACACTAGGCCACCTGGACGACATCGTCAAACGCCGAGGGCCGGATCTGTCCAGATCCGGCCCTCGCGGCTCGAAACCGCAGCTCAGAGCAGGTTTGTTTCAGCCATGGCCACGCCTCAGCCGGCGACCAGCTCCGCCGCCGCCAGGTTCCGCTTGCCGCGCCGCAGCACGAGCCAGCGGCCGTGCAGCAGGTCGGCCTCGGTCGGCACAGCCTCCTCGTCCGTCACCTTGACGTTGTTGAGGTAGGCACCGCCCTCCTTGATCGTCCGGCGCGCGGCCGAGCGACTCGGCGACAGGCCGACGGCGACCAGCAGGTCGACCACCGTCTGGAGCTCGGACACCTCGGCCTTCGGGACCTCGGCCAGGGCGGCCGCCAGGGTCGGGGCCTCCAGGTCCGCCAGGTCGCCCTGGCCGAACAGCGCCTTGGACGCGGCGACCGCGCGCTCGTACTGCTCCGCGCCGTGCACCAGCGTGGTGAGCTCCTCGGCGAGTGCGCGCTGGGCGAGGCGGGCGGCGGGGCGCTCGGTGGTCTCGCGCTCCAGCTCCTCGATCTCCTCCTTCGAGCGGAAGCTGAAGATCCGCAGGAAGTTCGGGATGTCCCGGTCGTCCGCGTTCAGCCAGAACTGGTAGAAGGCGTACGGGGTGGTCAGCTCGGGGTCGAGCCAGACGGTGCCGGACTCGGTCTTACCGAACTTGGTGCCGTCGGCCTTGACGATCAGCGGCGTGGCCAGCGCGTGGACGGACTTGCCGTCGGCCTTGCGGATCAGGTCCGTGCCGGCGGTCAGGTTGCCCCACTGGTCGCTGCCGCCGGTCTGCAGGGCGCAGCCGTAGCGGCGGTTCAGCTCCAGGTAGTCCATGCCCTGGAGGATCTGGTAGCTGAACTCGGTGTAGCTGATGCCCGCGTCGGAGTTGAGCCGTCGGGCGACGGCCTCCTTCGCGATCATGTTGTTGACCCGGAAGTACTTGCCCACGTCACGCAGCAGGCTGATCGCCGACATTCCGGACGTCCAGTCCAGGTTGTTGACCATGCGCGCCGCGTACGGGCCCTCGAAGTCGAGGAAACGCGAGATCTGGCCACGCAGGCGCTCGACCCAGCCGGCCACCGTCTCGGGGTCGTTGAGTACGCGCTCGGCGGTGGGCTTCGGGTCGCCGATCAGGCCCGTGGCGCCGCCGACCAGACCGAGCGGGAGGTTCCCCGCCTGCTGGATGCGACGCATGGTGAGGATCTGCACCAGGTTGCCGAGGTGCAGGCTGGGGGCCGTCGGGTCGAAGCCGCAATAGAACGTGACCGGGCCGTCCGCGAACGCCTTGCGCAGTGCGTCCTCGTCAGTGGAAAGGGCGATCAGCCCACGCCACTGCAGCTCGTCGACGATGTCCGTCACGGTCACGCTTCTCCTTCGATCGGGCGTCCGCCCGGTGCCGGCCCGATTCGGTCGGGCCCCGGGTCGGTACGACTCCAGCCTGATAGAGCCTACGCGGTTCCGGCCAGCGAGTTTTCCCCGAGGCACCCCACCGGGTCGGAGGGCCCGCTCTCCCGGGCCCCTTCCCGATACCGGAAATTCCGTTGTTCGACGGCTGCGGGCCCATTCAGAGTGGTTCCACCGCCGTGCGGCGGCAGTGACGTGTGTGGAGACGGTCGTGCCGCCGTGGCACGCCCGCGGGAAGGGTGTGCCGAGTGCGCAACACGCTGGTTCTGAACGCGAGCTACGAGCCCCTGACGACGGTGTCGCTCCAGCGCGCCGTCGTCCTGGTGCTCCAGGACAAGGCGGTGGTGGAGCAGGCGCATCCGCTGCGCTCGATCCGGGGGACGGGCGTGGCCGTCCCGGTGCCACGGGTGATCAGACTGCAACGGTACGTACGGGTGCCGTTCCGACAACAGGCTTCGTGGTCGAGGCGGGGCGTCCTGGCCCGCGACCAGCACCTGTGCGCGTACTGCGGCCGGCGGGCCACCACAGTGGACCACCTCCAGCCGAAGTCGCGCGGTGGTGCCGACAGCTGGATCAACACCGTCGCCGCGTGCGCGGAGGACAACCAGCGCAAGGCGGACCGCACGCCGGAGCAGGCCGGGATGAAGCTGCTGCGCCGCCCGTTCGTACCGACGCCGCAGGCGAGTCTCATGCTCGCGCTCGGCCTGCGCAGCTCGGAGGTCCGGGACCTCGCCGACTGGCTGCCTGCCGTACCGGGCCGACCCGTCTCGGCGGCGTGAGGCGGTTTCCAAGCACGGGGGGCGTTCTCGGCACTCTCGGCTCCCTCAGCGCTGTCGACGCTCTCGGAACTCTCGACGCTCCCGGTCTGAGGACGCTCCCGGCGTCCGGACGGCGGCGGGTGCCTGTGGGATGGCATGGACGGAGGGGAACGGACGGAGGTCCTCAGTCCTTCGCCTGGTACCCCGCCGCCGTGCCGTAGTTGGTCGAGTGCTCGGGCACCACGACCACCTGCCCGCCGCCGATCAGCACCCGTCCGGAGATCAGGAGCGAACCGGTGCCGGCCGGGAAGTTGCCGCCGATCGCCTCCTGGCCGCCCGCCAGCGGGAACCTGCTGAGGCGGGCGGGCTGGTCCCGTCGTTCATCGGCGGCGAGCACCAGCGACCCGCCGTCGATGCCCACGGCCCGGGCGGCGCCCTTGGCGGCGGTGGGCACCTTCCAGCGCTGCTTGCCGGTGTCCAGGTCGTAGCCGACGGCGGCCACCTGTCCGCCGCTGTTCGGAGGGGCCAGGGTGGTCACCATCGTCCGGCCCTCGAAGTACACGCCGGGAGTGGCCGAAAACGTACCGTGGGCGACGTCCAGCCGACCGCCGTCGACGGCCACCGGGATCTCGGCGGCCGGATCGCCGCCCGTACCCCAGGCGAACAGCCGGTCCGCCTCGGGCTTCTCGCCGGTGGTGAGGACCACGGACGGCTCGGCGGACAGCACGGTCACCGTCTTCGGCTGGTTGTTCAGGCCCTGCCACCAGGCGACCTTGCCGTCCGCGGTGTTCAGCGCGACGGTCTGGTCGGCAGGGGTCGAATCGGCGCAGGAGGAGGCGACGAGCACGGTCTTGCCGCTGACGCCGCCGGAGAGGGTGCAGAACTTGCCCTGGCCGGTGTACTGCCAGACGTCCTTCCCGTCGGCGGACTCCCAGGCCAACGCCCGGTCGTCACCGACGGCAACCACCTTGTCCTCGGTGACGCCGACCCGGGCCGAGTACGCGCCCTTGGCGTCCGAGAGAGTCCTGTTCCAGGCGGTCTTGCCGGTCTTGGTGTCCACCGCCGTCACCAGCGTGCAGGGGCTCTTCGGATCGGCCTGCGGACGGAACAGCACCGCGCCCAGACCCGCCTGGTTCACCCCCGCCGACAGCCCGCACGGAGCGGCCCCGGCGGCCGGCGGCTCCACCGACCAGGTCGGCTTGCCACCCGCCCGGTCATACGCGCGTACCCCGGAGCCGTCGGCCCGGACCACCACGTCGGCCCGCAGCCAGCTGCCGATCAGCGTGTCGTCGCCCCCGGACGAACCGGTCGCGGCGGGCTGCGCGGCCCACGCCCGGGCGTGCGCCACCGCGAAACCCGGCTCGCCGCCGCTGCTCGCCGCCGCGCTGCCGCCGCCCTCGGCACCAACCGTCAACCCGGCGGCCACCAGCACACCCAGCGCGGCCACACCGGCGCCGGTCCGCACCAGCAGGGCCTTGCGGCTGGGCACGTGCTCCCCGGTCAGCACCGCGCCGGCGGCCTTCCGGGCCTTGGCGGAAAGCGAGGAGCCGGAGCCCGCGGCGGAACCGGAACCGGCTCCGCCGCCGGCGCCTCGACGAGCAGCGGCCCTCGACGGTGCGGCGGTCTCGACCTGGCGCTCGGGGGCCTGTTCCCGAGAGGTCCCCGCAGGCTGCTCGGGGCCGGGCGCGGGTGCCGGCTCGACCTCTTCGATGTGCACGTAGCCGTCCGGCGAGTACTCCGCCCCCGCCGGGACGTACAGCCCCTCAGCGGCGGCGGGCTGCTCCGACGTGGCGTACGGCGCGTAGGACTGGTGCTGCTGTGTGTGGTCGGGGTACTGCGGATACGGCTGGTACTGCTCCTGGCCGTCGTACCGGCCCTGGACGTAGCCACCCTCGACATAGCGGCCCTCGACATAGCCGGTCGGACCGAAGCCGGACTGGCCGTACCCACTCTGGTGGTACCCGCTCTGGTCAGGGCCGGCGTGCCCGTAGCCGCCCTGGCCGAACTGCTGCTGCGGATGCTGTTGCTGCTGCCCGTACTCGGCTGAGCCGTAGCCCGGCTGCGGCTGCCACTGCGACGGCTGCTGAGGTGCCTGTTGCTGCTCGGAGTAGCCGCCGCACGCGTCGTTCTGCCAGTCCTGGTGGCCCTGGGGCGGCCACGGCTGCCGGGGGTGGGCGTCTCCGAAGGGCTCCTGCGCCATCCGTTCCCGTCCCTCCGAGCCGTCCGCCTGCCGATGCGGCAGTCAGCATCTCACGCCCGCCCGGAGGCGACGCCCGGGCCCTCGGCCCTCGGCCCTACGGTCCCGGGCTTCGCGGTCGTTCCGCGTCAGGCCGCCGACTCGGCGCGCAGGGCCTCGTCGATCCGGGCGGCGAGGGAGAAGTCGAGCCCGGTGAGGCCGCCGGCGCTGTGGGTGGACAGGACGAAGCGCAGCGTGCGCCAGCGGACGTCGATGTCGGGGTGGTGATCGAGCGCCTCGGCCTGCTCGGCGACGGCGACGACCACCCGGATCGCCGCCGGGAAGTCCGGGGCGTCGGCGGTGCGGGAGATGCTGTCACCCTCCCGCGTCCACTGGGGCAGCGCCACCAGGGCCGCCGTGATCTCGTCCTCGTTCAGCCGTACCCTGTTGCTCATCGCCGCGCTCCTGATGGGTCGTCGGTCCGGTGCCGGGATTCCGGAGTGCCGGGACTCCGGGCTACCGGAATGTCCGGGGTTCCGGTGTCAGGCGGCCTTCCGCCGCGGACGGGCCACCAGTTCGCCACCACAGTTGGGGCAGCTGTCGGCCATGGCCTCGGTGCAGTCCGGGCAGAAGGTGCACTCGTAGGAACATATCGAGGCACGGCCGTCCGCGGTCAGCGACACCGCGCAGCGCTCGCAGCTCTCACGCATCTCCAGGGCCATGGCGTACTTCTCCGATTTGCAGACGATGTGACGGTTGTTCAGTTCAACAGAAGCTTGGCGACGGCCACGAGACCGACCACCACGATGACACCGCGCAGCGCGGTCGGGGGGAGGCGGCGGCCCACCTTGGCACCGAGCAGGCCACCGACCAGCGATCCCGCCGCGATCAGACCGGCGGCGGCCCAGTTCACGGTCGAGGCGAAGAGGAAGAAGATCGCGGCGACCGCGTTCACGATCATCGCCAGGGCGTTCTTCACCGCGTTGATCCGCTGGAGGTCCTCCTGGAGCAGCATCCCCATCAGTGCCATCAGCAGCACGCCCTGCGCGGCGCCGAAGTAGCCGCCGTAGATGCCGGTCAGGAACACCCCGATCAGCAGCACCAGGCTGCCGTCCGGATCGCCACCGGGTCGGCGGCGGGCCGCGACGGCCTTGGCCACCCGCGGCTGGATCACCACCAGAACGAGCGCGAGCAGGATCAGCACCGGGACGATCGCATCGAAGGCCCCGCTCGGCAACTTGATCAGCAGCAGCGCCCCGAGCAGCCCGCCGAGCAGTGAGGCGGTGCCCATGCGCAGCACCCGGCGGCCCTGGCCCACCAGTTCACGGCGGTACCCGATCACGCCGCTGAGCGAGCCGGGGACCAGGCCGAATGAGTTGGAGACGTTGGCGGTGACGGGCGGGATGCCGACGGCGAGCAGGACCGGGAAGGTGATCAGCGTGCCGGAACCGACGATGACGTTGATCATCCCGGCGCCGATGCCGGCCGCCAGGACGGCGATCGACTCCCAGAGCGTCATGGGTCGCCTCTCCTCTCGGTCCTGTCCGAGGGGATCATGCCGGACGGCCTCGCGCGCCGACCAGACCCGCCCACGATTCGGGACGCACGCCACACACCCCGGGACGTACGCGTCGGCCTCCCGAAAGGCCGAGGGCCCGCCACCTCTCGGCAGCGGGCCCTCGCCAGTCATGGGGTTCGACCGATCACTCCGGGTCGATCTTCGGGTACTCCCGAGCCGGGTCCACCCGGGGACGGGCGGCGCCCTTCTCGGTGTCCACGGGCCGCGGGCCGGCCGCCGGGTCCAGCGGCACCTGGGTGGCCGCCGGGGCGGTCTGCGTGATGCTGGGTGCCGCGACCGCGCCGCCGTTCATTCCGCCGTTGCCGGTCAGGCCGGTGAAGGCGCCGCCGAGGCCCTTGAGCGCGTCGCCGACCTCGCTGGGGATGATCCAGAGCTTGTTGGAGTCGCCCTTGGCCAGCTCGGGCAGGGTCTGGAGGTACTGGTAGGCGAGCAGCTTCTGGTCGGCGTCGCCGTCGTGGATGGCTTCGAAGACCGTCCGGATCGCGGCCGCCTCACCGTCCGCGCGCAGGACCGCGGCCTGCGCCTCACCCTCGGCCTTGAGGACCTCGGCCTGCTTCTCACCCTCGGCCTTGAGGATCTGGGCCTGGCGCTGGCCTTCGGCGGTGAGGATCGCGGCGCGCTTGTCCCGGTCGGCGCGCATCTGCTTCTCCATCGAGTCCTGGATGGAGGTCGGCGGCTCGATCGCCTTCAGCTCGACACGGTTGACCCGGATGCCCCACTTGCCGGTGGCCTCGTCCAGGACGCCGCGCAGGCCGGCGTTGATGACCTCGCGCGAGGTGAGGGTGGACTCCAGGTCCATCGAGCCGATGATGTTGCGCAGCGTGGTGACGGTCAGCTGCTCGATGGCCTGGATGTAGCTGGCGACCTCGTACGTCGCGGCGCGGGGGTCGGTCACCTGGTAGTAGATGACGGTGTCGATGTTGACGACCAGGTTGTCCTGGGTGATCACCGGCTGCGGGGGGAACGGCACGACCTGCTCGCGCAGGTCGATGCGGTTGCGAACCCGGTCGATGAACGGGACGACGATGTTCAGCCCAGCGTTGAGCGTCCGGGTGTAGCGGCCGAAGCGCTCCACGATCGCGGCGCTGGCCTGCGGGATGACCTGGATCGTCTTGATCAGCGCGATGAAGGCCACCACGACCAGGACGACCAAAACGATAAGGACGGGTTCCACGGACTCTCCCCTAGACGACCAGGGCGGTCGCGCCCTGGATTTCGACGACGTCGACCTGCTGCCCCGGCTGGTACACCTGGCCCGGGTGGAGCGCACGGGCCGACCAGATCTCGCCTCTCAGCTTGATCCGCCCGCCCTCCCCGTCGACGGTTTCCGCGACGACCGCGGTGGCGCCCTGGAGCGCCTCGATGCCCATCTTGACCTGCGGGCCCTTTCGAAGCTGCCGGTAGGCGATCGGGCGGACGAAGACCACCAGAGCAACCGAGACGACGACGAAGGTCACGGTCTCCAGGACCACTCCCCCGCCCAGCGCGGCCACGCCGGCGGCGGCCAGCGCCCCGACCGCGAACATGGCGAACTCCGGCATCGCGGTGAGCACCAGCGGTATGCCGAGCCCTGCGGCGGCCAGGAGCCACCAGATCCAGCTGTCCACACGTCCATCCTAGGGAGCGAAGGCCTTCGAAGCGGACAGTTCCCGCAGGTCGAGGGGCGGAAACCGGTCGCACGTGCGACCGGTTCCGACGGCCTTCCGGATGAACGAACGGACGGGGACTCAGCCCAGCGGCAGACCCTGGGCCGACCAGCGGTCTCCGTGCCGCTCCAGGGTGAGCGGCAGGCCGAAGCACTTGGAGAGGTTGCGGGCGGTCAGCTCGGTGTCGATCGGCCCGGCCGTGAGCACCTTCCCCTGGCGGATCATCAGGACATGGGTGAAGCCCGGCGCGATCTCCTCGACGTGGTGGGTGACCATCGCCATCGCCGGGGCGAACTCGTCCTGAGCGAGCGCGCCCAGCCTGCGGACCAGGTCCTCGCGGCCACCAAGGTCCAGGCCGGCGGCGGGCTCGTCGAGCAGCAGCAGCTCGGGGTCGGTCATCAGGGCGCGGGCGATCAGGGTGCGCTTGCGCTCTCCCTCGGAGAGGGTGCCGAACTTGCGGTCTGTGAGGTTGGCCATGCCAAGGCGGTCGAGCAGGGCAAGGGCGCGGGCCTCGTCCGACTCCTCGTAGGTCTCCTGCCAGGTGACCGTCATGCCGTACGCGGCGGTGAGGACGGTCTGGAGCACGGTCTGCTCGGCGGGCAGCTTGTCGAACATGGCGGCGCCGGCCAGGCCGATCCGGGAGCGCAGCTCGAAGACGTCGATCTCGCCGAGCTTCTCGCCCAGCACCGTGACCTTGCCCGAGGTCGGGAACAGGTACGAGGACGCGATCTGCAACAGCGTGGTCTTGCCGGCGCCGTTCGGGCCCAGGATGACCCAGCGCTCGCCCTCGGAGATGGACCACGAGACCTGGTCGACCAGCGCGCGCCCCTCCCGGACCACGGATACGTCCACCAGCTCCAGCACGTCGCTCATGCCTACGCCTTCCCCAAAAAACAAGATTCTCGGCCGTCGGTGCGGGCGGCGAGCCTACTCCGGCAGCCGGTGGGCACGGGGTGGGTGCGCCGCACACGCATGGGCAAACCTACGCCACGCGGATGACCGCCGATTCCGTAGGCTGGCCGGATGCTCGCGACACCTGCCGACAATCCGTACGAAGAGCCCCGTTCGGGGCGGCTCACCGCATGGGGCAATGCCCTGCTGGCTGGTCTGGTCCCTCCGGACGACGCCGCCACGGCAGTCCTGGGCGCAGACGAGATCCATCGGGTCACCGGGCTTCCCGGCGACGAACCTGGCGAGCAGCACGGCCTGACCTGGGCGCTGGGCCGACTGCGAGTACTCGGTGTGAAGGGTCTTCGTCTCGCGCTGCCCTCAGCCGGGCATCCGCTCGGGCTGACCGGCCCGAGGGCCTTCAACGAGCAGGCCATGAGTGCGGGTGAGGCCGTCCTGGCTGTGGGCGCACCGCTCGGGCTGGTGCCGGAGGTGGAAGTGTACGGTCCGGCCGGCGACCGCTCGGCCACCGTGCTGTGGCGCTGTTCCGAGGTCAATGACGCACCTCCGGCGGACGTGCCGTCGCTCCACGAAGCCGAGCGTGAGCTCGCAGACGGGCTGAGGGAGACTACCGCCATGCTCGCTCGCCTCGACGTGGCCGGGGCCGGGCCTGAGGCCCTGCGCGCCCTCGATGCGTACCGCCGGCGTGGCCACAGCGAACTGCTCGCCCCCGGCTACCCGTCCCGGGCCGTCCGCGTCCTGGAGTCGGCCCGCCAGGTGTCCGCCCTGCTCACCATCGCCTCCGGCGGCCACGGCGCTGCCGTCAGCGCCTCGGAGATGACGGCCCGCCAATCCGTCCTGACCCCGCTGCGGCGCACCGCCCGGCGCGCCCAGGTGGCCGCCTACAACGCCCTCGTCGACGAGCGAGACGACCGCTGAGAGGTGGTGGGGCCCGGAGCCGGCAGCGGCGAGCGCGATCACCTCGGCGCGCTCGTACCTGCCGTCGGGCCCGATGGTCAGGTCTCCCTGCGTCGTAGCGGCCGCCAGCCTGCGCCGGGACCACCCCAGGATCTCGGCCGCCTCCTCCTCCGAGAAGCTCGCCGCAAGCCGCCGCTCCAGCACCTCGACCGCGGCTCTCGCCGTGTCCGCGGCCTTGCGCATGCGCTCCATGACGGCCTGCTCCACCGCGGCAAACGGGACTGCGGCCAAGGTCTCCCGGCTGTACGTCGGCCAACCCCGGTATCCGCCACAGGGTCGCAGCTCCCCTGCGGCGGCAAGGCGTCTGACGTCCTCGGCGATCACCAGCAGACCGGTGGTGTGCCTCAGCACCGTGGCCGCCTTGGTCGCTCCCACCGGAGGCACGGCGCCCAACGCGAGGACGATCTCCTCGGCACGAGCCTCGAGCTGCACCTCGACGAGGGCCGACCAGGTACCGTTGTCGAGGTCCGGTTCGGGGATCAGTTCGCGTTCCCGTGCCAGGTTGAACTGCCAGCGCCGCATCCGGAGCCGGCGCCTCAGCAGCTCCGGCCCGTACGCCTGCCGGTCGCGGATTGCCGCCCGGGCCGACCGCGCCCGACGCTCGGCGGCTTCCGAGGCGCCGATATCCGGATCCATGTCCTGACACCCCGACAAGAGGGTTTCGTCCGGCCCCCGCCCCGGGCTTCCGCGCTCGGAAGCCCGGGGCGCCTCAGAGCTGGACGGGATGGACGCGCCGGACAGGCGGCACGTCAACTCGAACTCATGGGCCAGCACGGCAGGCCCGCAATCACTGCGCATCGCGTTCATCCGGCCCTCCATCGGAATCGGTGTCGGCCTTCAGGCTGGCACAACCGAATGACCACACGTCACCAAAATTCGGACCATCCCTGCCGAAAGGCATATGCCGGACCATCGTTTGACGCCAGTTCTGGCCGAAACCCTGCCGATCGACACAGCGCCCGCACCAACTCCCCACGCCCTCAGCGCACTACCCCTCGCGGGTCTCGCCATGGCGAACGGCCCAGAGTGCCGCCTGAGTACGGTCGGCCAGGTCCAACTTCATGAGGATGTTGGACACATGGGTCTTCACCGTCTTTTCCGAGAGGTGCAGGCTGCGGGCGATCTCCCGGTTGGAGCGGCCGTCGGCGATGTGGCCCAGCACCTCGCGCTCGCGCTCCGTGAGCGTGCCTCCGCGACCCTGCGGAGCACGAGGGCCGTCGTCGGAAAGCAGGGCCTCGGCCAGTTCGGGCTGGAGCAGGACGTGACCGGCGTGCACAGATCGGATCGCCCCGGCCAGTGCCTCCGGATCCACGTCCTTGTAGACGTACCCGGCCGCACCGGCCCGCAGCGCGGGAACCATCGTGCGGTGCTCGGTGAAGCTGGTGACGATCAGGATCCGGGCCCGGCTGCCTTCCCCCTTGAGCGTGCGCAGCGCCTCGATGCCGTCGACGCCGGGCATCTTGAGGTCCATCAGGACCACGTCAGGATCGAGTTCACGGGCCCGCTCGATGCCCTCCGCCCCATCGGCGGCCTCCCCGACCACCTCGATGTCGTCCTGGACCTCCAGGAACGTGCGCAGCCCGCGCCGAACCACCTGGTGGTCGTCGACCAACAGGACACGGATCGACGGTGTGCTCTCAGGCACCGGGGACCTCCATCTCGACGAGCGTCCCCCGGCCGGGGGCCGACTCCAGGGTTAGCGTGCCGCCGACGGCGGACGCTCGGTCGCGCATCGAGGCCAGGCCGAGGTGGCGGCCGGCTCGACGGACTGACTCTGGATCGAAGCCGCGTCCGTCGTCGTGCACCCGCAGCACCGCACCGCGCGCCGGCGTCCCGGCCAGGGTGACAGTGACGGTCCGGGCTCCCGAGTGACGTAGCGCGTTGTGCAGCGCCTCCTGGGCGACTCTCAGCAGCGCGGCCTCCTGGGCTGGCGGCAGCGCCCGGACACCGTCGGCGGTGAAGGTGACATCGGCGGTGTGCGCCCGGTCGAGCACCTGCACCTGCGAGGCGAGAGTCGCGCTGAGCCCGTCCTCCTCCAGCGCGGCGGGGCGTAGCTCCACGACGACGGCGCGCAGTTCGTCAGCCGCCTCGGCGGCCAGCCGGGCGACCTCGGCGAGCTCGGCACGCGCCCGGGCCGGGTCGCGGTCGACGAGCTTGGCGGCCGCCTTGGCCGTGAGCCGCAGCGAGAAGAGCTTCTGCGAGACGGCGTCGTGCAGATCGTGGGCGATCCGGGCCCGCTCGCCGGCCAGCGTGAGCTCGCGGCTGCGCTCGTACAGCCGGGCGTTGGACAGGGCGAGGGCCGCGTGCGCGGCAAGGATCCGCAGCAGTTCCTCGTCGTGGTCGGTGAAGAGGCCGCCGCCGCGCTTGTTGGCGAGGAAGATGACGCCCATCACCTGCGGCTCGTCCTCGGCCGCGTCGGTGTCCAGGATCGGCATGCCCAGGAAGGCGTCCATGTCGGGGTGGGCCGCCGGCCAGCCTTCGAAGGCGGGTGCCTTGCGGACGTCCACGAGCCGCGTGGGACCGGCCTCATGCAGCATCGCGGCGAGCACGCCGTGCTGCCGGGGCAGCGGGCCGATCGCCCGCCACTGCTCGTCGGTGACACCGTCGACCACGAACTGGGCGAAGCCCCCGTGGTCGTCGGGAACACCCAGGGCCGCGTACTCGGCGCCGAGCAGCCCGCGGGCAGAAGCGGTGATGCGGCGCAGCACCTCGCGGACCTCCAGGTGCCGGCTCATGGCGAGCAGTGCCTGGCTGACGGTCTCGATCCCGGACAGGCACGGTTCGCAGGCAAGCAGCGGGCCGTGGTGGGCCCGGTGGTCTCCGGTGATGCTGGGCATGTCGCCAAACTACCGCCGTCGCGACGAGCGCCGCGTCCGTCCGCGGCCGCCCCGGGCCCAGGTCCGGGGACCTAGGCCTCAGGGCCCGCCCGGAGTCCTAGGGAGACCACCCGGAGCCCCGAGGGACCTCCCGGAACACGGAACCGAACACGCCCGGAACACGAAAGAGGCGGCCCTCCACACTGGGAGAGCCGCCCCTCGGCCTGTCGTCGAGAAGGGTCAGCCCTTCTGCATGACCTCAGGCTCGTGCCGGCGCTGGAGCCGGGTCACGATGACGCCGATGACGATCGAGATGGCGATCAGCACACCCGCGTCGATCGCCCACTGGGCGACGCTGTGCTTCCAGAGCGGGTCGTAGTTGGGGTTCTGGAAGTCCTTGTTCCACGGGCCCATGAGCACGGAGAGGTCGAGCGTGGTGGACACGATGCCGGTGCCCCAGCGGGCCGGCATCAGCCAGGCGACCTGCTCCAGTCCGGGCTTGCTGAAGATCTGGAAGAGGCAGCCGGTGAAGACGACCTGCACGATGGCGAACATGACCAGCAGCGGCATGGTCTTCTCGGCGGTCTTCACCAGCGCGGAGATCATCAGGCCGAACATCATCGCGGCGAAGCTCAGCAGGATCATGCCGATGGTCATTTCGATGACCGGCAGGTTCTTGACGATCAGGCCGTGCTCGGGGAGCTTGCGCGGCAGGAAGCCGACGGCGGAGATGATGGCGCCCTGGATCACGCTGAAGAACCCCAGCACGATGATCTTGGACATCATGTACGCCGAGCGGGAGAGCCCGGTGGCTCGTTCTCGCTCGTAGATCGCCCGCTCCTTGATCAACTCGCGGACGGAGTTGGCCGCTCCGGAGAAACAGGCGCCGATCGCCAGGATCAGCATGATCGTCGCGGCGCCGCTGTTGAGGTGGAGCTGCGTCTTGGGATTGGGCGCGAGCCCCGGCTCGTTCGGAATCAACACGCTGACCGCGCCGATGACGGCGGGCAGCAGCACGGACAGCGCGAGGAAGCCGCGGTCCGAGGCGAGCACCGACATGTAGCGGCGCATCAACGTCCACAGCTGCGAGCCCCAGCTCTGCGGCTTCGGCGGCCTGACGGCCTCCTGGGCGACCTGGACGTGCTGCACCTCACCCGCCTCCACGGTGGGCGCGGAGTACTGCCGGTAGTGCACCGAGCCGCGGTAGCGGCCGGCCCAGTCGTGGTCCGGGTAGTTCTCGAAGGCCTGGAAGACGTCCGCCCAGGTCTCGTACCCGAAGAAGTGCAGCGCCTCGTCCGGCGGGCCGAAGTAGGCCACCGAACCGCCCGGCGCCATCACCAGCAGCCGGTCGCACAGCGCCAGCTCGGCCACCGAGTGGGTGACGACCAGGATGGTGCGGCCGTCGTCGGCGAGGCCTCGCAGCATCTGCATGACCTCGCGGTCCATACCCGGGTCGAGGCCCGAGGTGGGCTCGTCCAGGAAGATCAGCGAGGGCTTGGTGAGCAGCTCCAGGGCGACCGAGACGCGCTTCTGCTGGCCGCCGGAGAGCGCGGTGATCTTGTTGTCGGCACGCTTGTCCAGGCGCAGCTCGTACAGCACCTCGTCGATCCGGGCGTCTCGCTCGCGGGCCTCGGTGTCGCCGGGGAAGCGCAGCCGGGCCGCGTACTTGAGGCCTTTGCGGACGGTGAGCTCGCGGTGCAGGATCTCGGACTGCGGCACCAGGCCGATGCGCGAGCGCAGCTCGGCGAACTGCTTGTAGAGGTTGCGGCCGTCGTAGAGGACCTCGCCGCGATCGGCCGGGCGGTAGCCGGTGAGGGCGCGCAGCAGCGTGGACTTGCCGGAGCCGGACGGGCCGATGACAGCGACCAGCGACTTCTCCGGGACACCGAAGCTGACGTCGTCGAGCAGGATCTTCTTGGTGCCCTTGTGCTCGACCTCGACGGTCAGGTGACGGGCGGAGAAGGAGACCGCACCGGTGTCGACGAACTCCTGCAGCTGGTCGCCGACCAGGACGAAGCTGGAGTGGCCGACGGTCAGCCGGTCCTGCGGGCCCATCAGCTGACGCTGCACCCGCTGGCCGTTGAGGAAGATGCCGTTGTGGCTGCCGAGGTCGACGATCTCGTAGCGGCCGTCCGGGAGCTGGCGCAGCTCGGCGTGGTGGCGGGAGACCTGGAGGTCGGACACCACGACGTCGTTGTCGAGCGCACGGCCGATCCGGACGGTGCGCATCGCCGACGTCAGGTTGCGGATGATGGTCGGCTGCGGCCCGCCGTCGTGCCGCGGCGGGGCCGGAAAGCCCTGTTGGGGGAAGCCACCGTGCTGGGGCTGGGGCTGCTGCGGGGCCGGCTGGGCCTGCGGCGGCGCGTACTGCTGCTGCGGGAACGCCGGCTGGGCCTGCGGCTGCCCCTGCCAGGCCTGCTGCTGCGGCTGCGGCTGCGGCTGCGGCTGCTGGTACGGGTCGTGCTGCGGCCAGCTCTGCTGCGGGGCGGGCTGCTGGGGCGTGGGCACCGGGCCGCGGCTGGTGGCGGCCTCGTGCACCGGGGCGGCCTGCGGCGCCGGGGCCTGCGGAGCCACGGCGTGCGCGGGTGCGGAGAAGCCGAGCCGGGGGCCGTTCTCCGGGTTGCCCAGGTTGACCACGGCACCGGGGAACAGCTGGGCCTGCATGGTGCGGGCGCCGGCCACGTACGTTCCGTTGGTGCTGCCGTGGTCGTCCAGCTGCCAACCGCTGCCGTTGAAGCTGATGGTCCCGTGCTGCCAGGAGACCCTGGCATCGTCGAACGTGAAGTCCGACTGCGGGTTGCGCCCGATGGTGTAGGACCGCCCGGGCTCCAGAGTCCGCTGCTGTCCGTTGATCTCGATGACGAGTTGCGGCACTGCTCGCCTGCCCCGCTCTCTCGGTTCCCCCGAATTGTGGCCCCCGGCCGGGGCTGCGATGTTCCTGTGACTGACGGGGGGAATCATTCCAGCCTGCCGACCGCCGGTGAAAGTCAGCCCTGGCGACTGTGACCAGGCTGCTACCGAGCCCTGACCCGCGGCGTCCCGCGAGGTGGGACGGGTGCTCCCGGGCCCTCGGCCGCCCGGTAGCGTGGGAGGCACCATGAACGCATCGCCCCTGGCCGCTGAGCCCCTCCCCGCCGCCCAGCACCGGACCGCGGACGAGCGCACCCTGCTCGTCAAGGTGTTCGGCAAGGACCGCCCCGGCATCACCGCCGGCCTCTTCGCGACGCTGGCCGGCTTCGGCGTCGACGTCATCGACATCGAGCAGGTGGTCACCCGTGGCCGCATCACGCTGTGCGCCCTGATCACCCCGCCTCCCACACCCGGTGCCGAGGGTGGACTGCGGGCCACCGTCCACCGCTGGGCCGACGAGCAGAAACTCCAGGCCGAGATCCTCTCCGGCATCGGTGACAACCGGCCGCGCCGTGAGGGCCGTTCGCACGTCACGGTGCTCGGCAACCCGCTGACCGCCGCCGCCGTCTCCGCGCTCACCTCCCGGATCACCGCCTCGGGCGGCAACATCGACCGTGTCTTCCGGCTCGCCAAGTACCCGGTGACGGCGGTCGAGCTGGCCGTCTCCGGCGTGGCCACCGACGAGCTGCGGGCCGCCCTGGCCCAGGAGGCCGCCACCCAGCGGGTGGACGTCGCGGTGGTCGCCGCCGGGCTGGAGCGCCGGGCCAAGCGCCTGGTGGTCATGGACGTCGACTCGACGCTCATCCAGGACGAGGTGATCGAACTGTTCGCCGCCCACGCGGGCTGCGAGGAGGAGGTCGCCGAGGTGACGGCGGCGGCGATGCGCGGCGAGCTGGACTTCGCCGAGTCGCTGCGGGCCCGCGTGGCACTGCTGGCCGGGCTGGACGCCTCGGTGACCGAGAAGGTCCGTGCCGAGGTCCGCTTCACGCCGGGCGCGCGCACTCTGATCCGTACGCTGCAGCGCCTCGGCTACCAGGTCGCGGTGGTGTCCGGTGGCTTCACCCAGGTCACCGACCACCTGGTGGAGCAGCTGGGACTGGACTTCGCGGCAGCGAACACCCTGGAGGTGGTGGACGGCAGGTTCACCGGCCGGGTGGTCGGCGAGATCGTGGACCGGGCGGGCAAGGCCCGCTGGCTGGCCCGCTTCGCCGAGCAGGCGAAGGTGCCGCTGGAGCAGACGGTGGCGATCGGCGACGGCGCCAACGACCTGGACATGCTGAACGCGGCCGGCCTCGGGGTGGCGTTCAACGCCAAGCCGGTGGTGCGCGAGGCCGCCGACACCGCGGTGAACGTGCCGTTCCTGGACACCGTGCTGTACCTGCTGGGCATCACCCGCGAGGAGGTCGAGGCGGCCGACGCGCTGCACGGCACCCCGACCGAGTAGGCGCGGACCCGGCGACGGCCGATGGAGTGAGGCCCGCCGAGGAGCACCTGCGTTCCGCGTCCCGCCGCCGCGGACACACGAGGGGCGCGTGGATCAATCCGCGCGCCCCTCACGTACGTTCCGGGGTCAGTCCTGCGGCGTGTGGTACGAGACCAGCTCGGCCACGCCCGGCTCGACGCCCTTCCAGGAGCCGCTGAAGCTGAGCACCGCGATCGCCGCCGTCGGGAAGCCCCCGAGCCGCAGCCGCTCCAGCGCGTCCCGGTCGCCCGCGTCCCCGGCCAGCACCTGGGTCAGGCCCAGCACCCCCGGGTTGTGGCCGACCAGCACCACGTCCGAGTACTCCTCCGGGGTCTCCTGGAGCACCGCGATGATCTCGCCGGGGCTGGCCTCGTAGACCCGCTCCTCGTAGACGGTCTTGAGGGGCCGCTGCGGCAGCTCGTGGACGGCCAGCTTCCAGGTCTCGCGGGTGCGCAGTGCGGTGGAGCAGACCACGTAGTCGGGGCTGATGCCGGAGTCCACCAGCCAGCGGCCGGCGTCCGGGGCCTGGTGACGGCCCCGGTCGGCCAGCGGCCGGTCGTGGTCGTCCACGCCGTTCGGCCAGTCGGCCTTGGCATGGCGGAGAACGATGATCCTGCGGGGCGTGTCGGCGCTCATACCCAGCAAGCTTGGCAGAAAAGCGGCCCGGCGGCGCGACGCTCCCGGATGCCGCCACTCCGAGGAACGACGAGTGTCATCATGCCCCGTTCACCGGGGCGTCGGATGGCGTACGGGCGTCCGTCAGCCCATCGTGGCCGCAACGGTGGCGATGATCGCCACCAGCACCACGACGGCGCCGAAGGCGAGGGCGATGCGGCCGAGCTGCTTGCGGCCGTCGGTGGGGTTGGGATCGAGAACGGGCATGTCCGAAAGTCTCCCATCCCGAACACGCCCGTCCTCCGCTGGCCCCTCCCCCTTGGCCGGGCCTTGACCTTCCCGGGCCCGGCTTTCCCCGCCGCGTCCGACCGCCTCACGGCCTCACGCGCCCCGCCGCGGCGTCACACGCCCCTCACTGCCGCACGCGCCCTGCCGCGGCATCACGCGCTCCGCCGAGGCATCGCGCGCCGTGCCCGGGCGCGTCACACCTTGGCCTGCTCCGCCGGGTGCACCGCCTCGTCCTCGATGTGCCGGGCCCGCGCCGCGCGCAGGCCGAACAGCATCTGCGGCACCAGCAGCAGCGCCAGGAATCCCAGCGGCCAGTACCACTGGCCGGTGATGTCGTAGATCCGGCCGATCAGGATCAGGCCGGGAACGGAGATCAGGTAGCCGACGCCCTGGGCGAAGGCGGACAGCTGCGCCACCCCACCCGCCGTCCTGGCTCGCAGTCCGATCATCGTCAGCACCAGCGGGAAGGCGCAGTTGGACAGGCCCACCAGCACGGCCCAGACCCACGCCCCGCCGGCCGGAGCGAACGCCAGCCCGGCGTACCCGGCGATGCCGCAGGAGGCCAGCACGACCACGAACGGCCGCTGGTCGCCGCGGCGGGCGGCCAGGTTGGGCAGCACGAAGGAGACCGGCACACCGATCACCATGGTGACCGCGAGCAGCACCCCGGACGTGCCCTTGTCGACGCCGGCGTCCTGGAAGATCTTCGGCAGCCAGCCCATCACCACGTACGCGCCGGTGGCCTGGAGGCCGAAGAAGCAGGCCAGCGCCCAGGCCGTACGGCTGCGGGTGATGGGCAGCCGGGCGAGGCCGGCGCCGTCGGCGCGCTCACCGCGCTCGCGCTTGGCGATCAGCACCGGCAGCCAGAGCACCAGGGCGAGCGCGCCCAGCGCGGCCCAGACGCCCAGTCCATGGCGCCAGTCACCGCCGAGCGCGTCGGTCAGCGGCACGCTGACCAACGCGGCCAGCGCGGTGCCGGCTGACAGCGCCATCGAGTACAGGCCGATCATCGGACCGACCTTCTCCGGGAAGTACCGCTTGATGACCACCGGCAGCAGCACGTTGGAGACCGCCACACCGGCCATGGCGAGCGCGGTGAGCAGTAGGAACACCGCCGTGCCGCCGGCGAAGGAGCGGGCCAGCACGCCCGCCGTGATCGCGCCCATCCCGGCCGTGACCACCGCGATCGGGCCGATCCGGCGGGCCGCGGCCGGTGCGGCGAACCCGAACAGGGCGAAGCACAGCGACGGGACGGCGGTGAGCAGTCCGGCCAGCGTCGGGTTCATCCCGAGATCGTCGCGGACCTGGTCGAGCAGCGGCCCGAGGCTGGTGACCACGGGGCGCAGGTTGAAGGCGGCGGCGGCGATCGCGACGGCGAACAGCCAGCCCAGGTACTTGGCGGAGCCGGAGGTGGCGGGCCGCTCGGCGGCCGGCGTCCGGCTCTCGGTCCGGGCGGAAGCGGTGGTGTCTGCTGCGGGCATGGAGAGCATCATAGAATGATGGGATGAATTGATGCACCCCGTTATTGGCATGATGTGCCGACCGTTCATCCGCCGGCCATCTCCCACCCAGGCCCCACCGAGCCGTAGTCGCAAGGAGTCCCCGTGGCGCTGTCCTCGCCGAGGCGCACCCCGCTGTCCGACCAGGTGATCGCACAGCTGCGTGCCCAGATCACTTCCGGGGAGTGGCCGGTCGGCTCCCGCATCCCCACCGAGGCCGCCCTGGTCGAACAGCTCGGTGTCGCCCGCAACACCGTCCGCGAGGCCGTCCGTGCCCTCGCCCACAACGGGCTGCTCGACATCAGACAGGGCTCCGGAACGTACGTCCTCGCCACCAGCGAGCTGGCCGGCGTGATGCACCGCCGCTTCGCCGACGCCGACCAGGCCCAGGTCGCGGAGCTGCGGGCGGCGCTGGAGACCTCGGCCGCGGCCCTCGCCGCCCGCCGCCGCACCGCGCGCGACCTGGAGCTGCTGGACGGCGCGATGGCCCGCCGGGAGGCCGCCTGGCTCTCCGGCGACGCCGAGGACTTTGTCCAGGCCGACGCCGCCTTCCACCAGGCCGTGGTGGAGGCCGCCCACAACGACGTCCTGCTCGCCGTCTACGCCGACCTCGGCGAAGCCACCCGCGAACTCCTGCGGCACGACATCGGCCCCGAGCTGGTCCCCGAGCGCTACATCGGCCACCAGGCCATCCTGGAGGCCATCAGGGACGGCGACGCCCAGCGCGCGTCCGTCGAGGCCGGCCGCGCCGCCCCCGGCCCCTGCGCCACCATCGAGGCCTGACCGCCCGCACGCCGGCCTCCGACGCCACCCCGGCCCCCGATCCCGGCTGCCCCACCCCTCCACCCTCGGCCAGAACCACCCCGGGGCCCCACCGAACGAGAGCAAAAACGAGATCGAGAACAGGACGCCGCTGCCCGGCGCCCCCATGAGGGGCGCCGGGCAGCGGCGTACGGGCGGACCGTCAGGCGCCGATGGCGTGCAGACCGCCGTCGACGTGGATGATCTCGCCGGTGGTCTTCGGGAACCAGTCCGACAGCAGCGCGACGATGCCGCGGCCGGCCGGCTCCGGGTCGCTCAGGTCCCACTTCAGCGGGGAGCGGTGGTTCCAGGTGTCGGCCAGGTCGCCGAAGCCCGGGATGGACTTGGCGGCCATCGAGCCGATCGGGCCGGCCGAGATCAGGTTGCAGCGGATGTCCCGCTCGCCCAGGTAGCGCGCCAGGTAGCGGTTGGTCGACTCCAGGGCGGCCTTGGCCGGGCCCATCCAGTCGTACTGCGGCCAGGCGAACTGCGCGTCGAAGGTCAGACCGACCACCGAGCCGCCGTCCTGCATCAGCGGCAACAGCGCCGTGGTCAGCGACTTCAACGAGTACGCCGAGACGTGCATCGCGGTGGCCACGGACTCCCACGGGGTGTCCAGGAAGTTGCCGCCCAGCGCGTCCTGCGGGGCGAAGCCGATCGAGTGGACGATGCCGTCCAGGGTCGGCAGGTGCTCGCGGACCTGGTCGGCGATGCCGGCCAGTTGCTCCGGGTTCGAGACGTCCAGCTCCAGCACCTTGACCGGGTTCGGCAGCTTCTTGGCGATCCGCTCGGTCAGGCTCGGGCGGGGGAAGGCGGTGAGGATGATCTCCGCGCCCTGCTCCTGCGCGAGCTTGGCGGTGTGGAAGGCGATGGAGGACTCCATCAGCACACCGGTGATCAGGATCCGCTTGCCCTCGAGGATTCCACTCATGTTCAGTGACCCATGCCCAATCCGCCGTCGACGGGAATGACGGCTCCAGTGATGTACGCGGCCTCGTCCGACGCGAGGAACCGCACGGTGGAGGCGACCTCGGCGGGCGCCGCGTAGCGGCCCAGCGGCACGCCCGAGACGATCTCCGCGCGGCGCTCGTCACTGAGCACGGCGGTCATGTCGGTGTCGACGAAGCCGGGGGCGACCACGTTGACGGTGATGTTGCGCGGGCCGAGCTCGCGCGCCAGCGACCGGGCGAAACCGACCAGGCCGGCCTTGGAAGCGGCGTAGTTGGCCTGGCCCGGGGAGCCGGACAGGCCCACCACGGACGAGATGAGCACGACACGGCCCTTCTTGGCACGCATCATCAGCTTGGACGCGCGCTTGACCACCCGGAAGGTGCCGGTCAGGTTGGTGTCCACGACGGAGGTGAAGTCCTCCTCCGACATGCGCAGCAGCAGGGTGTCGTTGGTGATGCCCGCGTTGGCGACCAGCACCTCGACCGCGCCGTGCTTCTGCTCGATCTCGGTGAAGGCGGCGTCGACCTGCGCGGCGTCCGTGATGTCGCAGCGGACCGCGAGGACGTCGTACTTGGCCAGCGCCTCGGGCACCTCGCCCGAGCGGCTGGTGATGGCCACCTTGTCGCCCGCCTCGGCGAAGGCCTGGGCGATCGCGAGGCCGATGCCCCGGTTTCCTCCGGTGACGAGAACCGAGCGGCTCAACGATCCACCTCTCTCCGTGTGTGAGCGCGTACGTCGGAATGCGCACGCAATGTGACGCTATCGGGCGGTCGGCGGCGGCGGCGCATCGGTCTCCCACAGCGCGACCCCGGCGGATCTGTCGCAATCCGACAATCCGCACCCGCCCGCGCCGCCCCGGCGACGGACATCGCCCAGGCCCGGGCGCTGCCCGGATCGGGGCGACTGTACGGGAACCACACGGGCGGGCGCACCCGTTGCCCCCGTGGTGCGGGCCGGCCCGGGACCTGCCGTACCGATCCCCGAGCATCCCGGCGAGCGACGAAGGCAGAGCGGATGACCAAGGCACGGCCCGGGAGCACCCACCGACGCGGACGACTGCTGGCCCTCACCGCCCTGGCGGCCGGCCTGGGGGCGGCCGCCTGGTCTCTGCGCGACCTCCCGGCGGCGTTCGGGCGGCGGCCGGACGGCGAGCGCGAGGAGCGGGTGC
The DNA here is from genome assembly GCF_053598415.1 of Kitasatospora sp. NPDC001132. Classification (NCBI taxonomy): domain Bacteria; kingdom Bacillati; phylum Actinomycetota; class Actinomycetes; order Kitasatosporales; family Streptomycetaceae; genus Kitasatospora; species Kitasatospora sp. NPDC001132. Next base: position 332,100 of record NZ_JBSFKF010000005.1, on the reverse strand, counting down.
GCAACTCCCCGCAGTACCGCGACGGTGTCTTCCACAACGCGCCCTCCGCGCTCGCCCGCACCGCCGGCGCCCCCGGCTTCGACGGCGCCACCGTTCGCCGGATGCTGTTCGAGCGGGCCGGCCGTGTCCCCTCGCGTCCGGTTCCGACGGTCCGCCCCGCCGTCCCGGCCGGGCCGGCCGCCGAGGGCGTGGAGGTCACCTGGTACGGGCACGCCTCCGCGCTGGTGGAGATCGAGGGCTTCCGGGTGCTGTTCGACCCGATCTGGAGCGACCGCTGCTCCCCCGCCGCGCACGTCGGCCCCAAGCGGCTGCACCCGGTGCCGGTCGAGCTGGAGGAGCTGCCGCAGGTCGACGCGGTGCTGATCTCGCACGACCACTACGACCACCTGGACATGGCGACGGTCAAGCGCCTGGTGCGCAGCCAGTCCGCGCCGTTCGCGGTGCCGCTCGGCATCGGCGCCCACCTGCGCCGCTGGGGCGTCCCCGAGCACCGGATCATCGAACTGGACTGGGACGAGACCTGCACCCTGGGCGACCTGGTGCTCACCCTCACCGCGGCGCACCACTTCTCCGGCCGCGGGCTGACCCGCAACACCACCCTGTGGGGTTCCTGGGTGGTCGCCGGCCCGAACCGCAAGGTCTTCTACACCGGCGACTCCGGCTACTTCGAGGGCTACGGCCGGATCGGCGCGCAGCACGGCCCGTTCGACGCCGCGCTGGTCCAGATCGGCGCCTACGACGCGGCCTGGGCGGACATCCACATGACCCCGGAGGACGCCGTCCTCGCGCACCGGGACCTGGCCGCAGGACTGCTGGTGCCCGTCCACTGGTGCACCTTCAACCTGGGCCTGCACCCGTGGTCCGAGCCGGTCGAGCGGCTGGTGAAGGCCGCCAAGGAGCAGGCCGTCCCGCTGGCCGTGCCGCGGCCCGGCGAGCGGGTCGACGTCGACAACCCGCCGGAGCTGGACGGCTGGTGGGAGAGCGTCGACTGACGGCCCGCACCCACAGGCCGGGGGCACCGGCCCCATGGTCAGACGGCACCACCGGTCGGACGGTGCCTGTTTCGGACGGCGCGTCCGAAACCGCGGCGCAGCGGTGGTAATGCGCTGGCCGGAAACCGGGTGGACGGGAAATGATGCGGTGCGGGCGCCCCTGTGGCGCCGCACCGCCACCCTCCGCGACCTGGGAGCCCGATTGCCTCCGATCCCTCCGGCCGATCGCTCCGGCGCCCCGCACGGGCGCGCCGTCGACCCGCTGTTCCTCGCCCTGCCGTTGCGGCCCCTCGCCGACGCCGCCCTCACCCGGGCCCGAGAACTGGGCGTGAGCCACGCCGACTTCCGGCTGGAGCGGATCCGCAGCGCCTCCTGGCGGCTGCGTGACGCGCGTCCCGCCGGCACCTCCGACAGCGTGCAGCTCGGTTACGCCGTCCGGGTGCTGCTGGACGGCGCCTGGGGCTTCGCCGCCGGTGTCGACCTGACCCCCGACGCGGCGGCCCGGGTCGCCGAGCAGGCCGTCGCGGTGGCCCGCCTGTCCGGCGGGATCAGCCGGGCGGCCGGCACCGCCGAGCGGGTCGAGCTGGCCGACGAGCCGGTGTACCGCGACGTCACCTGGGTCTCCGCGTACAAGGTCAACCCCTTCGAGGTGCCGGACGCCGAGAAGACGGCGCTGCTCGCCGAGCGCAGTTCCCGGCTGCTGGCGGCCGAGGGCGTCTCGCACGTCCAAGCGGCCCTGCGCACCGTCCAGGAGAACAAGTTCTACGCGGACACCGCCGGAACGGTGACGACCCAGCAGCGGATCCGGGTGCACTCCGACCTGGAGGCCACCTCGGTCGACGAGCGCACCGGCGCCTTCGACTCGATGCAGACGCTCGCCCCGCCGGTCGGCCGCGGCTACGAGTACGTCACGGGCACCGGCTGGGACTGGGACGCCGAGCTCGCGGAACTACCCGTCCTGCTGGGCGAGAAGATGCGGGCCCCGAGCGTCGAGGCGGGCCGCTACGACCTGGTCATCGACCCGACCAACCTCTGGCTGACCATCCACGAGTCGATCGGCCACGCCACCGAGCTGGACCGCGCGCTCGGGTACGAGGCCGCCTACGCCGGCACCTCCTTCGCCACCTTCGACCAGCTCGGCTCGCTGAAGTACGGGTCCGAGCTGATGCACGTCACCGGCGACCGCACCGCCGAGCACGGCCTGTCCACCATCGGCTACGACGACGAGGGCGTGGCCACCCAGTCCTGGGACCTGGTCAAGGACGGCGTCCTGGTCGGCTACCAGCTGGACCGCGGCATCGCCAGGCTGAAGGGCTTCGAGCGCTCCAACGGCTGCGCGTTCGCCGACTCCCCTTCGCACGTTCCGGTGCAGCGGATGGCCAACGTCTCGCTGCAGCCCGCCGCCGACGGCCCGGACACCGAGGGCCTGTTCGCCCAGGTCGAGAACGGCCTCTACATCGTCGGCGACCGTTCGTGGTCGATCGACCAGCAGAGGTACAACTTCCAGTTCACCGGGCAGCGCGCCTACGCGATCAAGGACGGCGAGCTCGCCGGCCAGGTCAAGGACTTCGCCTACCAGGCCACCACCACCGACTTCTGGGGCTCGATGGCGGCGGTCGGCGGCCCGCAGACCTACCTCCTCGGCGGTGCCTTCAACTGCGGAAAGGCGCAGCCCGGTCAGATCGCGGCGGTCAGTCACGGCTGCCCGTCGGCGCTGTTCCGCAACGTCAACGTGCTCAACACCCAGCAGGAGGCGGGTCACTGATGACCGCGAAGCAGCCCCACGACCTCGTCGAGCTGGCGCTCGGCCTCTCCCGCGCCGACGGCTGCGTGGTGATCGCCGACGAGGAGTCCACCGCCAACCTGCGCTGGGCCGGCAACGCGCTGACCACCAACGGCGTCACCCGCGGCCGCCGCCTCACCGTGATCGCCACCGTGGCGGGCGCCGAGGGCACCGCCTCCGGCGTGGTCTCCCGCGAGGCCGTCACCGCGGAGGAGGTGGAGGGCCTGGTGCGGGCCGCCGAGGACGCCGCCCGCGCGGCCGGACCGGCCGAGGACGCCCAGCCGCTGATCGCCGACCAGCCCTCCTCGCCGGACTTCACGGAGCCGCCGGCGCTCACCTCCATCGAGGTGTTCGACGCCTTCGGCCCGGCCCTCGGCGAGGCCTTCGCCCGCGCCGCCGCCCAGGGCGAACTGCTGTACGGCTTCGCCCGGCACGAGATGACCTCCAGCTACCTGGGCAGCTCCACCGGCCTGCGGCTGCGCCACGACCAGCCCACCGGCATGGTCGAGATCAACGCCAAGACCGCCGACCTCTCCGGCTCGGCCTGGGTGGGCGCCGCCACCCGGGACTTCGCCGACGTCGACCTCACCGCCCTGCACACCGAGCTGACCAGGCGGCTCGGCTGGGGCGCCCGCAAGGTGGACCTGCCGGCCGGCCGGTACGAGACGCTGCTGCCGCCCTCGGCCGTCGCCGACCTGCTGGTCGTCCTCAACTGGAACGCCGGCGGCCGGGACGCCCAGGAGGGCCGGACGGTCTTCTCCAAGCCCGGCGGCGGCACCCGGCTCGGCGACAAGCTCAGCTCCCTGCCGCTGACGCTGCGCTCGGACCCGCGAGAGCCCGGCCTGGAGGCCGCGCCGTTCGTGCTGACCCACTCCACCGGCGGGGACTTCTCGGTCTTCGACAACGGCCAGCCGATCGCCGCCACCGAGTGGATCCGCAACGGTGTGCTGAACGACCTGATCACCAGTCGCCACGCGGCCGCCCTCACCGGCCTGCCGCTGCGCCCGGCGATCGACAACCTGGTGCTGGAGACGGCCGACCAGGAGTCGGCGCCGACGCTGGACGAGATGATCGCCCGCACCGAGCGCGGCCTGCTGCTCACCTGCCTCTGGTACATCCGCGAGGTGGACCCGGCGACGCTGCTGCTCACCGGCCTCACCCGGGACGGCGTCTACCTGGTGGAGAACGGCGAGGTCGTCGGCGAGGTCAACAACTTCCGGTTCAACGAGTCCCCCGTGGACCTGCTGGACCGGATCACCGAGGTGGGCCGCACCGAACGCTGCCTGCCCCGCGAGTGGAGCGACGTCGTCACCCGCACCGCGATGCCACCCGTGCGTGTCACGGACTTCAACATGAGTTCGGTCAGCCAGGCCTCTTAGCCACTGACCTACGGGGGATACGAGAGACATGATGGACGAGAAGCGCCTGGTCAGGTCGAGCAAGATGCTGTCGCGCATCCTGCGGCACGAGCCCGGGTTGGTGGGGATCACGCTGGACGGGGCCGGCTGGGTCCGGGTCGACGAGCTGCTCACCGCGCTCGCGGCCCGGGGCAGGCCGCTCACCCGGGCCGAGCTGGACCACGTCGTGGCGACCAACAACAAGCGCCGCTTCGGCTACTCCCCGGACGGTCTCTCGATCCGCGCCAACCAGGGCCACACGGTGGCGGTCGACCTCGGTCTGGCCGCCACGGTTCCGCCGTCCGTGCTCTACCACGGCACCGCCGACCGGCACCTGGCGGCGATCTTCCACGAGGGGCTGCGCCCGATGGCCCGCCAGGACGTCCACCTCTCGGCGGACACCGAGACGGCGACCAGGGTCGGCGCCCGGCACGGCCGTCCGGTGGTGCTGACCGTGAACGCGGCGGCGATGACGGCGGCCGGCCACGAGTTCCGGCTCAGCGAGAACGGCGTCTGGCTCACCGACGCCGTGCCCCCGCAGTACCTCTCCCGGCGCTCGTAGCCGACCGGGCCGCGCCGCCTCGCCGACGCCCCGACCGACGGGCCTGTCCGCTCCGCCGGACAGGCCCTTCGCGTACCCGACCGGGTGGGTCCGGCCCACCCGGTCTCGTCGCCGCCCGTGGCCGGGCGTACCGTGAGGAGGCCGCGCGGCCAGGCGCGCGGGTGCGCGACGAAGGCGGTAGGACACATGGGCAAGAGCGCCGACGGCGGGCAGGTCTTCCGGATCACCGGGGCGCGCAGCAGCCTCACCGAGGACGTCCGGGGACGCCAGCGCCGTTACGTCATCTCGATGCTGGTCCGTACGGCCTGCGTGCTGCTCGCCGTGGTGCTGTGGGACGTCCAGCGGATCCTGGCGTTCGCCGCGCTGGCGGGCGCCGTGCTGCTGCCGTACTTCGCGGTGCTGATCGCCAACGCGGGCCGGGAGCGGGCCCCGGGGCTGCCGAGCACCTTCGACATCCCGCTCGACACCCCGCTGATGCTCGGCCCCGGTGGGAGGGGTGGAGCGGGCGGGACGGGTGGAGCGGCCGCGAAGGCCGGTACAGGAGAGGCAAAGGCCGCTCCCACCGATCCTTCACAGGACGTGGACTGACCGTCCGTTTCATGCCGCTTCACCCCCGTCCGGCCCGGAGAAAGCTCAGAAGAAGCTCAGATTAATCATGCAAGACCTCCCCAACCCCGGGTCTTCGCGTGACATACTGCGTACGCGCTCCGCATCCCCCGTCGGAGCGACGGACCGACGCCGGGCGGCTCCCCCCGTGGCTGCCCGGCGTCGTCATGCCCGGACGGATCCGCTCGACCCGGGCGGTCGTGACAGACTGGCGGCGCAGACGTACCCGCCAATCGTTGAGGACGGCCCGATGGAAACCCCGCAGACGCCGATCTGCTCCGCCAAGGGCTGCCGGGCGGACGCCGGCTGGGTGCTGGTGTGGAACAACCCCAAGCTGCACACCCCGGACCGCCGCAAGACCTGGCTCGCCTGTGACGAGCACCGCGAGCACCTGTCCCAGTTCCTCGGGGTGCGCGGCTTCCTCAAGGAGGTCGTCGCCTTCGCCGAGTGGACCCCCGAGGCCTCCGAGAGCACCGAGACGTCCGGGAGCACCGCGAGCACCGAGGGTTCCGGGAAGCCGGCCTAGCCGCCGATCGCTGACATCGGCCGCTCGGGCTGGAGGAACTCCGGGTCGTCGATCCCGGCCCCGGCCTTCTTGCCCCACATCGCCGCCCGCCACAGCGCGGCCAGTTCGGCGTCGTCCGCGCCCGAGCGCAGCGCGGTGCGCAGGTCGGTCTCGCCGGTCGCGAACAGGCAGTTGCGCACCTGGCCGTCGGCGGTCAGCCGGGTGCGGTCGCAGGCCCGGCAGAACGGCCGGGTGACCGAGGCGATCACACCCACCCGGCCCGGGCCGCCGTCCACCAGCCAGCGCTCGGCGGGCGCCGCGCCCCGGCGGGCGGACGGCTCGGGGGTGAGCGTGAAGCGGGCCCGCAGCAGGTCCAGGATCTCCGTCGCGGTGACCATCGACGCGCGGTCCCAGCCGTGCTGGGCGTCCAGCGGCATCTGCTCGATGAAGCGCAGCTCGTAGCCCCGCTCCAGGCACCAGGCCAGCAGGTCGGCCGCCTCGTGGTCGTTGACCCCGCGCATCAGCACCGCGTTGAGCTTCACCGGCGCCAGCCCGGCGGCCTCGGCGGCGGCCAGCCCGTCCAGCACGTCCTGGTGGCGGTGGCGGCGGGTGAGGGTGTGGAACACCTCGGGGTCGAGGGTGTCCAGCGAGACGTTGACCCGGTCGAGGCCGGCCTGGCGCAGCGCCGTCGCGGTGCGGGCCAGCCCGATGCCGTTGGTGGTCAGCGAGAGTTCCGGGCGCGGCTCCAGCTCCGAGCAGGCGGCGACGACGGCGACCAGCCCGGGGCGCAGCAGCGGCTCGCCACCGGTGAAGCGGACCTCGCGCACGCCCAGGTCGCGCACGGCGACGGTGACCAGCCGGACGATCTCCTCGTCGGTCAGCAGGTCCGGCTTGGCCAGCCACTGCAGGCCCTCCTCCGGCATGCAGTAGGTGCAGCGGAGGTTGCACCGGTCCGTGAGGGAGACCCGCAGGTCGACGGCCTGGCGTCCGAAGGTGTCGAGCAGCACGTGCGTCCTTCCCCGAGATGCGGCCGGCCCGGCCACCGTCACGGCGGGCCGGGCCAGCATAGTCATCGCGGGACGATCAGTGGGCGCCCAGCCCGGTCAGTGAGCGGACCTCCAGTTCAGCGTACTTCGCCGGATCGGGGCGCTCCGTGGACAGCAGCGTGCCGAGCCAGCCGGCCAGGAATCCGACCGGGATGGAGACCAGGCCGGGGTTCTCCAGCGGGAACCAGTGGAAGTCGGAGTGCGGGAAGAGCGAGGTCTTCGCGCCGGAGACCACCGGGGAGAAGACCACCAGCACCACCGAGGTGACCAGGCCGGCGTAGACCGAGCTGACGGCGCCGACGGTGGTGAACCGCTTCCAGAACAGCGAGTAGAGCAGGGTGGGCAGGTTCGCCGAGGCGGCGACCGCGAAGGCCAGGGCGACGAGGGCGGCGGTGTTGAGCTTGTCCGCGAAGAGGCTGAGCACGATCGCCACCGCGCCGATCGCGACCGCGGCCCACTTCGCCGACAGCACCTCCTCCCGCTCGCTCGCCTTCCCGCGCCGGATCACGTTGGCGTAGAGGTCGTGGGCGAAGGAGGCCGAGGAGGCGAGCGTTAGCCCGGCGACGACGGCCAGGATGGTGGCGAAGGCGACGGCCGAGATCACCGCGAGGAGGATCGCGCCGCCGGTGGTCCCGACGCCTCCGCCGAGCGCCTCGGCCAGTTGTGGGGCCGCGGTGTTGCCCGCGGCGTTGGCCGCCTTGATCGCCTTGGAGCCGACCAGCGCGGCCGCGCCGAAGCCGAGCGCCAGGGTCATCAGGTAGAAGACGCCGATGATGCCGATCGCCCAGAGCACCGACTTCCGGGCCGCCTTGGCGGTGGGCACGGTGTAGAAGCGGACCAGGATGTGCGGCAGGCCGGCGGTGCCGAGCACCAGCGCGATGCCCAGGCTGATGAAGTCGAGCTTGGCGGTGCCGGTGCCGTACTTCTGTCCCGGTTGGAGGAAGGCCTCGCCCTTGCCGCTCGCGCTCGCCGCCGCGCCGAGCAGTTCGGAGGGGTTGAAGTGGTACTTGGCCAGCACCAGGACGGTCATCAGCGCGGCGCCGGCGATCAGCAGCACCGCCTTGACGATCTGCACCCAGGTGGTGCCCTTCATCCCTCCTATCACCACATAGACGATCATCAGCGCGCCGACCCCGACGATGGTCCAGCGCTTGGCGGCACTCCCCTCGGCCCCCAGCAGCAGGGCCACCAGGGTGCCGGCGCCGACCATCTGGGCGAGCAGGTAGAAGATCGACACCACGATGGTGGAGACGCCCGCCGCGGTGCGCACCGGTCGCTGGCGCATCCGGAACGCGAGCACGTCCGCCATCGTGAAGCGGCCGGAGTTGCGCAGCGGTTCGGCGATCAGCAGCAGGGCGACCAGCCAGGCGACCAGGAAGCCGATCGAGTAGAGGAAGCCGTCGTAGCCGCTGAGCGCGATGGTCCCGGCGATGCCGAGGAAGGAGGCGGCGGACATGTAGTCGCCGGAGATGGCCAGGCCGTTCTGGAAGCCGGTGAAGCCGCGGCCGCCCGCGTAGAAGTCGGAGGCGCTCCTGGTCTGCCGCCCGGCCCAGACGGTGATGCCGAGGGTGGCCAGGACGAACACGCCGAACAGGGCCATCGTCAGGCCGCGGTGCTCGGTGGCGGAACTGGCGAGCAGAGTCATTCGGCGGACTCCCGGGGGGCGTGGACGACGGCGCCGTGCGCCTCGCGGATCGCCGCGGCGGCGGGGTCGATCCGCCGGTCCGCGTAGCGGGCGTACCAGGCGGCGATGGCGAAGGTGGTCGCGAACTGCAGCAGCCCGAGCACCAGGGCCACGTTGACGTGCCCGAGGACCTTGGTGCGCATCAGTCCCGGGGCGTAGCAGGAGAGCAGGACGTAGAGCAGGTACCAGAGCACGAAGCCGATGGTGACCGGGAAGGCGAAGCTCCGGAACGAGCGCCGCAGGGTGCGGAACTCCTCACTTTCGTCGATGACTTGGGCTTCCGTGGCGGCGGCGGTGGTGGTGAGCGGCGGCGAATCCACGCTGTCTCCTCACTCCTTCGGCGTATGTGTCACACGGGGGAACGGTCGAGCGTGAGGGGCATCACAGGTCTGGTGCGCGCCGCGCAATGCTAGGAGCGTCCTGCCCACCCCGGAAGGGGTTGACCGCGATCAGTCGACCGTTCACCCCCTCGCACCATCCGATTGGCCGAAAAACAGCCCATCCCAGTGATGCCATGCCCCTCCAGTCCCGCCCGGAACACGGCATCGGCCCGTGCCGCACCCCGTACGGGGGGCGGCACGGGCCGCCTGCCCGTGGCCCTAGTCAAAGGACGCCGTCCCCCACATAAAGGCCCGGCGGGCGGACCAACCCCGGGAGCGGGCCGGG
>NZ_JBSFKF010000005.1:247802-322849 GCF_053598415.1 Kitasatospora sp. NPDC001132 | reverse complement strand
GACCGCGTGGTGGGTGTAGCTGGCCTGGGTGAGGTAGCCGCCCGAGGTGTGCAGGATGCCCTTGGGCTTACCGGTGGTGCCCGAGGTGTAGACAGCGATCCGCACCTTCAGGGCCGAGCGGTCGTCCATCGCGCGGTAGCCGTCCGGAACGTCGTCCAGGCCGACGGTGCGGTCGAAGACCAGCCCCGGCTCGATGGCGCCCGAGAGCACGTCCGGCAGCAGTTCGGGGATGTACGCACGGGCCGGGGCGACTCCGCCGTTCAGCGAAACGTTTCGGCCGAACATCTGACCGATGTCGACGCCCGCGCTGCCGCCGTGCGGCACCCCGACGTAGCCCACCGCGCCGCCGTCCCGGGCGATCGAGACGGCCGTCCGCATCGACTCCTCGGTACCGACCGCCTCCAGGACGGCGTGCGCGCCCTGACCGCCGGTCAGCTCCTTCACCGCCTCGACCGCGGCCTCGCCGCGCTCCGCCACCACGTCCGTCGCGCCGAAGCGACGGGCCAGCTCGGTACGGGCCGTGTGCCGGCCCAGCGCGATGATCCGGCCCGCGCCCAGCCTGTGCGCCGCCAGGACGCCGCACAGGCCCACCGCACCGTCGCCGACCACCGCGACCGTCGCGCCGGGCCGCACCCGCGCCGAGACCGCCGCGTGGTGTCCGGTCGACATCACGTCGGACAGCGCCAGCAGCCCGGGCAGCAGCTTCTCGTCGCCCGCCGCCTCCTTCGGCAGCTTCACCAGCGTCCCGTCCGCGAACGGCACCCGCACCGCCTCGCCCTGGCCGCCGTCCGAACCGACCTGCCCCCAGAACCCGCCGTGCGGGCAGGAGGTCTGGAGGCCTTCGAGACAGAAGTCACACGTCCCGTCCGACCAGACGAACGGTGCCACCACCAGGTCGCCCTTGACGAAGCCGCGCACCTCGGCGCCGGCCTCCTCGACCACCCCGAGGAACTCGTGCCCGATCCGCTGCCCGGCCACCCGGTGCGCCACCCCGCGGTAGGCCCACAGATCGCTGCCGCAGATACAGGCGTTCACCACCCGGAGCACCACGTCCGTCGGGTGCTGGATCACCGGGTCCGGGACTTCCTCGATCCGGATGTCCTTGGGGCCGTGAATCACGGTGGCACGCATGCGCTGTTCCTTAGCTGAACGGTTTCGACCAGGTGTACGACACCCCCCGCGACCACTCTATTCCGGCCGGTCCATCGGATCATTCCGGCCGGAACCCCCCGCCCGGCCCCTTATCCTGTTGGACCATGCAACCGATCCAGCCCGAGACGTACGGAGTGCCGCGGACCGCGCCGGTCCCCGCGCAGCGCTCCGCCGACCCCTCCCGGGGCTTCGCGGTCGTCGACGTCGAGACCACCGGGCTCGGCCGCTCCGACCGCGTCATCTCGGCGGGCGTCTACCAGCTGGACCCGGACGGCGACGTCGTCGACCACTGGTACACCCTGGTCAACCCCGGACGGGACCCGGGCCCGGTCTGGATCCACGGCCTCACCGCCGAACTGCTCGCCACCGCCCCGACGTTCCGGCAGATCGCCGACGAGTTCGCCGCGCGTCTGCGCGACCGCGTCCTGGTCGCGCACAACGCGCTGTTCGACTGGAACATGATCTCCCGCGAGTTCTCCCGGGCCGGCCTGCGCGCCCCGGTCGAGCAGCGGCTGTGCACCATGGTCCTCTCCCGCGACCTGCGGCTGCCACTGCCCAACGGCAAGCTGTCCTCGCTCGCCGCCCACTTCGGCGTCCAGCAGCGCCATGCCCACAACGCCCTGGACGACGCCCGGGTGCTCGCCGAGGCCTTCCGCCCCAGCCTGCACCTCGCCCGTGACGGCGGCGTGCCGCTGCCGCTGCAGAACTGCGTCGCGGTCACCGACCTCGGCGAGGAGGAGCCCGCCGGCCCGAGCCGCGCCGGCTGGACCGGCGCCACGTACCGCCAGGCCAAGAAGCGCCCGCCCTGCCCGTACCCCAACCCGGGGCGCTGGGAGGACGGCAAGCCTCTGGTCCAGGGCATGCGGGTGGCCATCACCGGCGACACCGCCACCGACCGCGAGGTCCTGGAGGACCGCGCGGTCGAGGCCGGACTGCACATCGCCACCTCCGTGAGCCGCCTCACCAGCCTGCTGGTCACCAACGAACCGGACAGCTGGAGCGGCAAGGCCCGCAAGGCCCGCGAGGTCGGCACCCCCGTCGTCGGCGAGGACGCCTTCCTCCAGCTGCTGCGCGAGGTCGCCCCGCACCCCGGTGCGTGAGCCGGTTGTGAGGTCGGCGTACCGTTCCCATGTGTACCGTTTTCTGCTGACCCGACAGTGGTTGATCACCATGCTGGTCGCACTGCTGCTGATCCCCGCGACGATCAAGCTGGGCTTCTGGCAGCTGCACCGCCACGAGGCACGGGTGGCCAGGAACGAGCTGATCGGCCAGGCCCTCACGGCCGCGCCGGTCCCCTTCGACACCCTGTCGCCGACCCCCGGCTTCGCGGTCCCCAAGGACCTCACCTGGCGCGCGGCGACCGCCACCGGTCAGTACGACCCGGCACACGAGTTCGTGGTCCGCAAGCGGACCGACTCCAGCGGGACCATCGGCTACTTCGTCGTGACCCCGTTCCAGCTCGCCGACGGCAAGGGCACCGTCCTGGTCAACCGCGGCTGGGTCGCCTCCGGCGACGGGGCCACCGAGTACCCGCCCGTCCCGGCCGCCCCCGCCGGCGAGGTCTCCCTCACCGGCCGCCTGCGCGCCGAGGAGACGTACGGCGCCAGCGGCATCAAGGACCGCACCGGCTTGCCGGACCGCCAGTTCAACCTGATCAACACCGACGAGCAGGCCAAGCGGACCGGCGTCCCCCTCCTCGGCGGCTACCTCGAACTCACCGGCACCACCCCGGCCCCGGCCGACCAGCCCCAGCTGATCCCCGAGCCCAACCACTCCGACATCGGCCCGCACATGGCCTACGCGATCCAGTGGTGGCTGTTCACCGCGATGATCCCGGTCGGCGTCTGGGTCCTCGCCCGCCGCGAGGCCAAGGACCGCGCCAAGCAGGCCGCCGAAGCCGAGGTCCCGCTCGAGGCCGTCCCCGCCTAGAGCACGTCGTCCAGCTCCCGCAGCAACCGCGCCTTCGCCCGCGCCCCCACCACCGACCGCACCGGCTGCCCGCCCCGGAACACCATCAGCGTCGGCATCGACAACACCCCGTACGCCGCCTGCGTCCGTGGGTTGCGGTCCACGTCCACGCTCACCACCCGCAACCGGTGCGCTTCCTCCCGCGCGATGTCCGCCAGCACCGGCGCCATCATCCGGCACGGCGGGCACCAGTCCGCCGTGAAGTCCACCAGCACCGGGCCCTCGGCCGCCAGCACCTCCGCGGCGAACGTGTCGTCCGTCACCGCCTGCACACCCGTGATCTCCACCACCGTCTACTCCTTCACCAGTTCACAGCGGGGCGGCTCCCGGACGGCGGCCAACTCGTCCCGTGCCCGCACGGCCCGATCGAACTGCCCCGCCACCTGCGCCCGCACCTCCTGGAGCCGGGCGATGCACTCGTCCAGCTCCCCCAACTTCCGCCGGTACACCTCCAGGGAGGCCGGGCACGAGTCCCCCTCCGGGTGCCCCGCCCGCAGACACTCCACGAACGGCCTGGTCTCCTCCAGCCCGAACCCGAAGTCCTGCAACATCCGGATCTCCCGCAGCAACCGCAGATCCCCCTCGTCGTACGCCCGGTACCCGTTGCCCGCCCGCCGGGCCGGCAACAATCCCAACTGCTCGTAGTACCGCAACGCCCGCGTGGTCGTCCCCGCCCGCTCCGCCAACTCCCCGATCCGCACGCCGAACCACTCCTCCCGCACTTCCGGCAACGACCGTAAACCTTCCCCCCGACGTCAACGCCAGCCCTGCCCCGGCTCCCGATCACCCCTCGCCCGACCCCATCGGACGGCGGCCTCCCCACCCCCCGGAGCCGCCCCCGGCCCAACCATGCCGAGAGCCCACCCCCCGAGCACCAACCCCCACCGGGCACTATGTCCCCATGGATCTCGGACTGAAAGACAAGGCCTACATCGTCACCGGCGCCACCCGAGGCCTCGGCCTCGCCGGCGCCCGCGAACTCGCCGCCGACGGCGCCCGCGTGCTCATCAGCGGCCGGACCCAGCAGGCCGTCGACACCGCTGTCGCCGAACTCGGGACCCTCGGCACCGCCCGGGGCCTCGTCGCCGACAACGCCGACCCCGACACCCCCGAGCGCCTCATCTCCGAGGCTCGGCACCACTTCGGCCGTCTCGACGGCATCCTGATCAGCGTCGGCGGCCCCCAGGCGGGCCCCGTCGAGACCACCCCCGAGGACGCCTGGCGCGACGCCTTCGAGTCCGTCTTCCTCGGTGCCCTCCGGCTCGCCCGCGCCACCGCCGCCGCGCTCCCCGAGGGCGGTGTGATCGCCTTCGTGCTCTCCAGCTCGGTCCGCCAGCCGATCCCGGGCCTCGGCATCTCCAACGGCCTGCGCCCGGGCCTCGCCATGGCCGCCAAGTCCCTCGCCGACGAGCTCGGCCCCCGCGGCATCCGTGTGCTCGGCCTGCTCCCGGGCCGGATCGACACCGACCGGGTCCGCGAGCTCGACGGCCTCACCCCCGACCCCGAGGCCGCTCGCGCCAAGGCCGCCGCCACCATCCCGCTGGGCCGGTACGGCGCCCCCGAGGAGTTCGGCAAGGTCGCCGCCTTCCTGCTCTCCCCCGCCGCCTCCTACCTGACCGGCCTCATGGTCCCCGTCGACGGCGGCGCCCTCCGCACCCTCTGACGCCCTCGCAACTCTCAATCACTCATTCCTGACCAATCGATCCCGATCAGTCAGTCCCGACGACTCCGTCCCGGCTACTCCACCCTCGACTGCCGACGCCCCCAACGCCCCCGCCGACCCCGCCGCCCCCACCCGTGCCGCGGCTCGGCGGGGGCCGCCTGCAGGACCCGGATGCGCAGATCGGCCGGCAGCTCCGCCAGCCGCAGGCTCCCGCACGCATCCGCCCGGGGCCCGTCCTCGAAGTGCTCCACCAGCGCGGCCGGATCCCCGCCCGGCCGCAACCGCACCGCGCCTCGCAACCGCGGATGCCTCGGTGCCCGCACCAGCCGCACCCCGGCCCGCTCGACCTCCGGCAGCACCGCCGTCCCGTTCTCCAGCGCCTCTTCCAGCGCCCGCGCACCGATCCGCAGTCGCAGCCCGCTCACGCCCGGCGTCGGCACCGCGATGCTCGGCAGCCCGCTGCGCCGCAGCTGCGCGACCAGCCACCACGCCATCCCGGCCACCAGCACGGCCAACCCGCCGATCACCGTCGGCCACCACCACGTCGACGCCACCCACTGCCTCCGCGAACGCGCGCTCACCACCGGCTGGTCGGGCGAGGTGAGCGGCCACCAGTCCGGCGGATGTACGCCCAGCCGCCGGTACAGGTCGAGCCCGCCCGCCAACACCAGCACCCCGACGCCCAAGAGCACCGCGCCCACCAGCGCCAGCAGCGCCCGGTTGACGACCGTCCTCCTCACCCCGCCACCCCCTCACCGCGACCCGCGCCGCCGCCCGTCCCCGCGCCGGTCCCCGAGCCGAAGTCCTCCCCCACCGCGCCGGCGGCCCCTCGGGCCATCCGCACGTCCAGCCGCAACGGCCGCCCCAGCCCCACCCGCTCCAGCTCGTCCCGCAGCTGCCGCTGCACCAACGCCGGATCCGCCACCCCCGCCAGCGAGATCCGGACCCGCCGCCGACCGACCTGGATCCGCAGGTGGTCGATCCCGTCCAGGCCCGCCGCCCGGTCCGCCAACAGGTGCCCGACCCCGGCCCGGTCGATGGCCGCCGACGTCCCTCCGTACGGACGCAGCACGAGCCACCGCCGCAGCCCTGGCGCGACGGCCAGCCACAGCAACCACCCACCGAGCACGGTCGCCACTCCGGCCCCCACCAGCACTCCCAGGTCGTCGAGGTGGCGTGTCGCCAGCTCGTCCGCGATCTGTGCCCGCCACCGCCGCGCCGGCTGCCCCACCCGCACCGCGATCACGTCGTACAGCAGCGCCCCCGCCACCACCAGCACCCCGGTCGCCACCAGCGCCGCCGCGGCCGTACGCGGAGCCCGCAGCCGTCTCACCCTCCGCCGCCGGGCTTCCGGCGCCGCCCCTTCCACGCCGGCCGTCGCGGAATCCTCCGCGTTCACGCCCACGAGGCGCCCCCCGTCACCAACTTCTCGACCACGACGACCACTTCCGACACCCTCGTCCCGGTCAACCCCACCACCCGCTCGGCGATCCGCTGCCGCGCCGCCCCGGCCAGCGCCGCGATGTCCGAGGGGAACGGCAGCTCGAGCTCCACCCGGACCATCACCGTGCTGCCCGGTACGGTCACCGAGACATGCGGCGGCGCCCCCTTCGCCCGCCCGGCGGGCCAGGCCTCGGCGAGCACCTCCCGGGCGGCCCGGGCCGCGATCCGGGCGTACACCCGGTCGGCGACCCGGAGCCGCCCCCGACGGCCCGGCACGGATCCCACGGCGGAACCCGACCCGGGGACCGCCGAGGAATCCGGACCGGAGCCCGAACGGGAAGGGACCGCAACCCGCCCCGGACCGGACGCAACGCCCGCCATCAGTGACGCCGGTCGCGGCCGCGGAGCAGGTCCCCGAGGTCGCCCAGCTCGATGTCTCCCTCCAGCAGGCGCCCGACCACGAAGCCGACCAGCCCGAGCGCGCCCACCAGCAGGAAGGCCGCGAATCCGCCGAAGTACCCGGCGAAGCCGAGGGCCATACCCGCCGCCAGGCCGATGATGGCCAGGTTCATCCGCTACTCCCTCGTCTCCAGCTACCTCGTCCGGCCCTGATCCGACCGCCGCCAACCCGCCACCGACCCACCGCCGAGCCACCGACAACCCGCCCCCGCCCCGCCCGGCCCCGCCGCCGAACGCGCTACTTGAGCTTCGGCCGCTGCCCGGGCGCCGTCTCCGGCACCTCTTCCTCCTCGAACTCCGGTTCGTCCGGGAGGTGGACGTCGTTGACCGCGATGTTGACCTCGACGACCTCCAGGCCGGTCATCCGTTCGACCGCGTTGATGATGTTCTCCCGCACCTGGCGGGCGAGTTCGGGAATGACCACGCCGTACTCGACCACCAGGGCGATGTCGATCGCGGTCTGTTTCTCGCCGACCTCGGCCTTGATGCCCCGCCCGACGCTGGGCTTGCCGCCGGGCACCCGGTCCCGCATCGCGCCGAAGGTACGGGCGAGCCCGGAGCCGAGCGCGTGGATCCCGGCGACCTCACGGGCGGCCATCCCGGCGATCTTCTCCACCACGCCGACGGCCAGCGCGGTGCGGCCGCGCTCGCCGGCCGGCCTGGCACCGCCGCCGGCCCCCGGCGGCGGGCCGGCGGTCGCGGCGCTGCCGCCGCCGGTGTGCTTGTGCATGGTCGCGGGCGTCGGAGTGTCAGACATGGCGCTTCTCCCGTCGTGCGGCTCCAGCTATATCGCAAGCCTCCACAACTCTGGCATTTCGCCACGAACCCCGCCCGCCGAGCGCCGACGGCCGGATCCCCGCACGGAAGCTCCCGCCCCGCACAAAGGACAGGGCCCGGCCCCGGGAGATCCTCCCGGGGCCGGGCCCTGCGCCGTCACCGCGCGGTCAGTCGCCGATCCCGGCGAGTTCCCGCAGTCGGCGGGCCTGCGCCGCCCGTTCGGCCGAACGCTGCTCGTCGAAGGAGCGCCCGGCGGCCCCCTGCAGCAGGGCCTTGGTCTCGATCACGGCCCCGCGCGGAGCGGCCAGCAGGGCCGCCGCGAGGTCGCGGGCGGCGGCGTCCAGTTCCTCGCCCGGCACCGCCAGGTTGGCCAGCCCGATCGCGGCGGCCTCCTCGGCACCCACCCAGCGGCCGGTCGCGCAGATCTCCAGTGCCCGCGCGTAGCCGACGAGGTCGGTGAGCGGCTTGGTGCCGGCCAGGTCCGGGACGAGGCCCAGCGAGGTCTCCTTCATCGCGAACCGGACGTCCTCGGCGACCACCCGCAGGTCGCAGCCGAGGGCCAGCTGGAAGCCCGCGCCGACGGCGTGGCCCTGGACCGCCGCGATGGAGATCAGGTCCGGGCGGCGCCACCAGGTGAAGGCCTCCTGGTAGGAGGCGATGGCGTCGTCCAGCTCCTGGTCGCTGGAGGCGGCGAGCTGGAGGAAGGTGGGCTCGCCCGGGATGCCCTCGGGGGTGAACATGGCCCGGTCCAGCCCGGCGGAGAAGGAGACGCCCTCCGCGCGCAGCAGCACCACCCGGACGCTTCCGGGCAGCTCGCGGCCGGCCGCGGTGAGGGCGCGCCAGAGCGCGGGCGACTGGGCGTTGCGCCGCTTGGGCAGGCACAGGGTGACGACGGCGAGTTCACCGTCGATCTCCAGGCGGACGCCGTCGCGCTCCCAGCTCGGGGCCTGCGGGTCGGTGGCGGGAGCGGTCATGCGGGAACCTCCGGTGGCGAGGGACTTGGCTACCGGAGAGTAACAAAACTCGAGACGCGAGGGCAGGGGCCCCGACCCGAAAAGATCGACGGGGCCCACGGCGCTCGACGAAACGCTAAAGCGGAGCGGAGCGAAGCTCGAAAGGAAAACGAACGGACATGAAGAACCGGGGGGCGGACGACATCCCGGACATGACGATCGGCGGCCGGTTCACACGGCCCGAGGGCGGACGCCCAGCTGGTGGTCAGCTGCCGTCTCCTCGGCCGGCGCCCTGCCGCCGCGTCATCCAGCCGGTGGCTGACCAACCGTCAGGACCCGGCCCCGGCAGTTGCCTTGTTCTTGCCCCGCGTGGCACCGCCGCGGCCCCGGAGAATGACTCCGGATTCGCTCAGCATCCGGTGCACGAAGCCGTACGAACGACCGGTCTCCTCCGCGAGAGCGCGAATGCTCGCCCCGGAGTCGTACTTCTTCTTGAGATCGGCCGCGAGCTTCTCACGCGCGGCACCGGTCACCCGGCTGCCCTTTTTCAGAGTCTCGGCCACCCGTGCCTCCTCGTAGCGTTGCTCGGTCAGATTCCCATGATCACCCATCCATCGCGTCCTGGCCACCCATTCGACAAGGTCGATGTCGGAAATGCGTGGTCCTACGGTGGTGATCCGAGCGCATCAGGGCGCTCACACAGAGTGCACGCCCCCGGGTGGAAGTCGCCGTTCGCCGAGAAATAGCTGATCAGCAGCGTCGGCCCGACCACGATCGAGTGGCGGGCCGACGGAAAGTCCTTAAACGGAATCCGGGTCTACTTCATTCCCGGACACGCCGAAAGGACTAGATATTCTCATCCGAAAAGCGGATCTCGCGTCTACTTCCGGTCAGGCCAAGGAGACCAGATCGGCGTAGGACGGGTTCCAGAGGTCCTCCACGCCGTCCGGCAGCAGGATGATCCGCTCCGGGTCGAGCGCCTCGACCGCGCCCTCGTCGTGGGTGACCAGGACGACCGCCCCGGAGAACTCGCGCAGCGCGCCCAGGATCTCCTCGCGGCTGGCCGGGTCGAGGTTGTTGGTGGGCTCGTCGAGCAGCAGCACGTTGGCGGAGGAGACCACCAGGGTGGCCAGCGCCAGACGGGTCTTCTCACCACCGGAGAGCACCCCGGCCGGCTTGTCGACGTCGTCGCCGGAGAACAGGAAGGAGCCGAGGATCTTGCGGATCTGCACCAGGTCGGTGTCCGGCGCGGCCGAGCGCATGTTCTCCAGCACGCTGCGGTCCGGGTCGAGCGTCTCGTGCTCCTGGGCGTAGTAGCCGATCTTCAGGCCGTGGCCCGGGATCACCTCGCCGGTGTCCGGCTGCTCCACCCCGGCCAGCATCCGCAGCAGGGTGGTCTTGCCGGCGCCGTTGAAGCCGAGCACGACGACCCGCGAACCGCGGTCGATCGCCAGGTCGACGTCGGTGAAGATCTCCAGCGAGCCGTAGGACTTGGACAGGCCGCTGGCGGTCAGCGGGGTCTTGCCGCACGGGGCCGGCTCCGGGAAGCGCAGCTTGGCGACCTTGTCGCTCTGGCGCACCTGCTCCAGGCCGGAGAGCAACTTGTCGGCACGGCGGGCCATGTTCTGCGCTGCCACCGTCTTGGTCGCCTTGGCGCGCATCTTGTCGGCCTGGGCGTTGAGGGTCGCGGCCTTCTTCTCGGCGTTGGCCCGCTCGCGCTTGCGGCGCTTCTCGTCGTCCTCGCGCTGCTGCTGGTACTGCTTCCAGCCCATGTTGTAGACGTCGATGCAGGAGCGGTTGGCGTCCAGGTAGAACACCTTGTTGACGACCGTCTCGACCAGGTCGACGTCGTGCGAGATGACGATGAAGCCGCCCTTGTACGTCTTCAGGAAGTCCCGCAGCCAGACGATCGAGTCGGCGTCAAGGTGGTTGGTGGGCTCGTCGAGCAGCAGCACGTCGGAGTCCGAGAAGAGGATCCTGGCCAGCTCGACGCGGCGGCGCTGACCGCCGGAGAGGGTGTGCAACGGCTGGCCGAGGATGCGGTCCGGCAGGCCCAGCGCGGCGGCGATGGTGGCGGCCTCGGCCTCGGCGGCGTACCCGCCCTTGGTGAGGAACTCGGTCTCCAGCCGGGCGTACTTCTTCATCGCGTTGTCCCGGGTGGCGCCCTTGCCGTTGGCCATCCGGTCCTCGTTCTCGCGCATCTTCTTCAGCACGGTGTCGAGGCCGCGGGCGGACAGGATCCGGTCCTTGGCGAGGACGTCCAGGTCACCGGTGCGCGGGTCCTGCGGGAGGTAGCCGACCTCGCCCGACCGGGTGACGGTGCCGGCGGCGGGCAGGCCCTCGCCGGCCAGCACCTTGGTGAGCGTGGTCTTGCCGGCGCCGTTGCGGCCGACCAGGCCGATCCGGTCGCCGGCGGCGACCTTGAAACTCGCGGACTCGATCAGGATCCGGGCACCGGCACGCAGTTCGAGGGCGTTGGCGGAAATCATGGCTGAGGACTACTCCTGGGACGTGGGCGGGCGGCCGGGTACGACGGACCCGGGGCCGGGTTGGCGTGAGGGGGACTTCAACGGCGGTCGGCGCGGCCCTCGTGGCGCCGCCACCCGCTATTGCCCGGAGAAGATAGCCATGGCGGCAAGTCTACCGGGCCCCGCGTGTCGCCTCCGGAGAAGTACCGGCCTGGGGTACCCACCGGGCACCGGGCCCGCCGGTCCCGGCCGAGGGCCGCCCGGACCGGGGCCACCACCTCGGACCGAAGCCTCGTCCCGGGCCGAGGCCGTCGCCCCGGGCCGGAGGCCGCCGTCCGCGGGCCGACCCGGTAGCCGCGACCGGAGACGCCCGCGGCCCGCGACCGACCGCGACGGCCGCGACTACTACGGCTGTCCGGCCGGCTGGTCCCCCGCAGGCGCCGCGGAGTCCGCCGCCGGGGCGTCCGGGGCGGTGCCGGCGGCCGCCGACTCGCCCGCGGCCGGGAGGAGCGCCGACGGGTCCGCCGCGCAGCCGCCCTGCGGACGGACCGCGGCGAACGGCGCGTCCACGCTGCCGCAGGGCGTCTCGGGCGCCGCCGCCTTGGTGTCGAACACCCTGGGCGGGACGATCGGGCCGTCGGTGATCTCCACCCGGCTGCGATCCAGCACCTTGACCGTGGCGTTCGGGCCGGTGCTCGTCGCCCAGCCGTTGCTGTCCAGCCGGTAGCCGGTGACGCCGCCGGACACGGCCTGCCCGCTGCTGTTGGTGCAGGTGCGCGGAATGAGCACGGCGTAGTCGGTGTGGACGGCGCGCAGCGGGTCGTAGACGCAGCCGCCTGAGGGCTTGTCGTTGTAGCGCAGGTCGCCGTCGGCGTCGCGCAGGCCCATGGTCAGGTTCGGCGTGACCAGGGCCAGCCAGGGCGAGCCGTCCCGCTGGACGGTGTGCAGCGCGCCCGCGGCCCGCTGCGTGGCGAGCGCCTTGCGCTGGGCCTCGGTCCGCTTGTCGGCGCCGGGTTCGCCGTCGCCGCGCAGCCAGTCGGCCAGGCCGGGCACCGCGCGGTGCCAGCGCACCTCGTGGTCGCCGGGCCGCACCGAGGTCACCATGCCGTCGTCCCAGACCACGATGGCGTTGTCGCCGGCCATCGCCAGGTAGAGCGCCTCGGCGCCCTCGCGGCGGTAGGACCAGGCGTGCTCGCCGGTCTGCTTGTGGAAGGCTTCCAGGCCCGGGCCCACCCGCAGGTCGAGGTCGGCCGAGCTGAGCGACTCGGAGTTGACCGGAGTCGCCCCCGCGTCACCCGGTCCCGCCACCCGGTCGCCGAACGGCACCGGCTTGTTCGCGTGTGCCGCCGCTCCGGCCGCAAGGACCAGCACCACCGCCGAGGCAGGCAGGATCGAGCGGGGGGTCAGTACACGCAGCGGCTTCCAGGACACGGCCGCAGGGTACCTTTCACCGGGCCCGCGAGTCAGGCCGGTTCCGCCGCCGACACCTCCCGCCCGGCGTCCGCCCGGCCCCGCGCGCCCTCCCCGCACGTCCGCCCGCCCACCTGCGCCGTCGGGGCCGCGGCCGCTCCGGCGGGCGCGCCGGAGCGGGCCGCAGCGGCCCGGCGGGACCGTTACAGAGTTGATACATGGCCGCCGGTCGTCGGCCGCCGTGGCAGCCGACGTTCGATCGGCGCCCACTTTGGGGTGACATTCGGCCCCTTCGTCCCTCTTCGGGCCTACTGTCAGCGAGCGGGGCGCCACGGTCCGTCCACGCCGTGACCGTGGCTCCCCGCCCACGAGACTCCGGAGGAGAGCACCATGCGAATCGGCCGCCTGACGCTGGCCGCCGCCACCCTGCTGCTGATGGCCACGGCCAGCGTTCCGGCCGGGACGCCGTTCAGCCAGACCGAACGGCACACCCTCTCCTCGGACGCCGTCGAGCCGCGCGGTCCGGCCCCGCGCCCGCCGGTCCAGCGGCCGAGCCACGAGCCGCCGTTCGGCGCGTTCGTCGGCTCCTGGGACGACTACATCCCGCAGATCGGCCGGTACGCGCAGTGGCTGGGCGACGCGAACATCCAGGTCGGCCACACCTACCTGGCGGGCAACGGCTGGAGCGACATCGAGGGCGAGCCGATGGTGCTCGGCCTCTGGTCGCAGTGGCGGCAGGCCGACCCGTCGCGGCTGCTGGTGCTCGGTGTGCCGATGCTGGTGCCCAGCGAGGCGAAGGTGTCGGACGACGAGGTCGCCGAACTGCTCGCCCAGGGGGCGCGCGGGGACTTCGACGGGCACTTCCTCAAGCTCGCGCGCCGACTGGTCGCGCTGGGCAGTCCGGACACCGTGCTCACGCTCGGCTGGGAGATGAACGGCACCACCTACGCCCACCGCTGCAAGCCCGACCCGTCGGCGTGGAAGACGTACTGGCGGCGGATCGTCGAGGTGATGCGCTCGGTGCCCGGGCAGCGCTTCCGCTTCGACTTCGCCCCCAGCCGCGGCCTGGACGCCATCCCCTGGACCAAGTGCTACCCCGGCGACGACGTGGTCGACATCATCGGCATGGACAACTACGACCAGCCCGCCGGCGGCACCTTCGACGACTACGTGCGCGAGCCGTACGGCCTCCAGGACCAGGTGGAGTTCGCCGCCAAACGCGGCAAGCCGGTCTCGTACCCGGAGTGGGGGCTGTTCCGCAACGGCGACAACCCCGAGTTCGTGCAGCGGATGGTCGACTGGATCCGCACCCACGACACCGCCTACCAGACCGTCACCGACTACTGTCCGCACGGCTTCTTCCAGTGCGAGCGCAATCCGCGCTCGGCGGCGATGTTCAAGGGGTTGATGGCCGGGTCGAAGGGGGCGCCCTCGCCGACGCCCACCGCGGCGGCCCCCGGCGTGCCCGCGGCGCCGGGCCCGGCCGGCCCCGTGGACTCGCCGGCCGCGCCCGGGGGCCGCGCCGCGCCGAGTGCGACGCCGCACCCGGCGGCCCGTCCGACGACCGCCAAGGCGACGGCCGCTCCGACGGGCACGAAGCACGCCCGGCACTGAGCGGTCAGCTGCGGCGGCGGGCCAGCAGCGCCTCCTTGAGCCGGGGGAAGCGGGTGCGCAGCTGGTGCGCCGCCGCCTGCCGGGCGAGCACCGCCCCGGCCCGGAGGGCGGCCGCCGGTGCCGCCCCGGCCGGGCCGAGCAGCAGCCGGTGGTTGGACAGCTGGTCCGGCCGCCAGCGCTGCTTGTACGGTTCCTGCCCGCGCAGCAGGCCGAGCACCGGGACGCCCGCGCCGACGGTCTCGTCCAGGGCCGCGCTGAACAGCAGCCCGGCGATGTCCAGGCGCTCGCGCAGCACCGGGTGGGCGCCGTACATGTACAGCCCCCCGAAGTTCGGGCAGAGCAGCAGCAGGTTCACCGCGACCAGCTGGCCGTCCAGGTGGAACTGGTGGACGACGGCCCTGCCCGCGGCGACCAGTCCGGTGGTGGACTCGGTCAGGTGCCGGGCGAACCGGTCGGTGCGGTGCTCCGGCGTGACGCCGCGCGCCTGCCACTGCAGGAAGTGCAGCCGCAGCAGCCCGTCCAGCGCCTGCGGCACCTCGGCCACCGGGGTCGTACGGACCTTCACGCCGGCCTCGGCGATCTTGCGGAGCTTCACCCGGCTGCGCTGGGCGGTCTTGCCGGGCACCCGTTTGAGCAGCCGGTCCATCGGGACGGCCGGCAGGTACTGGCAGAGCGAGTCGCGGTAGCGGCGGCGGCTGCCGCGCCAGTGCCCGTACACCCGGTGCACCGCCGCGTCGGGGTGGACCTCGCGCAGCTCCAGCCAGTGCCACGGGCGGGTGAGCGGGAGGGCGGCGGCGAGTTCGACGGCGGCCCGGTCGGCGTACTCGTCGTCGAGCAGGACGTCGGTGTAGTCGGCCAGCCCGACGCCGAGACCGGTCAGGCCGCCGAACGGTGCGCCGCGGCGCACGAAGGCGCCCGCGCCGACCAGCCGGCCCTCGCGGCGGACCAGCACCACGAGCAGGGCGCCGGGACGGCCGTAGTGGCGCCACCAGGAGCGCTGCCAGTCGGCGGCCTGGAAGAAGGTGGCGGTCCGGCAGCGGGCGGCCAGGTCGTCCCACTCCTCCGCGAGGACGTCCAGGGCGTCGTCCTCGCGGCGCAGCTCGGTGGTCCAGGCCGGCGCCGTCGCCTGGGCGGGCAGGCTGCTCCCGCGGGTGCGGGTGCTCACCGGCCGCTCCCGGCCGGGGCCTTCTTCCGGGCAGGGGTCTGGTTCCCGGTGGCGGGAGCCTGCTCCTCGGCGGCCGCGGGGCCTTCCCCCGCGGTGGCGGGGGCCTGCTCCTCGGCGGGGGCCTGGTCCTCGGCCGGGGGCTGCTCCGTCGCGGGCTGCTCCGCCGTCACGGGCGCGGTGCCGGCCTGCTTGTCGGCCTTGTCGTCGGCCTTGCCGTCGGTCTTCTTCTCGGCCTTCGGGCTCTCCTTCTTCACTCTCGTGGTCCTGGCGCTCTCCTTCTTCGGGCTCGCGGCCTTCGCCCCTCCGGTCTCGGGAGCGGTGACCGCCCCGGGCTCGGCCTCGGCCGGCTCCTCGCGACGCGGCCGCGGCTGCGTCGGGACCGCCACCGACACGACGGCGGCGGGGGCGGGGGCGGAGGCAGCGGGGGCGGGGGCGGGGACCTCCGGTGCCCGTGCGGCCCGCGGCGCTTCGCGGCTCGCGTCGGCCTCGGACGTTCCCGCGCCGCCCCGGCGGCG
Source organism: Kitasatospora sp. NPDC001132 (assembly GCF_053598415.1). NCBI lineage: Bacteria > Bacillati > Actinomycetota > Actinomycetes > Kitasatosporales > Streptomycetaceae > Kitasatospora > Kitasatospora sp. NPDC001132. The sequence continues at coordinate 307,262 of NZ_JBSFKF010000005.1, read as the reverse complement.
GGTCATCATCACCAGCGCGCCCAGCAGCAGCCCGGCCGAGCCGCCGACCGCGACGTCCAGCTTCCCGGAGGGCGTGGTCGGCTTGTCCGGCGCGGCGGCCGGGGCCAGCGTCACCAGCCGGACGTTGGTGTCCTTGCTGCTGGTGTTGGCGAAGGCGACCAGCGAGCGGGCCACCGCGTCGGCGGTCCCGGCCGCGTCCTGGGGGCGCCGCCCGGTCCCGGTGATCTCGATCATCGGGGCGTCCGGCGAGGTCGTCCCGTGCACCAGGGTCTGCAGCTCGGTCCGGGTGTGGCCGGTCTCGTCGGCCGCCACGGCGAGCACCTGCGGCTGGCCGGCCAGCCGGCCGTACGCCTGGGCGAAGTTGGTCGCGATCGCGGCCTCCCCGGGGTTCTGCGCGACCACGAGGACGTAGGCGTTCGCGGCGTACGACGGGTGCGCGACGACGGCGTACCCGGCGCCGGCCGCGGCGCCCAGCGGAACCGCGAGCACCACCGGCCACCAGCGGTGGACCAGGCGGCGGGCGCTTCGGCGCGGTGTGGTCATGGGTGTTGCTCCTTGGGTCTGGTACGGCGGTTCCGGCGGTGGCGGGCGGTCAGACGCGGGCCAGCCGGTCGTAGAGGGCACCCAGGTCGGAGGCGACCCGGGCGATGTCGTAGTGGCCGATGGCCGGGGGGTGCGGCAGCGGGTCGGCGATGTGCCCGCTGAGCGGCCGCAGGTCGCGCAGCGCGGCGGCGTAGGCGGCCGGCTCGGAGGGGATGCGACGGGCCTGCGGGGCGGCGCTGGGCGGAAGTTCGTCGAGTGCCGGACAGGCGCTGTGCCGCACCGGCAGCCCGGCCGCGAGGCCCTCCAGGACGCCGAGGCCGAAGGTCTCCGCGGTCGAGGGGGCGGCCAACACGTCCAGGGCGGCCAGCAGTTCGGGCACGTCGTCGCGCTCCCCGGCGAGCACCAGCCGGTCCCGCACGCCGGTCTCGTCGGCCCGGCGCTCCAGCGCGGCGCGCTCCGGGCCCTCGCCGACCAGCACCAGCCGGGTGGCCGGGTCGAGCTCGGCGAGCGCCTCGACCAGCACCTCGAAGCGCTTGCCCGGCACCAGCCGGCCCACCCCGCCGACCACCCAACTCCCGTGCGGCAGCCCGAGCTCGGCCCGCAGCCGGCGGCGGACGGCAGCCCGTTCGGCGGGTGGGAGGCGGTAGCGGGAGGCGTCGATGCCGTTCGGGATCAGCTCGATCCGGGCCGGCGGGACGCCCCAGGAGCACAGCGTCTGGGCGACCTGTCGGGAGACGGCGACGGTGGTGCTGCCGAGCCGTTCGGCCGCCAGGTAGAGGCTCTTGACGCCCCGGGTGACCGGGCGGCCCTCGATCACCCCGGCGTGCAGCGAGTGCTCGGTGGAGACCACCGCGCGCACCCCGGCCAGCCGGGCGGCCAGCCGGCCGTACAGCTGCGCCCGGTAGAGGTGCGTGTGCACCAGGTCGTAACGGCCGGCCCGGACCAGCCGGACCAGTCGGGGCAGCGCGCGCAGGTCCCGGTTGCCGCGCATGCCGAGGTGGTGGACGGTGACGCCGTCGGCGCGCAGCGCGGCGGCGACCGTGCCGGGCTCGGTCAGGGCGAGCACCTCGCACTGCTGGTGCGCCGGCAGGTGCCGCAGCAGCAGCTGGAGTTGGCGCTCGGCACCGCCGGCGGCCAGTCCGGTGACGATGTGCAGCACCCTCATGGCCGCGGCTCCCTGCGGGCGCGGCGCAGCTCGGTGACGGCGTCGCGCAGCCGCTGCCGTCCCCTCTTGGCGCGCAGCCGCCAGGCGCCGTCGCGGGCGCCGACGTAGCAGCGGGGCAGGGCGAAGCGGCCGGTGAGCGGGGAGTGCCCGATGGCGCAGGCGTAGTCGTACCCGGCGTCGCGCACGGCCAGGGCGGCGGGCAGGTCGACGGCACCGTACGGGTAGCAGAAGCCGGTGACCGGTCCGCCGACGGCCTCCTCCAGCAGGCGCCGGCTCCCCCGGGCCTGGACGGCGAGGGCCTCGGCGGGCAGGCCGGGCAGCGCCTGGTGGCCCAGGCCGTGCGAGCCGATCTCCCAGCCGGCGGCGGCGAGTTCGGTGACCTCCTGGACGGTGAGCAGCTGTTTGCGCGGGCCCTCGGTGTCCCAGTCGTTGTCCCGGCCGAGCAGGTCGGCGACCACGTACGCGGTGGCGGTGAAGCCGTACGCCCGGAGGATCGGCACCGCGTACCGGGCGAAGTCGGCGTAGCCGTCGTCGAAGGTCAGGCCGACCAGTCCGTCGTCCCGGCCGAGGGCCCGGGCCCGCATCAGCTCGCGGACACTGACGCCGCGCAGGTCGCGCCGGTGCAGCCAGGCGATCTGTTCGGCGAACCGCTCGGGGCTGACGGTGAGCCGGTAGGGGTCCTCCTTCTCGACCGCCACCGAGTGGTACATCAGGATCCACGGCGAGGCGGAGCCGGGGACCGGTGGTTCACCGAGCGGGGGGCGGCTCCTGGGCAGTGGTGCCCGGTGCGGCGGGGCGCTGCTGACGCCCGCCCGGGCCGAACGGACGGCTCCCCGTTCATCGTCCATGGGGACGCTTCCCTTCTTCGGCGACGGTTGGCGGGGTCCGCCCGGGCCCCAGGGCCCGGGCGGCGGCGAGGACCGGGCCGCGCACCTCGCGGGCGCCGAGCCCGGTGCCGAGGGCGGCGAAGGCCAGCGCCACGGTGAGGCCTCCGAGGAGGGTCGAGAGCAGCGGGTCGGCGGCCAGGGCGGCGGCGGCGGTGCCGAGCACGGTGGCCCCGGCGGCGGCGGCCACCAGCCGGCCGTGTCCGCCGAGCACCCGGTGCAGCCGCAGCGGGATGCCGCGCAGCACCAGGCCGTGCAGCAGCAGCGCGGCGGTGGTGGTGATGCCGGCCGCGTTGCCGGCGGCCAGCCCCAGGGCACCGAAGCGGGGCGTGGCGAGCAGGCCGGTGGTGACGGTGACGCCGAGGCCGAGCAGCATGGCGGCGACCGGGTACCAGTCCAGGAGCCGGCTGCGCCCGTCCTCGGTGCCCGGGTCGTCGGCCCGGCGGACCACCGGGCACAGCGAGAAGTACGGGCGGATCATCACACCGATCAGTGCCTGGGCGGGCAGGCCGAAGCTGTAGACCCGGATGACGTCCGCGGTGGCGGCCGTGTCGTGCGGGCCGAAGGCGCCGCGTTCGAACAGCAGCGAGACCACCGAGGGGGCGCAGGCCATCAGGAAGGCGGTGCCGAGCAGGACGACGGCCGCCGCTTGGCCGAGGTCCTTCTCCACCCGGTCGCGGGCGGCGGTGAGGTCCCCGGCGGCGAGGGCCCGGGCGACCAGCGGGAAGGTGACGGTGCAGATCAGGATGCCCGCCGTCATGGCGAGCTGGGAGACCTTGGCGGCGTAGTTGAGGTGCGAGATGGTGCCGGGCGGCAGGGCCGAGCCGAGGTAGCGCTCGACGAAGACCTGGGACTGGCGGGTGAGGGTGAAGGCGGCCACCGGCAGCAGGGCGAGCGGCATCAGCACCAGGGTGCGGCGCGAGCGGCGGCCGCGGCCGGTGCCGGGCGGGCCCTGGCGCAGTCGGCTCAGGAACGGGCCGACCAGCAGGCCGGCCATCAGCAGGCTGCCGGCCGCGACGCCGAGGGCGGCGGAGCGCACCCCGAGGTGGGAGTGGAGGCAGAGCAGGACGGCGAGGATGCCGAGGTTGTGGGCGACGTAGATGCCGGCCGGGGCGGTGAAGCGGTGGTGGGCGCGCAGCGCGGCGGCCAGGTAGCCGGCCACCCCGAAGGGCAGCACGGTGATCGCGGTGATCCGGGTGCAGGTGACGGCCAGGCCGGGGTCGGTGAGGCCGGGGGCGAGCAGTGCGACCAGTTCCGGGGCGCCGAGCGCGGCGGACAGGGCGAGGCCGCCGAGCGCGAGCAGCAGCCAGGGCAGGGAGGCGCGGACGAGTTGGCGGACCGGGTCGGGGGCGTCCGGGTCCTCCTCGCGCAGCACCAGGGCGAGGGCGAAGGCGGGCACCATGAGGAAGGACATGGCGTCCTCGATCAGCAGCGGTGCGGCGGTCTCGGGGACGGTCCAGGCGACCAGGAAGGCGTCGGTTCCCTGGTTGGCGCCGAAGTAGCGGGCCAGCAGGAGGTCGCGCAGCAGGCCGAGGCCGGAGCCGGCGGCGCTGAGGACGGCGGTGATGCCGAAGGCCTTGGCGAGGAAGCCGCGCCGGGGGCCCGGGTGGGGCTCGGCGGCGGGGTCCTCGCCGGTGGCGCCGCGGGGGGCCGGGAGGGCGGCGGGGGCGACGGCGGCGGCCGGTTGGTCGGTGGTCACCGGGCCGCTCCGGCGGCGGGGCGGTCGGTGGCGGGGAGCCCTGGGCGGTGGGTGGCCGCGTGGGCGGCGAGGCCGAGGACGACGGAGGTCAGCACGGTGGTGGTGCCGCCGATGTCGGCGTACAGGAAGTCGACCAGGACCCAGGTGAGCAGGGCGAGTGCGGCGAGCCCGGGGCCGTGGCGGTGGCGCAGGCAGCCGAGCAGCAGGGCGAGGAAGAGCGCGGCGTAGGCGGTGATGCCGATCAGGCCCTGCTCGCTGAGCACCAGGAAGTACATGTTGTGCGGGGAGAGCAGCGGTTCGCGCTGGAAGCCGATGGTGGCGTCGGCGGCGTCGCTGCCGGAGGACAGCCGCAACGGGGCGTGGCTGTCGCGCAGTTGCTGGAAGGCCTTGGGCCCGGCGCCGTGCACGGGGTGGTCCTGCCAGATCAGTCCGGCGGTGGACCACAGGTCGTACCGGTCGGAGACGGACTGGTCGGGGGCGGCCGAGACCGAGCCGATCGAGCTGAGCCGCTGGGTGACGCCGGAGCCGCCGAGGCCGAGGCCGCCGACCAGGATGACGACGGCGGCCAGGCCGACGACGGCGCCGCGCACCAGTAGCCGGGCGTCGGCGCGCAGCAGCAGCACGGTGGCGGCGAGGCCGGTGGCGATCCAGCTGCCGCGGCTGAAGGAGACGGCCAGCGGGAAGACGAGGAAGGCGGCGGCGGCGAACATCGCGCGGCGCAGGCGGGGGTTGCCGTCGGGGCACGGCGCCGGGCTGCCGTCCACCGCCCGGCGGGCGGGGGTGCGCCGCCCGGCCCCTCGTCCGCGCTCGGCGAGGGCCAGTGCGAGGGCGGCGAGCAGGCCGTAGCTGACCACGCTGGACATCGCCATGACGTCGAGTGCGCCGAAGGTGCCGACGGCCCGGATCGGCTGGCCGGTGTAGGAGGCGCCGGTGTGGGTGAGGTACTGCTTGGCGCCGACCGCGCCCTGGATCAGCGCGGCGAGCACGAAGGAGCCGAGGACCAGGCGCTGGTCGGTGCGGTCGCGCAGTGAGCAGAGGACGGCGACGGGGACCAGGACGAACACCTGGGTGAGCCGGACGAAGCCGGTGACGCCGGCGGCCGGGTCGATCGAACCGATGGTGGCGACGGCGGCGGCCACGACGATCCCGCCGAACAGCGCGCAGGTGGTGCGGCTGATCGCGGGCAGCCGTCCGCGCAGCAGCTCGAGCGCGGTGAGGGCGACCAGGGCCAGCGAGGCGAGGTCGGCGGCGGTGATGTGGACGGCGGCGGCGACGTCCTTCTGCCCGGTGGGCACGCAGACCAGCAGGACGGTGGCCGCGGCCAGCGGGCTGGTGCGCTCCGTGAGTACGGGCAGGGCCCTCCGTAAGACGGGGTGGGGGAAGGCGGGGAGGGTCAGGGCCACGCGGGGTCAGCTCCCGTCCGGGTGGAGCATCAGGGCCGCGGTGCGGCACAGGATCTTGACGTCCTGCCAGAGGCTCCAGCTCTCGATGTAGCGGTTGTCGAAGCGGGCCCGGTCCTCGATGGAGGTGTCCCCGCGCAGGCCGTTGACCTGGGCCAGGCCGGTGAGGCCGACCGGGACCCGGTGGCGGTCGGCGTACTCGGGGTAGGCCTGGCCGAACCTCATGACGAAGTACGGCCGTTCGGGGCGCGGGCCGACCAGGCTCATGTCTCCGCGCAGGACGTTCCACAGCTGGGGCAGCTCGTCCAGCGAGCTCTTGCGCAGCAGCCGGCCGACGGCGCCCATCCGGTGGTCCTGGGCGATGTTCCAGCGGGTGGCGGACTCGTGCTCGTTGCTCGGGCGCAGGGTGCGGAACTTGAGGAGGGTGAAGGCCCGGCCGTCGAGGCCGGTGCGCTGCTGGCGGAAGAGCACGCCGGGGCCGGTGTCGAAGCGGACGGCGAGGGCGCAGAGCGCCAGGACGGGGGCGAGCAGCAGCAGGCCGACCGCGGCGGCGGTGAGGTCCAGGGTGCGCTTGGCGATCCAGCCGGGGCGGCGGCGCGCGGGGCGGCCGACCCGCAGGCAGGGGAAGCCCCACAGGTGGTCGCCGCCGGTGACCGGGGTGACGGGCAGCGAGCCGTACTCGCGCAGGGCGGGCACCAGCCAGGCCTGGCACCCGAGCCGCGTGGCCTCGCGCAGGGCGGCGGCGGTCTCGGCCTCGTCGGCGCCGCCGGCGGTGGCGATCACGTGCTGGACGCCGTGCCGGCGCACCTCGCGCTCCAGCGCCTCGCGGCCGCCGAGCACGGGCAGGTCGGTGTCGCCGGGCAGCAGCGGCGGGTCGGCGTCGAGGAAGCCGACCGGGCGCATCCCGTACTCGCCGTGCTCGCGCAGGACGGCGGCGACCCGGTGGCCGAGCCGGCCGGCGCCGAGCACCAGGACGGGGCTGGGGCGACTGCGGCGGATCCGCCGGGCCAGGTGGTAGAGGACGGCGCGGCCGGCGGCGGCGATCAGCAGCTGGGCGCCGAGCAGGAGGGTGAGCCGGGCCGGGCCGCAGTCGGGCCAGCGGCCGCCGAGGCAGCCGGACAGGGTGACGGCGAGCGCGGTGGCGACCACGGCCCGGGCGGCCAGTGCTGGCAGTTCGTCCAGGACGGAGAGGGTGAGGCGGGAGCGGTAGAGGCCGCCGGTGAGGTTGAGCAGGAGCAGCAGGGGCAGGACGGCGGGGACGCCGAGCAGCGGGTCGAGCGGGCCGGCCGGGTCGATGACGCGGCTGGCGATGCCGCCGGCGGAGCAGAGCGCGAGGATGTCGGCCTGGACCAGGGCGAGCGACAGGGCCGGCCGGGATCGGACCGTGCCACGGGACCGGCGCGGCGAGGGGACCGACCGGGGATGTGCTGCTCCCGCCGGACGGTCGAGCAGCCCGGTGCCGGGCCGACGGGGGCCGGACAGGGGTCCGGCGTATCGCGGCACACTGTCGTGGTCAATGGTCATCAGCGCACGATCTCCCCTGCTGTGTGCCCGGGGTGACGGTCCCCCGGCACCGGCTGGCGCGGGGCGGCCGTCCCGGCCCGGTGGGCGCGGTCCTGACAGCGCCTGCTGCCGCTGACGGCTTTCGGACGTCCGGTGGCGGGGCCGATCGCCGAGGGACCAATCACGAGGGAATCGGTCACGCGGGGCTCTGCCGTGAATTCCCGGCATGAAATCTGAACGAAGCAGGCAAAATCCGACAATACAGAACCAGGCCGTACCGGACGGAAGTTGACTTGCCGTTTCATTCCAGCCGCCCAGTAATAGGTATTTCGGATTTGACTCCTCGCCTCGATATCCGGTCGAGGGTGCGAATACGACAACGCCGGAAACGGCGGGCATTCACGGCATGTGAAACGATCAGATCCGCTCTGGGACACGGGCCCGACGCCACCCCGACGCCGGACCCGCACCCAGCAGGTGGCGGTAGAGGACGTCCACCTGTTCGACCACGGTGCGCACGTCGTGCCGGCCGGCCACGTGGTCGCGCAGCCGCGCACCGCGCCGCTCGCACTCGATCGGATCCGACAGCGCGTCCCCCATTCGGGTGGCGAGGGCCCGCACGTCCTCGGACGGGACCACCGCGTGCGCGAGCTCGGACGGCGGCAGGCACTCCCGGGCCCCGGACACGTCGGTCAGCAGCACCGGACGGCCGGCCGCCATCGCCTCCAGCGGGGCCAGCGCCATCCCCTCCCAGCGCGAGGGCAGCACCACCAGGTCGGCCGCCGCCAGCCACGGGCGGGGGTCCGGCACGTCCCCGACCAGCCGGACCCGGGCCGGCTCGGCGGTCCGCCTGACCAACTCCGCGACCCGCTGCTCCTCCGGCCCGCCGCCGACCAGTGCCAGCCGGGCCCGCGGCACCCGGCGCAGCACCTCCGGCCAGGCGGCCAGGAGCACGTCCTGGCCCTTCTGCCGGCACAGCCGCCCCACGCACACCGCCAGCGGGGCGTCCAGGTCCAGGCCGAGCGCGATCCGGGCGGCGCGGCGGTCGGCGGGCACGAAGTGGCGCACGTCGACACCGTTGGGCACCACCGCCCAGTCGGCGTGCACCCCGGCCGCCACGCCGTCGGCCCGCTCCTGGACGCTGACGCACAGCAGCCGGTGCGACCAGCGGGCCGCGAAGCGCTCCCAGCGCAGGGTGGCGGCGGCGAGCGCGCCGTCGACAGCGGCGAAGGACCAGGCGTGCGGCTGGAAGACGGTCGGCACCGTGCCGCGCACCGCGAGCCGCCCGGCCAGTCCGGCCTTGGCGCTGTGCAGGTGGACCACGTCGGGCGCGGCCGCCCGGACGATCCGGCGCAGCCGCCAGGCCTCGGCGGCGGTGCCCGGGCCGGGCGAGCGCCGGGCGGGCCAGTCCTGGACCAGCGCGCCCACCGCGCCGGCCTCCTCGGCCAGCCGGCCGCCGCGCGGACAGGCGACCATGACCCGATGCCCGGCCTCCCGCTGACCCCGGACCAGATCGGCGACGACGCGGGCGACCCCGCCGTCCACCGGTTGCGAAATGTGAAGGATCGTCATATGCACGGCGGCGAGCCTAGGGTGGCTCCCCGGCGCCGGGCGGCCGTCGTCACCCGCAGGTGGTGGTTCGGCCACCCGTACGGCTTTCGGCTCGTACGGGAGACCGAGCCGCTCGAATTCCCGGGCGATTCGAGCGGTTCGATGGATCTACGCGCGCGAATCGCGCGGTTGGCGATTCCGCGGCCCCGGCGGGCCGTGGAGGCTTCAGCGGACCTCGGCGGCGAGGTTGGCGAGCACCTGGTCGTGGATCCGGTTCAGGCCCTTCGGCGCGAAGGTGCGCTCGAAGAAGCCGCCGATGCCGGTCGCGCCCTGCCAGGTGGCGGTCACGGTGACCTTGGAGCGGCCCTCGCCGACGGCCGAGACGGTCCAGGTGATCACCATGCTGGAGTTGGCGTCCTTCTCCACCAGCTGGTCCGGCGAGGGCGCGGAGACGGTGAACAGGCAGTCGCGCACCCGCTTCTCGGTGGCCTGGAGCTTCCAGTGCACCTGGGTGCCGGCACCGGTGCCGCCGACCCGCACCTCGTACTCGCTGTACTGCGCGGGCAGCAGCTTCGGGCGGGTCACCTGGTAGTCGGCCAAGGCCTCGTACACCCGCTCGGGGGCCGCGTCGTAGACCCGCTCGGTGGTGGCCTGCACCTGTCCCATGACCTTGCTCTCCTCGTGTTGCGGGAACCGCTCTGTCCGGCAAGCCAATCACAGGCTCACGCCCGCGACGCGGCGGGATAGGGTGGCCGGTGTGCTCGATCTGGTGACTGCTGTGCGCTACGTCGACCCGCTACGGGCCGGTGGCTCCGTCCCCGGCGTGGTGGAGACCGACGACCTGGGAACGTACGTGGTGAAGTTCACCGGGGCCGCACAGGGCCGCAAGGCGCTGATCGCCGAGGTGATCGTCGGCGAGCTGGCGCGGCGGCTGGGCCTGCGGGTGCCGGAGCTGCGGCTGGTGGACTTCGATCCGGCCGTCGCCGCGGACGAGCCGGACACCGAGATCCAGGACATGCTCAAGGCCAGCGCCGGCCTCAACCTCGGGATGGACCTGCTGCCCGGCGCGCGGGACTTCCGGCCGGGGATGATCGCGGTGGACTCCGCCGAGGCCGGCCGGGTGGTCTGGCTGGACGCGCTGACCGGCAACGTCGACCGCACCGTCCACAACCCCAACCTGGTGGTCTGGCACGGACGGCTCTGGCTGATCGACAACGGCGCCGCGCTGATCTTCCACCACCGCTGGGCCGGGGCCGAGGCGGCGGTCGGCAAGCGGTACGACCTCAGCGCGCACGCGCTGGGCGGCTCGGCCCCGGACGTCCGGCTGGCCGACGAGGAGCTCGGGCCGCTGGTCACCGTGCCGCTGCTGGAGGAGGTCGTGGCGCTGGTCCCGGACGAGTGGCTGGCCGGCGAGCCCGGCTTCGACTCGGTGGACGCCGTCCGGCACGCCTACGTCACCCATCTGGCCGCCCGGGTGGTGCTCTCCGGGCAGTGGCTGCCGGAGGGCTTCGCCACGCCCGAGCAACTGCTCGAGGCGGAGCGGCGGCGGGCGGCCCGGACCAGGGCGGGGCGGCCGGCCTGGCTGCAGGAGGTGCCGGACCTGCACGGCAAGCCGTCGGTGGAGACGGTCTGGGAGCACCACTTCGACGAGGGGTAGCTGGGCGCGGCGCGGTTGGCGCGGCGCGGTTGGCGCGGCGCGGCCGGCGCGGCGCGGCCGGCGCGGGAACGCGACCGGGGAGCGGGACCGTGTGGTCCCGCTCCCCGGCTCTACTGTTCGGAGGTGTCCGCGATCAGCGTGTCAGCGCGTCAGCGCCACCACTGGACCGCCTTCTCGGCGTTGATCAGGCCCGCGCCGTAGAAGCCGTTGTCGTCCGCGCCGCCCTCGCAGGTGGCCTTCCAGGTGCCGGCGCCGCCCGGGTTGAACTCGCCGGTCGGGCACGGGACGGACTCGGCGTGGGTGGTCAGCAGCTCGGTCAGCTCGTCCGGGCTGGCCCACGGGAAGGTGCTGGCGAGCAGCGCGACCACGCCGGCGACGTGCGGGGTGGCCATCGAGGTGCCCTGCATGTAGCCGTACTTGCCACCGGGGATGGTGGACAGGATGCGGCCGTCCTTGTCCGGGGTGTTCGGGAGCTGGAAGCGGCGGTCGCCACCCGGCGCGGTGACGGAGACGACGCCCTTGCCGTAGCTGGAGTAGTACGACTTGACGCCGTCGGAGCCCACCGCGGAGACGGCGATGACGCCGGGCAACTCGGTCGGCAGCGACAGGCAGTCGTTGGTGACCGGGCGGGAGCCGGGGGTGGTGTCGTCCGGGCTGGCCACGTCGACGGTCTTGTGCGCCAGGTCGATGTTCTCGTTGCCCGCGGCGGCGACATTGAGGACGCCCTTGCGCTGCGAGAAGGCGACGGCCTTGCGGACGGCCTCGGAGATCGCGGCCTGGTCCTTGTCCGTCTTGCAGTTGAACATCCACGGGTCGACGAAGTAGCTGTTGTTCGTCACCTTGAAGCCGTGCTCGCCGGCCCAGACGAAGCCGCAGACCGCGTTCTCCGGGTAGATGAACCCGCCGTCGTCGACGACCTTGACGGCGGCCAGCTTCACGTTCGGCGCGACGCCGACGACGCCCTTGCCGTTCTTGGCGGCGGCGATGGTGCCGGCCACGTGGGTGCCGTGGTCGCTGGTGGTCGGCTGCCAGGCCTTCCAGTCGGTGTTGGTCTTGCCGTCGATGCAGGAGACCGACTGCGAGGCGTCCACGTTGGCGGCCAGGTCCTCGTGGGTGGCGTCGATGCCGGAGTCCAGCACGCCGACGGTGACGTTGCGGCTGCCCAGCGAGATCTTGTGGGCCTTGTCGGCACCGATCTGACGCATGTCCCACTGGTAGGCGTCGTAGGGCTCCTGGCCCGGGGCGGCCGCGGCGGCCGGCTCGGCGGCGACGTCGGCCTTGCCCTGGTCGGCGGCCTGGATGCCCTTGGTGCGGCTGGCGCCGACCGAGTCGACGCCCTTGGCCAGGCGCAGCTTCTCGGCGAACTTGGTGTCGTTCGAGCGGGCGACGACGACGCCGACCTGCTCGTACGACTGGACCACGGTGCCGCCGAGACCGGTGATGGCCTTCTCGACCTTCTGCACCTGGCCGTGGTTGGCCTTGGTGTTGACGACGTAGCTCATCAGCGGACCGGTCGTCGAGTCGGCCGTGGGGGCCGCGACGGCGGTGCCGGCCGGCAGCGCGAGGGCGCCGGCGGTGGCGAGCACGACGCCCACCGCCGCGTGCCGGGTACGGCTGATCCGAGGAACACGCATGAGGGTTGGCCTCCCGAGTCGTCAGGCGGCAGCTGCGATGGGCAGGTGCGCTTGGGAATGACCGGGACGCTAATGAATATTTGGTTATAAGCGCAAGAGGTAGTCATCTAATCGTCACATCTTGACCAGGGACCGGGGTTAAGGGCACCGGCGATCAACACAGGCAACAGAGGTCAAGAGTGTTAAAAAGTGATGGTTCGCCGACGTGCCGCCACACCCTCCGCGACCTCGGCCACCAGCACGGATCGCACCCCTACAACGCGTACAACCGACGCGCGTTGCCGGACGCGACAGCCCGCGCCAGCCGCTCGGCGTCGGCCGCGGAGCAGGCGCCGTCGGCCCGCCACTCCCCGAGCACCGCGGCCAGTCCGTACCGGAACTGACAGGTGCCCACCAAATAGAGTTCGGGCAGCCCGTACGCGTCGGTGGAGAACAGCAATTTTCCGAACGGGGCCAGTTCCAGCATCTCGCCCAGCACCGCGGCCACCCGCGGCCCGGCGTACGAGGCCGTCAACCCGAGGTCGGTGTACACCGTCGGGAAGGCCTGGGCCAGCCAGGCGGCCTGCCGGTGGTACGGGTACCCGTGCAGCAGCACCAGCGGGACACCGCTGGGCTCGGCGGCCCGCACGAAGTCCGTCAGCAGGGACGGGTCGGCCCGGTGCAGGGTGAGGTCGGGATCGCCGAAGCCGGTGTGGAGTTGGAGCGGCAGGCCGAGCTCGGCACAGACGTCCACCGCCGTCCAGAGCAGGTGGTGCAGCAGCACCCGGTCCGTCAGCCGGCCTCCCCCGCCGCGCAGGTGGGCGCCGGCCGCGGCCACCACGGCCGCGGTGGCGGGGCGTTCGGCGGGGGCGGCCAGGCCGTGCCGATACGCGAGCACCGACTTGACCGCGACGGCCCCGGCGGCGGCCGACGCGAGCGCCCCCGCGACGGCCCGCGGCCAGTCCTCGGCACCGGCCGCCACCGTCTCGGCGACCGACTCCAGCCGGACCACCTCGCGCACCGACGCCCCGGTGGCCGCAGCGAGTTCGGGCAGCGGCAGCAACGCGTGGCCCGCCGCGGTGGCCAGCCCGGTGTCCACCAGGCAGGCGTCCAGGCCGGCCGCCGCGAGCAGCCGCCCGGTGGCCTCGGCCGCACCCAATTCCCGCCGCCGGGCCAGGTAGTCGGCGGCCGGGGCGTGCGCCGGCAGGCCGAGGGCGGGCGGACACCAGCGTCGCACCGCGAGGCCCAGCGCGCTGTCGAAGGGCGAACAGCCGGGCGCGGGAGGGCGGTCCGACTCGGTGAGCAGCCCGGCCAGGGCGTCGTCGGTGAGCTCGGCCGCCACCACGCTGTGGCAGTGGTGGTCGACCAGCGCGGGCCGCTCCGGCCGGGGCACCCCTCAGTACCGCCAGCGGGTGGCCGCGACCAGTTCCTCCTGCGTGGCGGCCGCGTACTGCTCCCGCTCCGCCCGGCGCACCGCCAGCACCGCCTGGTAGAGCGGCTCGCCGAGCGCCTCGCGCAGCACCGCGGAGTGCTCGTAGGCGGCGATCGCCTCGGCCGGGCTCGTCGGGAGCCTCGGCACCATGCCGGGCTCGGCGGCCGCCGGATCCCCGGTGAACTCCGGTGGCAGCGCGCGGCGCTGGTCCAGCCCGGCGAGGCCGGCCACGATCACCCCGCCGACCGCCAGGTACGGGTTGGCGCTCGCGTCGAAGCACTTGACCTCGGCGTTCGCGGCGGCGGACCGCTCTCCGGCGGAGCCCGTCACCAGGCGCAGCGCGGCCTCCCGGTTCTCCAGGCCCCAGCACTGGTAGGCGCCGGCCCAGTGCGAGGGCACCAGCCGCAGGTACCCGGCGGGGCTGGAGCAGCCCAGCACCAGCAGTTCGGGCAGCGCGTCGAGCACCCCGGCGAGGAAGCCCTCGGCCTCGGCGGTCAGGCCGTGCGGGCCGGGGCCGCCGTGGCCGAGGTTGTGCCCGTCGCGCCAGATGCTGAGGTGCAGGTGCCCGCCGTTGCCGACGCCGCCGGTCTCGACCACCGGGGCGAAGGAGGCCCGCAGCCCGTGCCTGGCGGAGACGGCCCGGACGGTGTGCCGGACCAGGACGGAGGTGTCGGCGGCGGCGACCGGGTCCTCGGGGGCGACCGAGACCTCGAACTGGCCCGGGGAGTACTCGGGGTGGATCTGGAGGACGCTCAGCCCCTGCCGGCCGAGGGCGCGCAGCACGTCGCGCAGGTAGTCGGAGAGGTCGGTGAGGCGGTGCATCCCGTACGCCGGGCCGTGCGTCGGGTACTGCGGGTCCTCCTGCGGGGTGCCGGCCAGGGCGACCGTCCACTCCACCTCGATCCCCGCCTTGAGGCTCAGGCCGCGCGCGGCCGCCACGGCCCTGGCCCGGCGGGCGAACAGCCGCTGGCAACCGGGGTGCGGGGTGCCGGCCTGGGTGTACCTGTCCCCCGGGGCCCAGGCCCAGCCGGGCTGGGCGGCCAGCGGGACGATCCGGTCGAGGTCCGGGTAGAGCCTGAGGTCCCCGGTGGGGCCGCCGATGATCGGACTGGTGGTGATCGTGTCGTCGGCGAGGAACACGTCGAAGCAGGGGGCGGTGCCGACGCCCCACTGCGCGGCGTGCACCAGGCCGCCGAGGGGCACGGCCTTGACCCGGGTGATGCCGGCGTTGTCCACCCAGGTGACGGCCACCGCCTCGACGGCGTCGGTGCGCAGCCGGTCGGCGGCCGCCTCGGCGTGCTCCGCCCGCTCGTCGCGCGGCGGCAGCGCGACGGCCGCCGCGGCGGCGGCAGCGAGCCGTTCGGCCGTGGCGGGCGGCTCGGCGGGGCCGGGCGCGGTGGGGCCGGCGGCGGCGGTTCGGGCGGTCATGTCCTCATGCTGCCCCGCCGACCGGGGTCCGGTAACTCCCCTATCGGGTGGTCCCGTTGGCAGCCGTGTTCACCCGTTCACCCGTTCGGGGCGAGCCTGGCGGCCGGTTCCCCCACGGCTCCGGCGGGTTTGGCGACTCCGACGGGTTTTCCGCCCACGCCCCCTTCCTACTCGCGAGTAGCTTCGCTACAGTGGCCGGACACGCACCACCGCCGGGCTTCGGGAGCCGCACCGGCGGCAGGTTGTGGTCGCCGCTTCTCCGGCGCCCGCGCGGTGCGCTTTCACCGGCCGGTGCCGCGGACCGCGGCAGGCCGGGTTCTCCTCGTATTCAGAGCCGCTTCCTTCACCTTCGAGCGCCTGAGCACCACGGCACATCCGCAGTTCGGCCGGAGCGGACCGGCCGCTGCCCCGATGCGCCGCCCCCCGTCATCTCCCCAGCCCCGCGCGTGGACCCTCCTCCGGCGGCGGCCGCCCCGGCGTACCGGCCCGGCGGCGTGCCCGTCGGAGCACGCGCGCGCCCTTCATGACTAGGAGTCAGGACAGATGGAGCGTCCCTTCCCCACTGTCGCCGTCGTCGGCCTCGGCACGATGGGTGCCGGCGTCGCGGTGGCGGTCGCCAAGAGCGGCCGCCGGGTGATCGGCATCGAGGCCACCGAGGATTCGGCCGCCCGGGCGCTGGCCCGGATCGAGGAGGCCACCGCGCACGCGGTGGCCCGGGAGCGGCTGACCGCCGAGGAGCGCGCCGGGCTGCTGGCCCGGATCTCGGTCGGCCACGAGCTGGCGGCCGCCGCCGGGGCGGACCTGGTGATCGAGGAGGTACCCGAGCAACTGGAGCTGAAGCGGGAGGTCTTCGCCGAGCTGGACCGGATCTGCCCCGAGGACACGGTGCTGGCCACCGGCACCACCGCGCTGTCGGTGACCAGGATCGCCGCGGCGACCGCCCGTCCCGAGCGGGTGCTCGGCCTGCACTTCTTCAACCCGGTGCACGGGATGAAGCTGGTCGAGGTGGTCCGTACGGTGCTGACCTCCCCGCGGACCGCCGAGGACGCCGCCGAGTTCGCCCGCGACCTCGGCAAGGAGCCGGTGGCAGCCGGCGACCGGGCCGGCTTCGTGGTGAACGGCCTGCTGTTCGCCTACCTGAACCAGGCCGCCGCGATGTTCGAGTCCAAGTACGCCTCGCGGGAGGACATCGACGCCGCGATGCGGCTCGGCTGCGGCCTGCCGATGGGCCCGCTGGCGCTGCTCGACCTGATCGGCATCGACACCGCGCGCACCGTGCTGGAGGCGATGTACGAGCAGTCCAGGGACCGTCTGCACGCGCCCGCCCCGATCCTCGGCCAGCTGGTCGCGGCCGGGCTGCTGGGTCGCAAGACAGGCCGCGGCTTCTACACCTACGAGGCGCCGGGCTCCTCCCGGGCGGTGGACGCGGCGACCGGGCCGGCCAGGCCCGGGGTGCCGGGGCGGCAGGTGCGCACCGTCGGCGTCTGCGGCTCGGGGACGATGGCCACCGGGATCGCCGAGGTGTTCGCCAAGGCCGGGCACCCGGTGCTGCTGGCGGCGCGCAGCCAGGAGAAGGCCGAGGCGGCCAAGGCGCAGCTGGCGAAGTCGCTGGAGCGTTCGGTGGCCAAGGGCCGGCTGTCCGCCGAGGCGCGGGACGCCGCGCTGGCGCTGGTCACCCCGGTCGGGCAGTACGCGGAGCTGGCCGAGGTGGACCTGGTGGTCGAGGCGGTCGCCGAGGACCTGGCGGTCAAGCGGGAGCTGTTCGCCACCCTGGACAAGATCGTCAGGCCGGGCGCGGTGCTCGCCACCACCACCTCCTCGCTGCCGGTGATCAGCTGCGCGACCGCCACCTCGCGGCCGCAGGACGTGATCGGCATGCACTTCTTCAACCCGGCCCCGGCGATGAAGCTGGTCGAGGTGGTCTCCACCGTGCTGACCGCGCCGGACGTCACCGCGACCGTGCTGGAGCTGACCGCCGGGGTCCGCAAGCACCCGGTGGAGTGCGGCGACCGGGCCGGCTTCATCGTCAACGCGCTGCTCTTCCCCTACCTGAACGACGCGGTGCGGATGCTCCAGGAGCACTACGCGACGGTGGACGACATCGACACCGCGATGAAGCTCGGCTGCGGCTACCCGATGGGCCCGTTCGAGCTGCTGGACGTGGTGGGCCTGGACGTCTCGCTGACCATCGAGCGGGTGCTGCACCAGGAGTTCCGCGAACCCGGCCTGGCCGCCGCGCCCCTGCTGGAGCACCTGGTCGCGGCGGGCTGCCTGGGCCGCAAGACCGGCCGCGGCTTCCGCGACCACGCGCGCCGGTGACCACGCCGCAGGCCGGGGGCGGCCCGTACGAGACGCCGTACGGGGCCCCGCCGGCCGGACCGCTCGCCGCGCAGCCGTACGGGGCGCAGCCGCACGGATCCGCGGCCGCCACGCCCTCCGCGGCGTCCGCGCGCCCCGGTTGGAGCCCCGGGACGGTGTCCTCGCGCTGGCCCCGCCCGGCCGTGACCGGCCCGGTCGCACCGGTGCGACGGGGAAGGGCCGCGGCCGCGCCGTCCGGGCCGTGTAGCGTTCCGGACATGGATCGGGTTCAGTCAACCTCCCCGCAGCACCCCACCGGGCCGCATGGCGGCACCGACCGGACCGCTCCCTCGACCGGGGGCACCGGACCGGAGGGCGGGCCGGGCAGCCGCCGGGCGGCGGCGCAGCGCCAGCAGATGCGCCAGGACCTGGCCACGGCGGCGATGGAGCTGTTCGCCTCGCAGGGCTACGAGGAGACCACGGTCGACCAGATCGCGGCCGCCGCCGGGGTGGCCCGGCGCACCTTCTTCCGGTACTTCCGGTCCAAGGAGGAGGCGATCTTCCCGGACCACGACGACACCCTGGTCCGGGTCGCCGACCTGCTGGCCAGCGCGGAGCCGGAGGAGCACCCGCTGGACGTGGTCTGCCGCGGCATCAAGGAGGTGCTGCGGATGTACGCCTCCACCCCGGGGGTGTCGGTGGCGCGGTACCAGCTGATCCGTCAGGTTCCGGCGCTGCGCGAGCGGGAGATCGCCGTGGTGGCCCGCTACGAGCGGCTGTTCACCCGCTACCTGCTGGGGCGCTTCGACACCGGTGAGTCCATCCCGACCGGCTGGCAGCGGGGCGGCGAGGACGACTCGATGCTGGCCGAGGTCTCGGCGGCGGCAGTGGTCGCGGCGCACAACCACGTGCTGCGGCGCTGGCTGCGGGCCGGCGGCCGGGGCGACGTGGAGGCGCAGCTGGACCACTCCTTCGAGGTGATCCGGCGGACCTTCTGGGCCTCCAGCGCACCGGGTGCCAGACGCCGGGGCTCGCTGGTGGCACCGGGTGCCAATGGGACCCCCGGGGACACCGGGGCACAGAGCGCACTGAGTGCCAGCCCCGGGGGTGAGGTACTCATCACAGTCGCCCGGACGGACGCTCCACTGGACGTCGTGGTGGACAGCATCCGGGCCGCACTGAGTGGCGCCCAGGAGTCGTAGACGCAGTATTCACGCAGGTCAGAGCTCTACATCGGGCCCGCGCCGACCGATCGGCGCGGGCCCTTCGCATGCCCGCTCAACGCGCGTCACGCAGCCCCGAAGGCCGCCCGAATTCGTGACACCCGGTGTCTTTACGAGTGGCACAGGGTGCCACTACCTTGTTACTCACCGGTCGCGGCGCCGCGGCTCCCCACCTCGGCGCGCCGTCGTCCGGCGTTCCCACACCCCGGGAGCAGAGCCAGCACGGCCCGGTCCACCCGGGCGCCCAGCCTGACCCGCCCACCACCCACCTCAGCGAAGCCGGTGTCCGCTCCCGGCTCCCCCAGACGCCCTGTGCCCCTCACACAGGTACGCCTTCGGAGGCAGCCATGCAGGAAATCCTCGACGCGATCCTCAGCACCGACAGCACGTCGGCGGACTTCGCGGCGATCAAGCTCCCCGAGTCCTACCGAGCGGTGACGCTCCACAAGGACGAGGAGCAGATGTTCGCGGGCCTCGAAAGCCGCGACAAGGACCCCCGCAAGTCCCTTCACCTCGACGAGGTGGCCCTGCCCGAGCTGGGCCCCGGCGAGGCGCTGGTCGCCGTCATGGCCAGCGCGGTGAACTACAACACCGTCTGGAGCTCGATCTTCGAACCGGTCTCCACCTTCGGCTTCCTGGAGCGCTACGGCCGGCTGTCGCCGCTGACGAAGCGCCACGACCTGCCGTACCACGTCGTCGGCTCCGACCTCGCCGGCGTGGTGCTGCGCACCGGCGCCGGGGTCAACGCCTGGAAGCCGGGCGACGAGGTCGTCGCGCACTGCCTCTCGGTCGAGCTGGAGTCCGCGGACGGCCACAACGACACGATGATGGACCCGGAACAGCGCATCTGGGGCTTCGAGACCAACTTCGGCGGCCTGGCCCAGCTGGCCCTGGTGAAGACCAACCAGCTGCTGCCCAAGCCCAGGCACCTCACCTGGGAGGAGGCCGCCTCCCCGGGCCTGGTCAACTCCACCGCCTACCGCCAGCTGGTCTCGCGCAACGGCGCCGGCATGAAGCAGGGCGACAACGTGCTGATCTGGGGCGCCAGCGGCGGCCTCGGCTCGTACGCCACCCAGTACGCGCTGGCCGGCGGCGCCACCCCGATCTGCGTGGTCTCCAGCGACCAGAAGGCCGAGATCTGCCGCGCCATGGGCGCCGAGGCGATCATCGACCGCTCCGCCGAGGGCTACCGGTTCTGGAAGGACGAGAACACCCAGGACCCGCGCGAGTGGAAGCGCCTGGGCTCGAAGATCCGCGAGTTCACCGGCGGCGAGGACGTGGACATCGTCTTCGAGCACCCGGGCCGGGAGACCTTCGGCGCCTCGGTGTACGTCACCCGCAAGGGTGGCACCATCGTCACCTGCGCCTCCACCTCCGGCTACATGCACCAGTACGACAACCGGTACCTGTGGATGTCGCTCAAGCGGATCGTCGGCTCGCACTTCGCCAACTACCGCGAGGCTTTCGAGGCCAACCGCCTGATCGCCAAGGGCAGGATCCACCCGACCCTCTCCAAGGTCTATTCCCTGGAGGAGACCGGCCAGGCCGCCCTGGACGTGCACCACAACAAGCACCAGGGCAAGGTCGGCGTGCTCTGCCTGTCCCCCGAGGAGGGCCTGGGCGTGACCGACCACGAGCTGCGGGAGAAGCACCTGCCCGCCATCAACCGCTTCAGGAACGTCTGATGACCGAGCCCCAGAAGCGCGACCGCCCCTGGCTGATGCGCACGTACGCCGGCCACTCCACCGCGAGCGACTCCAACGCCCTCTACCGGCGGAACCTGGCGAAGGGCCAGACCGGCCTGTCCGTCGCCTTCGACCTGCCGACCCAGACCGGCTACGACTCCGACCACGTCCTCGCCCGCGGCGAGGTCGGCCGGGTCGGCGTCCCGGTGGGCCACGTCGGCGACATGCGCACCCTGTTCGACGGCATCCCGCTCGAACGGACCAACACGTCCATGACGATCAACGCCACCGCGATGTGGCTGCTGGCGCTCTACCAGGTGGTCGCCGAGGAGCAGGGCGCGGACATCGCCACGCTCACCGGCACCACCCAGAACGACATCGTCAAGGAGTACCTGTCGCGCGGGACGCACGTCTTCCCGCCCGGCCCGTCGGTGCGGCTGATCACCGACATGATCGCCTACACGGTCGGCAACATCCCCAAGTGGAACCCGATCAACATCTGCAGCTACCACCTGCAGGAGGCCGGCGCCACGCCCGTCCAGGAGATCGCCTACGCGATGTGCACCGCCATCTCGGTGCTCGACGCGGTGCGCGACTCCGGCCAGGTGCCGGCCGAGCGGATGGGCGAGGTGGTCGCCCGGATCTCCTTCTTCGTGAACGCCGGGGTGCGCTTCGTCGAGGAGATGTGCAAGATGCGCGCCTTCGCCCGGCTGTGGGAGAAGGTCACCCTGGAACGCTACGGCGTCACCGACCCCAAGCAGCGCCGCTTCCGCTACGGCGTCCAGGTCAACTCGCTCGGTCTGACCGAGGCCCAGCCGGAGAACAACGTCCAGCGGATCGTCCTGGAGATGCTGGCCGTCACCCTCTCCAAGGACGCCCGCGCCCGGGCCGTCCAGCTGCCCGCCTGGAACGAGGCGCTCGGCCTGCCCAGGCCCTGGGACCAGCAGTGGTCGCTGCGCATCCAGCAGGTGCTGGCGTACGAGTCGGACCTCCTGGAGTACGGCGACATCTTCAACGGCTCCGAGGTGGTCGAGGCCAAGACCGAGGAGCTGCTGGCCGGCGCCGAGGCCGAGATCGCCAAGGTACTGGAGATGGGCGGGGTGATTCCCGCCGTCGAGTCCGGCTACCTGAAGTCCAACCTGGTCGCCTCGCACGCCGCCCGCCGGGCCCGGATCGAGTCCGGCGAGGACAAGATCGTCGGGGTGAACTGCTTCGACACCACCGAGCCGAGCCCGCTCACCGCCGACCTCGACAGCGCGATCATGGTGGTCGACCCGGCCTCCGAGCAGTCCGTGCTCGCCGCCCTGGAGGCCTGGCGCGCCGAGCGCGACGAGGCCGCCGTCCAGGAGTCGCTGGCCGAGCTCAAGACCGTCGCCGCCACCGAGGCCAACCTGATGCCGGCCACGCTCGCCTGCGCCCGGGCCGGCGTCACCACCGGCGAGTGGGCCTTCGCCCTGCGCGAGGTGTTCGGCGAGTACCGCGCGCCCACCGGCGTCGGCGGCGCCCCCGTCGCGGTGGCCGCCGAGCCGGGCGGCGAGCTGGAGCAGGTCCGCGCCGCGGTCGCCGCGACCGCCGCGGAACTGGGCGCCGGCAAGCTGCGCCTGCTGGTCGGCAAGCCCGGCCTGGACGGGCACTCCAACGGCGCCGAGCAGATCGCCGTCCGGGCCCGCGACGCCGGGTTCGAGGTGGTCTACCAGGGCATCCGGCTGACCCCGGAGCAGATCGTCTCCGCCGCCGTCGCGGAGGACGTGCACTGCGTGGGCCTGTCCATCCTCTCCGGCGCGCACAGCGAGCTGGTGCCCGACGTGCTGACGCGGCTGCGCCGCGCCGGGGTGGAGGATGTCCCGGTGATCGTGGGTGGCATCATCCCGGCAGCGGACGGCGAGGCCCTCAAGGCCGCCGGCGTCGCCGCCGTGTTCACCCCGAAGGACTTCGGCATCACGACCATCATCGGCCGGATCGTGGACGAGATCCGGCTGGCCAACAAGCTCCAGCCGTGGACGCCCGCACCGACCGCGGCCACGAACTGACCAGCTGACCAGCTGACCACTGGGAAGGAACCCTCGATTCTTATGACTGCAGTCAACCGCCTGCGCCCGCGCCGCTCCTGCCTCGCGGTGCCCGGCAGCAACCCGCGCTTCCTGGAGAAGGCCCAGGGCCTGCCGGCCGACCAGGTCTTCCTCGACCTGGAGGACGCCTGCGCCCCCCTGGTCAAGGAGAGCGCGCGCCACAACATCGTCGACGCACTCAACAACGGCGACTGGGGCGGCAAGACCCGCGTCGTGCGGGTGAACGACTGGACCACGCACTGGACCTACCGCGACGTGATCACCGTCGTCGAGGGTGCCGGCACCAACCTCGACTGCATCATGCTGCCCAAGGTGCAGGACGCCGAGCAGGTCAAGGCGCTCGACCTGCTGCTCACCCAGATCGAGAAGACCATGGGCTTCGAGGTCGGCCGCATCGGCATCGAGGCGCAGATCGAGAACGCCAAGGGCCTGATCAACGTCGACGCCATCGCCGAGGCCTCGCCCCGGCTGGAGACCATCATCTTCGGCCCCGCCGACTTCATGGCCTCCATCAACATGAAGTCGCTGGTCGTCGGCGAGCAGCCGCCCGGCTACGGTGCCGACGCCTACCACTACATCCTGATGCGCATCCTGATGGCCGCCCGCGCCAACGACCTCCAGGCGATCGACGGCCCGTACCTCCAGATCCGCAACCAGGAGGGTTACCGCGAGGTCGCCCGCCGCTCGGCCGCCCTCGGCTTCGACGGCAAGTGGGTGCTCCACCCGGACCAGGTCTCCGCCGCGAACGAGATCTACTCGCCCGCCCAGGAGGACTACGACCACGCCGAGCTGATCCTCGACGCGTACGACTACTGCACCTCCGAGGCGGGCGGCGCCAAGGGCTCCGCGATGCTCGGCGACGAGATGATCGACGAGGCCAGCCGCAAGATGGCGCTCGTCATCGCCGGCAAGGGCCGCGCCGCGGGCATGCAGCGCACCACCAAGTTCGAGATCCCGGAAAGCTGAGGGCCCACGCCATGCAGTTCGGACGCACCTACGAGGAGTTCGAGGTCGGCGCGGTCTACAAGCACTGGCCCGGCAAGACGGTCACCGAGTACGACGACCACCTCTTCTGCCTGCTCACCATGAACCACCACCCGCTCCACATGGACACCAACTATGCGGAGAAGACGACGGACTTCGGCAAGAACGTCGTGGTGGGCAACTACATCTACTCGCTGCTGCTCGGCATGTCCGTCCCGGACGTCTCAGGCAAGGCGATCGCCAACCTGGAGATCGAGTCGCTGCGCCACGTCGCGCCGACCTTCCACGGCGACACCATCTACGGCGAGACCACCGTGCTCGACAAGTGGCCGTCCAAGTCCAAGGACGACCGCGGCATCGTGTACGTCGAGACCAAGGGGTACAAGCAGGACGGCACGGTCGTCTGCATCTTCCGCCGCAAGGTGATGGTGCCGACCGAGACGTACGCCAAGGAGCGCGGCGGCGAGCAGCCCGGCCGTCCGACCCCGCTCGCCTGAGCCGCTCGCCCTTCCCAGGTCCACCTCTCCCCTTTGGTCCCCCTCTCCCCTTTATAGGGAGCCCTCCTTCCGGGGCGGGTCCCTCGAGAGACCCCGGACGGGCAGGCCGCCGTCATCGGCCGCGCCCCACCCGGTACGGGGGCCCTGCTGCCGCAGCCACGCCGGCAGGGCCCCCGCAATCCCCCCCCCGGGATTCCCCGACTTTCCGCAGACCCTCAGACCTTTCGGAGCCGCACGATGGGACGCCTCGCACAGACCGACGGCCTCACCGAGATCCAGCGGGACATCCTCGCCACCGTGCGGGATTTCGTCGACAAGGAGATCATTCCGGTCGCGACCGAGCTGGAGCACAAGGACGAGTACCCGACCGCCATCGTCGAGGGGATGAAGCAGCTCGGCCTGTTCGGCCTCACCATCCCCGAGGAGTACGGCGGCCTCGGCGAGTCGCTGCTCACCTACGCCCTGGTGGTCGAGGAGATCGCCCGCGGCTGGATGTCCGTCTCCGGCATCGTGAACACCCACTTCATCGTGGCACACATGATCAACGCCCACGGCACCCAGGAGCAGAAGGACTACTTCCTGCCGAAGATGGCGGCCGGCGAGATCCGGGGCGCCTTCTCGATGTCCGAGCCGGGCCTCGGCTCCGACGTTTCGGCCATCTCCACCAAGGGCGTCAAGGACGGGGACTTCTACGTCCTCAACGGCCAGAAGATGTGGCTCACCAACGGCGGCACCTCCACCCTCGTCGCGGTCCTCTGCAAGACCGACGAGGGCGGCAACACCCCGTACAAGAACATGACCACCTTCCTGATCGAGAAGGAGGCCGGTTTCGGGCCGAACCCCAAGGTTCCCGGCCTGACCGTGCCCGGCAAGATCGAGAAGATGGGCTACAAGGGCGTCGACACCACCGAGCTGGTCCTCCAGGACGTCCGCATCCCGGCCGACCGCATCCTCGGCGGCGTCCCGGGCCGCGGCTTCTACCAGATGATGGACGGCGTCGAGGTCGGCCGCGTCAACGTCGCCGCCCGCGGCTGCGGCGTCGCCCGCCGCGCCTTCGAGCTCGGCATCTCCTACGCCCAGCAGCGCTCCACCTTCGGCAAGAAGATCGCCGAGCACCAGGCGATCCAGTTCAAGCTCGCCGAGATGGCCACCAAGGTCGAGGCCGCCCACCAGATGATGGTCATGGCCGCCCGAAAGAAGGACAGCGGCGAGCGCAACGACCTCGAGGCCGGCATGGCCAAGTACCTCGCCTCCGAATACTGCAAGGAGGTCGTCGAGGACGCCTTCCGCATCCACGGCGGCTACGGCTTCTCCAAGGAGTACGAGATCGAGCGCCTCTACCGCGAGGCCCCGATGCTGCTCATCGGTGAAGGTACTGCGGAGATCCAGAAGATGATCGTCGGACGCCGGCTCCTCGAGGAGTACCGGATCGCCGACTGATCCCCGGGCCGCCCGCCCGACGGACCACGTCGCCGGGCGGTTCCTCGAGCCGCCGGTCGACGGGCGTGCGGGCCCGTCCCGGCGGAGCGCCGTGCCCCGTCACGGGCCCGGCCTGGTCCGCCTGGGTCCGGCACGGCCCTCCCGAAGCGGCCGCAGGGCGTACAGCTGCAACGACACGCCCTGCGGCCGCTTCCGCACACCCGCTTCCGGCCGCTACGGCCGTTTCGCCCGACGGGTTCCGTCGGCGTACCCGTTGAGACAAGAGTCACCAGCCCCGTCGGGTCCCTTGGGAACCGGACCGGGTCGAGCTACGGTCGTAGGGGTGGACGCGCATACGCGCCGCCACCGGACACATGAACGAGCAGGCGGGTTGCCCACCCACCGTGTGCTCCCGATAGCATCCACCGGGACAGCAAGCCGTCCCTCTATTACCGATCCCGCGGTGGCCCCCGTCCAGCGGCCATGATCCCCCGCGACAAAGGTCTTCGATGCCCATCAGCCCGTCCCCTCACACCTCCGTCACGGACCGCGATGCCCTCGCAGCCCCGACGGCCGGTCGGCGACCCCGCGTGACCATCGCGCGCGGAGCCACCCCCTGGTTCGTCCCCACCCTCGCCACGGCCGCCGTGACCACCGCCCTCACCCGGCGCAGCGGCAAGTGGGCCCTGGCGGCGGTACCCGCCTGCGCGCTCAGCGCGGGCATGCTGTGGTTCTTCCGCGACCCCGAGCGTGAGGTCGGCACGGGCAGAGTGATCTCCCCCGCCGACGGCGTGGTGCAGAGCATCGACGCCTGGCCGGACGGTCGCACCCGGGTCGCGATCTTCATGAGCCCGCTGAACGTCCACGTCAACCGCGCGCCCCTGCCGGGCACGGTGACGTCGGTCGAGCACGTCGCGGGCGGCTTCGTCCCCGCGTTCAACAAGGACAGCGACCAGAACGAGCGGGTCGTCTGGCACTTCGACACCGAGCTCGGCGACATCGAGATGGTCCAGATCGCGGGGGCCGTGGCCCGCCGCATCGTGCCGTACGTGGACGCCGGAACCAAGGTCGAGCAGGGCGACCGGATCGGCCTGATCCGGTTCGGGTCCCGGGTCGACACCTACCTGCCGGCCGGCGTCGAGGTCGGCGTCGAGGTCGGCCAGAAGACCACAGCCGGGGTGACGCGCCTTGACCGTGACTGATCCTGAAACAATCGTCGGCCTGGACGACGAGGAGACGGCCCTGCGGCGCCGCCGCTGGGCGCGCGACCGCGAGCTGCGCGCCCCGCGCTCTCCTCAGCACCTGTCCACCGCCGACTTCCTGACCCTGGGGAACGCCGTCTGCGGCTTCCTGGCGATCTACTCGATCACCACCGGGGTCCTGGTCCCCCACATCACCAACCCGGACGCCGCTCCGGACCGGCACAGCGCCGCCACCGCGGTGACGCTGCTGCTGATCGGCTCGATGTGCGACCTCTTCGACGGCCTGGTGGCGCGCAAGCTGCGCTCCTCCGCCCTCGGAGCGGAACTGGACAACCTGGCGGACCTGATCAGCTTCGGCATCGCGCCGGCCTACTTCGTCGCGGTCTGGGGCATGGTCTCCCAGGGGTCCAACACCAAGCTGTCGGCGCTCATCGCGATCACGGTGCTGCTCGCGGTGGTCCTGCGGCTGGCCCGCTTCTCGGCCGTCAAGATGCGGCCAGGGGTGTTCCAGGGCATGCCCTGCCCGATGGGCGCGATGACGGTGATCGCCATCGTGCTGCTCGACCCGCCGTTCCTGCCCGGTCTGCTCGCCATCTTCGGCGCCGCGTACCTGATGGTCAGCCGGATCGAGTACCCGAAGCCGCAGGGGCTGCTGGCCACCGCCACGCTCTGCTGGATCGTGGTCTCCATCGGCTGCCTGGCCGCCTGGGCCACCGGGCTGCCCGGTGGCGACAACCTGATGCACGTCGGGGCGTTCGCCCAGATCACGCTCGCCGCGATGGCGCCGCTGCTGGTCATCCGCCGCAAGGTGGGGCAGAAGGTCGGCGACGTCCGCGCTCGGCGGGCTGAGTCTCGGATCGGCTGATTCCCCGCAAAAGTCATAAGAGTCAGGGCCCGGAACCAACAGGTTCCGGGCCCTGACTCTTATGACTTTTCACGACACTCGACCGCCTCGGGTGCGGGCGCCCAACACACGGTCGGTACTGACGGCGACGTGAACGACGGAGGCGCGGTCAGTGCACGACGGAGCCGCCGTCGCCGGGGACGACGAACTCCATCTCAAATGTCATAAAAATCAGGCGCCACCGGTGTGCACGCTGAACGCCGAACGACGGGCCGCCCGGGCCACGCCCGGGTCCGGGTGCACGCCCGAGACCGCCGTCAGCACCGAGGCCGCCCGCGGATGCCCGGACTGCCGGGCCCGGGCGAACAGCCGCACCGGGTCGCCCGCCGAGGCGCCCTCGACGTGGCCCACCAGCAACTCGGTCTCCCCGTGGTCGAGCACCGCGGCCGCGGTGTCCACCCAGAGCCAGGCCGCGTCCTCCGCGCCCAGCACATCCGCCGGGGAGACGCCCTCGTCCGCGCGCTCCGCCAGCCACAGCAGCGCGTAGGGGCGCAGCACCGGCGCGTCCACGGCCGCACGCACCGCCTGCTCGGCCGGCCCTCCGGCCACCCGCAGCGCCTCGAAGGCCAGGCCGCGCACCAGCGCGTCGTCGCCCCGGGCGGCCTCCAGCAGCTCGCCCACCGCGCGGTCCGCCGGACGGGCCGCGACCCAGGCGCGGAACTCGGCGCGGGCCGGGCCCGGCGAGTAGTCGGCGCAGGCGTTCAGCAGTTCGAAGGCGCTCTGCTCGATGTGCCCGGCCGCGGTCTGGGCGACCGTGCAGATCTCCTCCAGCTTGGCCCGCACCGCCCAGTGGCCGAGCGGCGACAGCTCCGCGGCATCGTTCCTGCGCACCAGGGCGCCGACCGCCGCCAGGCCGTCCAGCATCCAGTCCAGGACGGCGGCCACGTCCGAGGGCGCGGCCGGGGTGTCGATCTGCGGCGCGCGGCAGGTGCCGCGGACGGCGGAGACGGCCGAGGCCGCGTGCGGCACCGGCGACAGGCCCGGCCCGCCGAGGCCCGCGCCGACCCGGCGCTCGTCCAGCCCGCGGCGCAGCAGCTCCAGCAGCTCGCTCTCGGCGACCGGGCCGTCCACCAGGTGCAGGAAGGAGAGCAGCTGCGGAGCCTGGTCCACGGCCTGCCCGGCGAGTACGGCGAACACGCCGCGCAGCGCGGCGGGCGGCACCGGGGCGAGCAGGGTCCAGGCGTCGAACAGCGCCGACCAGCCGCGCACCACGGCCTCGTCGTCGTGCTCCCAGGCGTGCAGGCGCCAGCCGGGGCCGGCTCCGCCGTCCCGGGCCTCGACCAGACCCACCAGCAGCGCCTGCCCCCATGCCTTGGCGGCGGCGCCGACCGTCATGGCCAGCGCCCGGCCCGCCGCACGGGCATCCTCGGGGAGCAGCTCGCCGCGCTTGTCGACCTCGGCCAGCTCGCCGGCCCAGCGGGCGACCCGAACGGCGTCCACCAGCATCCGGCGGGCCAGCGGCGCCAGCTCGGCGGGTGCCGGGAAGCCCTCCGGCACGGGAACCCGACCCCGCCCGGGAGCCGGAGCCGGCCCCCGTCGCCGGGGTACTCCGTTACGGGGGACACCCGCCCCACCCGGCCTGCCACCGGCGGGCCGTTGGGCCGTTCCGGGGAGACGGGTCACCGTCGCACCGGTACCGATCGTCGGCGGGAGCGGGGCATCACGGTCGCGCGGGTTCCGAGACGTCACGTCGAGCAGTCTTCCCCTTGTACCGGCCTTCTGTCACATCCGGTTGTCCGTACGACAGGGCGAGCGGCGGCGGCACCTCCGCAAGATCGGGCAACAGCGGCAAACCGCCTGGCCGGAAACGTATGGCCTGCCCATGCCATCCCAGGCGCCTCGGTTGCCGGGAATACTCGGCCGGTCACCGTGCGTACGGGTGGGGGGTAAGGGATCGGACCAACTATTGCCCCTGACGACGTGCCGGATTTCGCACCGGCAATCCCCTCCCCCCGACTTCCGGCCGGGCTGTCCAGCCCGAATCCGGACGGATGGCTGGCGGGGGTTGGGGGATCGTGCTGCACGAGAAGTCGGACGGGCCGACTTCTCGTGCGCGCTCGACGTCATGGGAGAAACGTTCATTCGTGGACGGGGGGAAGCCGAACGGAAAAACCGACGGGACCCGGCCGAAAGCGCCCCGCGCGGAGAGGGGGGCTCACGCGGGACGGCTCGTACGGCAGCACTCGCGCGGAAAGGGTCGCATGGAACGGCTCGCGCGGAACGGCTCGCGCGGAACGGCTCGCGCGACAGGACTCGCGCGGAAGGCGGCTAGAGCAACGGAGTGAGCCACCGGCGGAGGAGTTCGGTATAGCGCTCGGGGGCGCTGTTCCAGAGGGTCGCGTGGTCGGCGCCGGGGAAGGCCTGGAGGCTGACCACGTCGCGGCGGGCGGCGGCCAGCTTCTCGGCGGCGCCGAAGGGGGCGATCCGGTCCTCGGGGCTGTGCAGGAGGAGGGTGGGCACCCGCAGGTCGGCGCCCTCGGCGATGCGGCCGAAGTCGGCGAGCTCGACGCCGGTCCGCCCCTCGGCGGCGAGGGCGCCGAGTTCCGCCGCGACGCCCGGGAAGCCGGAGCGGGCGGCGTCCCGGCGGGCGGAGGCCGGGCGGTCGAGCACGGGCGAGTCGAGGACCAGGCCCCGGACGGCGTGCGACCAGGCGGAGCGGGCCGCCGTGTGGAGGACCATGGTCGCACCGAGGGACCAACCGTAGAGGATCACGTTGCCGGCGCCGCTGTGCAGCGCCAGCCGTATCGCCGCCTCGACGTCGCGCCACTCGGTCTCGCCGAAGTGGCTGAGCCCGTCCGGGGAGGCGGGGGCGCCCCGGTCGCCGCGGTAGGTGACGGCGAGGGCGGGCAGGCCGAGCCGGTCGAGGACGGGGAGCACGGGGAGGGTCTGCCGACGGTCGGCCTCGGGGCCGTGCACCAGGATCACCCAGGTGCCGCGTTTGCCGTCGAGCTGCCAGGCGGGAAGGGCGCCGAGCTCGCCGTCGACGGCGGTGTCGGCGAAGGCGAGGCCGAGCGCCTCGGTGGGGTCGCCGAGGTGGACCCGCGGGGTGAAGCGGACCTCGGTGCCGGGGGTGAGGGTGCCCCGGTCGGCGCGGACCAGCCGGCGGGTGACCTCCTGCTCGTCGCCGTGCAGGATCTCCTCGACGACCGCGTGACCGCCGTCCGCCCACTCGACCGCCCAGCGGCCGGGGCGCAGGCTCCCGGGGCCGCGGGTGAAGGTGACCCGGCCGGGGGCGAGGCCGCGGACCACGACCGGAGCGGACTCCTGAACGGTGGTCACCGGACGGACCATCCGCTCGGATGCCCGACGGCCGATCACCAGCACGGCGGCCCCGACCGCGGCGGCCGCCACGACGGCTGCGGTTCCCCAACGCATTTCGCTCCCCGCTCTCCTGCCTCACGGACCGGACGGTGTTCGGACACCAGTTCACCGGCGCCCCGCCCGCCCGGCCACCGGGCTGGGCCGTCCGGGTCACCCGGGCGGCGGACCGGCCCTGCCGAGGAGCCGGCGGCCCTGGCTCTGCCGAGGTGGCGCCGCGGACGGGTGGCGAGGACGGCGGGCCGGCGGGAAGACGAAGGCCGAGGACGAGGACGAGGGCAGGCAGTGGCAGGCCCCGTCCTCGGCCCGCAGCGCCGACCGGTCCCACGGGCGTCAGCGGCGTCCGCGTGTGACCAACCCCTCCGTGACCTCGGTTGACTCCCGGTTCGAGCCCGTGATGGGATCCTGGGGCCAAACGGAGGCATGGAGAGGAAGCCGGTGGAAGTCCGGCGCGGTCCCGCCACTGTCACCGGGGAGCACGCTCGGAACATCGCCACGGCGGGCCGTCGACGGCCGCTGGAAGGCTCCGAGGGTGCGTTCGACCCGGAAGCCAGGAGACTCTCGCCGCCGTCACGTCGATCCAGGGCGCGGACCCTGAGTGAGGACACGCACGCGATGCAGGCTGCCCCGCCCTGCCCGACCCCGAGCTGCCCTCCGCCGTGCGACCGATGATCCCGCCCGCGCCTTCCGCGCGCCGTCCGCTGACCCGCGCCGCCGCGTTCGCGCTCGGCGCCGCCGCGGGCTACGCCGCCGACGCCCGCTTCGCCGACCCCCGCCGGGGCCACCCGGTGGCCGTCTTCGGCAGCGCCGCGACCCGGCTGGAGCGGCGGCTGTGGCGCGACGGCCGCGCCGCCGGGGCCGGGTACACGGCGCTGTGCGTGGGCGCGGTCGCGGCGGGCGCACTCGCCCTGGACCGTACGGTGGGCCGGCGCCCGCTGGGCCGGGCGGCGCTGGCGGCGGCCGCGACCTGGACGGTGCTCGGCGGCACCTCGCTGACCCGGGAGGCGCGCACCATCGGCCGCTCGCTGGCGGCGGGCGACCTCACGGCCGCGCGGGAACGGCTGCCGCACCTGTGCGGACGGGATCCGAGCGCGCTGGACGGGCAGCAGATCGCCCGGGCGGTGGTCGAGTCGGTGGCGGAGAACACCGCCGACGCCGTGGTCAACGCGCTGACCTGGGGCGCCCTGGCCGGCACGCCCGGCCTGCTCGCCTTCCGCGCCGTGAACACCCTGGACGCCATGGTGGGCCACCGCTCGCCGCGCTACGCCCGGTTCGGCTGGGCCTCGGCCCGGCTGGACGACCTGGCGGGCTGGCCGGGCGCCCGGCTGACGGCACTGCTGACGGTGGCAGCCGCGCCCGAACCGCGGACGGCCTGGCGGGTCTGGCGGCGCGACGGCTCCGCGCACCCGAGCCCGAACGCGGGCCAGGCCGAGTCGGCGTTCGCCGGCGCGGTGGGCGTCCGGTTGGGCGGGACGCTGCGGTACGGCGAGCGCGTGGAGAACCGGCCGGTACTGGGCGCGGAGCTGCGGCCGGTGACGGTGGACGACATCGAGCGGGCCTGCGCGCTCTCCCGGCGGGTGGGCGCGCTGGCGCTGGGTACGACGGTCGCGGGGCACGTCCTGCTGCGGGTGCTGGCGAAACGGGCGCTGACAGAACGGGTGCCCGCGGAACGGGTGCCGACGAAGCGACTGCTGCCGAGGATGAGGGGACGGGGATGAGCAACGCACTGCTGGTCGCGGGGACGACCTCGGACGCGGGCAAGAGCGTGGTGACGGCCGGGATCTGCCGTTGGCTCGCCCGCCAGGGCGTGCGGGTCGCGCCGTTCAAGGCGCAGAACATGTCGCTGAACTCCTTCGTCACCTCCGACGGCGCCGAGATCGGCCGCGCCCAGGCGATGCAGGCGCAGGCCGCCCGGGTGGAGCCGGAGGCGGCGATGAACCCGGTGCTGCTCAAGCCGGGCGCGGACGGCCGCAGCCAGGTGGTGCTGCTCGGCAGGCCGGTGGCCGAGGTGGGCGCGCTGGACTACCGCGAGCGCAAGCCCGTCCTGCTGGAGCGCTCCCTGGAGTGCCTGGCCGACCTGCGCCGCCGCTACGACGTGGTGGTCTGCGAGGGCGCGGGCTCGCCCGCCGAGATCAACCTGCGCGACCGCGACATCGCCAACATGGGCCTGGCCACCGCCGCCGCCCTGCCGGTGGTGGTGGTCGGGGACATCGACCGGGGCGGGGTCTTCGCGGCGATGTACGGGACGCTGGCGCTGCTGTCGGCGGAGGACCAGCGGCACGTGGCGGGCTGGTTCGTCAACAAGTTCCGCGGCGACGCGCGCCTGCTGGCACCCGGACTGGACATGCTGCGCGAGCTGACCGGCCGTCCGGTGCTGGGCACGCTGCCGATGCTGCCCGGGCTCTGGCTGGACGCCGAGGACTCGCTGGACCTGTCCACGGTGGTGGACCGGGCGGACGGGCCCGGGCCGCTCGGCGCGGACGTGCTGCGGGTGGCCGTGGTGCGCTTCCCCCGGCTGTCCAACTTCACCGACGTGGACGCGCTCGTGCAGGAGCCGGGCGTGCTGGTGCGCTGGGCGACCAGGCCGGAGGAGCTGGCCGACGCCGACCTGGTGGTGCTGCCCGGCACCCGGGCCACCGTCGCGGACCTCGCCTGGCTGCGCGAGCGCGGCCTGGAGCCGGCCCTGCGGGCGCGGGCGGCGGCCGGCCTGCCGGTCCTCGGGGTCTGCGGCGGCTACCAGATGCTGGCGCACTCGATCGTGGACGAGGTCGAGTCGAAGGCGGGCGCCGTCGAGGGCCTCGGGCTGCTGCCGACGCACGTGCGGTTCGGCGCCGAGAAGGTGCTGGCCCGCCCGGTCGGCGAGGCGTACGGGCAGCGGGTCGAGGGCTACGAGATCCACCACGGAGTGGTGGCGGTCGAGGGCGGGGACGCCTTCCTGGACGGCTGCCGGGTGGGCGCGGTCTGGGGCACGACCTGGCACGGCGCGCTGGAGAACGACGGATTCCGTCGCGAACTCCTGCGCGAGGTCGCCGAGTTGTCCGGGCGGGCGTTCGTCCCGGCGCCGGACACCTCCTTCGCCGCGGCGCGCGAGGCCCGGCTGGACCGGCTGGGCGACCTGATCGAGGAGCACGCGGACACCGACGCGCTGTGGAAGCTGATCGAGGGCGGGGTGCCGGCGGCCGGATCGCTGCCGTTCCTCCCGCCCGGGGCCCCTGGGAGTGACGCATGACCGACGTCCGCTATCCGTTCACCGCGATCGTCGGCATGGCCGACCTGCGGCTCGGGCTGCTGCTGAACGCGGTCTCCCCGGCCGTGGGCGGCGTGCTGGTGCGCGGCGAGAAGGGCACCGCGAAGTCGACCATGGTGCGCGCGCTGGCCGGCCTGCTGCCGTCCATCGCCACCGTGGACGACTGCCGCTTCGCCTGCGACCCGGCCGCACCCGACCCGCAGTGCCCGGACGGGCCGCACGCCACCCCGTCCGCGTCCGAACGGCCGTCCCAGCTGGTCGAGTTGCCGGTCGGCGTGACCGAGGACCGGATCGTCGGCTCGCTGGACCTGGAGCGGGCACTGGCCGAGGGCGTCAAGGCGTACGAGCCCGGGCTGCTCGCCAGGGCGCACCGCGGCGTGCTGTACATCGACGAGGTGAACCTGCTCCAGGACCACGTGGTGGACCTGCTGCTGGACGCCGCCGCGATGGGGCGCTCGTACGTCGAGCGCGAGGGCGTGTCGGTGCGGCACGCGGCCCGGTTCCTGCTGGTCGGCACCATGAACCCGGAGGAGGGCGAGCTGCGGCCGCAGCTGCTCGACCGGTTCGGCCTGACCGTCGAGATCGCCGCCACCCGGGACCCGGTCGAGCGCGCCGAGGTGGTCCGCCGCCGGCTCGCCTACGACGCGGACCCGGCAGGCTTCGCCGCGCGGTTCGCCGAGGAGGAGCGGGCGCTCGCCGAACGCATCACCACTGCCCGGGAGTTGTTGCCGGCGGTCGAGCTCACCGACGTGGCGCTGCGTCAGATCACCGCCGTGTGCGCCGCGTTCGAGGTGGACGGACTGCGCGCGGACATCGTGATGGCCCGCACCGCCGTCGCGCTGGCCGCCTGGGACGGGCGCACCGAGGTGCTGGAGGAGGACGTCCGACGAGCCGCCCGGCTGGCGCTGCCGCACCGGCGCCGCCGCAACCCCTTCGACGCGCCGGGGCTGGACGAGGAGCAGCTGGACCGCACCCTGGAGGAGCACGCCCGGCAGGACGACCCGGAGCCCGAGGGCGACGGGCCCGGCCCGGACGGCGACGGCGACGGCGGGCCGGACGGGGGGCCGGAGGACGGCGGACCCGACGGCGGCGGCCCTGACGGCGGCGGCGCCCCCGAGCCGTCCGACGGCGGCCCCGAGGCACACTCGCCCGAGACACCCGCCACCGAGGGCGTCGACGCCCCCGCGCAGCCGCCCGTACCGGCCCAACACCCGGCTCCCGCACGGGAGTCGGCGCCGGTCGCGGCCGGGGACCCGTACCGGACCAGGCTGTTCACCGTCAAGGGCACCGGGCGCGGCGCCCAGGGCCGCCGCTCCCCCGCCGAGACCACCGGCGGGCACACCGTCCGCGCCCGCCGCCCGCAGGGCGCGCTCGGCCGGCTGCACCTGACCGCCACCCTCCAGGCCGCCGCGCCGTATCAGGCGGCGCGCGGGCGCAGCGGGCGGGCACTGCTGCTGCGCAAGGACGACTTCCGCGAACAGGTGCGCCAGGGGCGGGAGTCGAACCTGGTGCTGTTCGTGGTGGACGCCTCCGGCTCGATGGCCGCCCGGCAGCGGATGACCGCCGTCAAGGGCGCGGTGCTGTCGCTGCTGATGGACGCCTACCAGCGGCGCGACAAGATCGGCATGATCACCTTCCGGGGCACGGGCGCCGAGTTGGCACTGCCGCCCACCTCCTCGGTGGAGGTCGGCGCGGCCCGGCTGGAGTCGCTGCCCACCGGCGGACGGACCCCGCTGGCCGCCGGCCTGCTGCGGGCGTACGAGGTGCTGCGGGTGGAGCGGCTGCGCGATCCGGACCGGCGCCCGCTGCTGGTCGTGGTGACCGACGGCCGGGCCACCGGCGGGCGGGACGCGCTGGCGCAGTCCCAGCGCGCGGCCGCGCTGTTCGCGGCGCAGGGCACGGCGAGCGTGGTGCTGGACTGCGAGTCCGGCCCGGTCCGCCTGGGCCTGGCCCGCACCCTGGCCGGGCTGCTCGGCGGCACCGCCGTCAGCCTGGACGAACTGCGCCCCGAGGGCGTCGCCTCGCTCGTCCGCGAGAACCGCTCCACGAGCCGACCCACGAGCCGGCCCGAGAACCGTTCCACGAACCACTCCGCGAACCGATCCGCGAACCGCGCGACCACCACGATGCGAAAGGCGGCCTGAGCCGACATGCCCAAGGGTGTCCCCGAGAGCGTCCCCGACGACGGCCTGACGACGCGTCAGCGCCGCACGCAGCCGATCACCGCCGTGCACACCGGCCCCGGCAAGGGCAAGTCCACGGCCGCGTTCGGCATGGCACTGCGGGCCTGGAACCAGGGCTGGTCGGTCGGGGTGTTCCAGTTCGTGAAGTCCGCCAAGTGGAAGGTCGGCGAGGAGAACGCGCTGCGCGTGCTCGGCGCCTCCGGCGAGGGCGGCACCGTCGACTGGCACAAGATGGGCTCCGGCTGGTCCTGGATCCAGCGCTCCGCCGAGCAGGAGATGTCCAGCGAGGAGGCGGCCAAGGAGGGCTGGGAGCAGGTCAAGCGGGACCTCGCGGCCGAGACGTACCGCTTCTACGTGCTGGACGAGTTCACCTACCCGATGCACTGGGGGTGGATCGACCCGGAGGAGGTGGTGTCCGTGCTCGAGAACCGCCCGGGCAGCCAGCACGTCGTCATCACCGGCCGGTACGCGCCCGAGGCGCTGACCGGATTCGCCGACCTGGTCACCGAGATGACCAAGGTCAAGCACCCCATGGACGCCGGCCGCAAGGGCCAGCGCGGCATCGAGTGGTAGACCGTTGAACACCGCCCCCCGCACCGTTCCCCGCACCGTTCCCCGCCTCGTGGTCGCCGCGCCCTCCTCGGGCGCCGGCAAGACCACCGTCGCCACCGGCCTGATCGCGGCACTCGCCGCGCGCGGGCTGGCGGTGTCGCCGCACAAGGTCGGCCCCGACTACATCGACCCGGGCTACCACGCGCTCGCCGCCGGACGCCCGGGCCGCAACCTGGACGCCTTCCTGTGCGGGCCGGAGCGGATCGCGCCGCTGTTCCTGCACGGCGCGGCGGGGGCGGACGTCGCGGTGGTCGAGGGGGTCATGGGCCTGTTCGACGGGGCCTCCGGGCGCGGCGAGCTGGCGTCGACGGCGCACGTCGCCAAGCTGCTGCGGGCACCGGTGGTGCTGGTGGTCGACGGCTCCTCGCAGTCCCGCTCGGTGGCCGCGCTGGTGCACGGCTTCGCCTCCTGGGACCCGCAGGTGCGGCTCGCCGGGGTGATCCTCAACCGGGTCGCCTCCGACCGGCACGAGCAACTCCTGCGCGAGGCACTGGAGGAGGGCTCCGGCGTACCGGTGCTGGGCGCGCTGCGCCGCTCGGCGGCGGTCGCCACGCCGTCCCGCCACCTCGGACTGATCCCCGCGGTGGAACGCTCGGCCGAGGCCCTCAAGGCGGTCGCCGACATGGGTGAACTGGTGGCCTCCTCGGTCGACTTGGACGCCCTGCTCGAACTCGCCCGGACGGCACCGGGCTTGGACGCCGAGCCGTGGGACCCGTCGGCCGAGGTCGCCCCGGTGGCCGGCCGGCCGCGGATCGCGGTGGCGGGCGGCGCGGCCTTCTCCTTCTCGTACGCCGAGAACGCCGAACTGCTCGGCGCGGCGGGCGCGGAGGTGGTCCCGTTCGATCCGCTGCACGCCTCGGCCCTGCCCGAGGGGACGGCCGGCCTGGTGATCGGCGGCGGCTTCCCGGAGCTGTACGTCCGCGAGCTGAGCGGCAACGCCCCGCTGCGCGACGCCATCGCCGCGTTCGCCGCCGCGGGCGGGCCGATCGCCGCCGAGTGCGCCGGACTGCTCTACCTGGGGCGGGAGTTGGACGGTCTGCCGATGTGCGGCGTACTGGCCGTCGACGCCCGGATGACCGAACGGCTCACCCTCGGCTACCGGGAGGCGGTCGCCCTGCACGACTCCCCCCTCGCCCCGGCCGGCACCCGAGTGCGCGGCCACGAGTTCCACCGCACGGTCTGCGAGCCCGGCGCGGGCGAACTCCCCGCCTGGGGCTGGCGCCTGCCGACCGGCCCCCGCACCGAGGGCTTCGCCGGCGGCAACGTGCACGCCTCCTACCTGCACCTGCACTGGGCGGGCGCACCGGCGCTGGCGTCCTCCTTCACGGCCGCGGCGGCGGCCTTCGCGGCGGGGGCCGCTACGGCGGGTGCGGCCTTCGGCGGATAACGCTGCGGCGGGGTAACGACCTTCGGCGGATAGCGCCGCGGCGGGTGCGCCCCCGGCGGATAGCGCCGCGGCGGGTGCGCCCCCGGCGGATAGCGCCGCGGCGGGTGCGCCCCCGGCGGATAACGCCGCGACACCGTGCGGTGTCCGGGCCTAGGCTGCGCGCATGCATGTGATCGTCCTCAACGGCGGGTCCAGCTCCGGCAAGTCGAGCATCGCGCGATGCCTGCAGGAGCTGCTGCCGGAGCCCTGGCTGCACCTCGGAACGGACACCATGGTCGAGGCACTGCCACCCTCGCTGCGCAGCGGCGGCGAGGGGATCGGCGGGCTGGAGAGCGGGGACGGGACGGTCGAGGTCGGACCGGCGTTCGCCGCGCTGGACGCCGCCTGGACGCTCGGGGTGGCGGCGATGGCCCGGGCCGGGGCCCGGATCGTGGTGGACGAGGTGTTCCTCGGCGGCGCGGCTTCACAGGCCCGCTGGCGGGCGGCACTGGAGGGCCTGGACGTGCTCTGGGTCGGGGTGCGCTGCGATCCTGCGGTGGCCGCGCGGAGGGAGGGCGCACGCGGCGACCGGGTGGCCGGGATGGCCGCCGCGCAGGCGGAGGCGGTGCACCGGGGGGTCGCGTACGACCTGGTGGTGGACAGCTCGCGGGCGGCCGCGGCGGACTGTGCCCGGGCCGTGGCGGCACGGGTGGCGGCCGCCGACTCGTCGGACGGGCCGGCGGACGGGCGGGCCGGCACCCCCGCGTAGGGTCGCGGGCTACTCCCGGTCGAGCAGCGCGGCGAGGTAGGACGCCACCTCGTCGCGCAGTTCCTCCGGCGACGGGACGTGCCAGTGCCCGCTGCCCGCCGTCGCGTTGAACAGGACGCCGTCGCACCAGCGGATCAGGCGCCGGGCGTCCGCCGTCGGGGCGGCCGAGCCGCTCCGGGCGAGCAGCGCGGCGGCGATGTCGGCGAAGCGCCCGCCCAGCCGGTCGTAGACGGCGCGCAGTTCGGGCCGCCGGGTGGCCTCCAGGGCGAGTTCCAGGCGGGCCAGGGTGAGCCGGCGGCCGGTGGTGAGTGCCTGGTGCAGCAGGTCGGCGCCGACCCGGACGAGGAGGTCCCGCGCGCAGGCGGGGGTGGGCGACGCCGCGGCGGAGGGCTCCGCAGTGAGGACCGGGTGCTCCTCGGTCTCCCGCTCGACGATCCGGGTGAGCGCGAGTTCCAGCAGGGCGGCCCTGGTCCGGGCGAGGTTGGAGGTCGAGCCTGAGGGCAGTCCGGCCTCCTCGTCCACGGCGCGGTGGGTCAGCCCGCGCAGGCCGCGTTCGGCGATCAGGGTGATGGCGGCGTCGGCGATCAGGGTGGGGCGCGGGGGCGTCATGGGTCCGATCATGGCCTCTCTCCTCGGACGATCCCAAACCACTACAGCAGTAGTTTCCAGTGGACTACATCTGTAGTACGGTGCTGGGCAGACGCACACTACGGACGTAGTGCAAGGAGAGGAGCCCTCCCGTGGGCAGCCCACAGAGCAGTCGGCAGGCGATCGTCATCGGCGGCGGCATCGGCGGTCTCGCCGCGGCCCTCGCCCTCCACCGCCGGGGCGTCCCGGTCCGCGTCCACGAGCGCGCCGACTCCCTCGAACCCGTCGGCGCCGGGCTCGCCCTGGCCCCCAACGCCCTGCGCTCCCTCGACCGGCTCGGTGTCGGCGAGCGCCTGCGCGCCCTCGCCACCCCGCACCCCGCCATCGGGCTGCGCCACCCCTCCGGCCGCTGGCTGGCCCGAACCAGCACCACGGCGTTCGAGGCCTACTTCGGCGACACCATCGCCGCCGTCGCCCGCGCCGACGTCATCGACGCGCTGGTCGACGCGCTCCCGGAGGGCACCGTCCGCACCGGCTCGCCCGCCACCCTCGTCACCCCCGGCGGCCCCACCGAGCCCGCCGTCGTCCGCACCACCGACGGGGAGGAGACGGCCGACCTGGTCGTCGCCGCCGACGGCATCCGCTCCCCGACCCGGAGCCGGCTCTTCCCCCGACACCCCGGCCCCCGCTACAGCGGCTTCACCACCTGGCGCGCCGTCGTCACCCCCGACCGCCGCCCGGCCGCCGCCGGCGAGGTGTGGGGGCGCGGATGCCTCGCCGGGATCGTCCCGCTCGCCGACGGGCGGGTCTACGTCTACGGCGCCGCCCTCGCCCCGGCCGGCGAGCGGGCCGCCGACGGGGACGAGCGGGCCGAACTCCTGCGCCGCTACGGCGACTGGTGCACCCCGGTACCGCAGCTGTTCGCGCTGGCCGAGCCCGAGCACGTCCTGCGCCACGACGTCTGGGATCTCGCCGACCCGCTGCCCGCCCACCACCACGGCCGGGTCGCCCTCCTCGGCGACGCCGCCCACGCGATGTGTCCCTTCCAGGGCCAGGGCGCCTGCCAGGCCATCGAGGACGCCGTCGTCCTCGCCTCCCTGCTCACCCCCGGTACCGACCCGGCCGCCGCCCTGCCCTCCTACACCGCCGCCCGGCTCCCCCGCACCACCGCCGTGGTGGCCGGCTCCCGCCGGATCGGCGACCTCGTCGCCCTCCGCTCCCCCGCCGCCACCGGCCTGCGCACCGCCGCTCTCACCCTCGCCGGCCTCCTCCCCGCCCGCGCCCTGCTGAGCCGCTCGGCCCCGACGTACGGCTGGCAGCCGCCGGCCCTGGGCGAGACGGGGTGAGGGGGCATGCAGTCCCGGGGCCGAAGAGCACGCACACCACGGGGTGTCGGCGTCGAGGCCGGGTCAGAGGCTGTGCGTCGGTGCCCCTCGCGCGCCGGGGGCGGGGCGTAGACGAGGTGGACGGCGCGGGCCGCCTCGTCCACGACCTACCGCACCCGGTCGCCGGCGGTCGCCTCGCACTCCCACGGCGGCAGCTCACGGCTCGGCCACCTCGCCGTCATCGTCACCGGGCAGGGGCCCGGGGAGTTCGGCCGTCGGTTCCGGATCCGCGACGGCTCTCGCCGCCCCGCCGCGTGACGTGCACGCGCTGGGCCCGCTCCACGGTGTCCGCGACACGCTCGGAGTTCTTCGACGACTCCGAGCACGCCACGCTGGGAGTCGACATGGCTCGACGAAAGTTCGGAACACGTTCCGCAGTCCATCGCGGCGGGGTCACCAGGCCGCGCGTGTCGGTGGGTGTTGCGATGATGCGTGCCATGGGTGACTCCGGCCGACGGGCCATCGCCGAGTACTGGGACGCGGCCGCCGCGGCCTTCGACCAGGAGCCCGACCACGGGTTGCGGGCGGGGCCGGTACGGGCGGCGTGGGTGCGGCGGGTGCGGGGGTGGGTGCCGGGTGGGCCGGCGGACGTGCTGGACGCCGGGTGCGGCACCGGGTCGCTGGCGCTGCTGCTCGCGGCGGACGGGCACCGGGTCACGGGGGTGGATCTGGCGCCGCGGATGGTCGGGCGGGCCAGGGCGAAGCTGGTCGCGGCGGGGCTGACGGCGCGTTTCCTGGTGGGCGACGCGGGCGCGCCGCCGCTCCGGGACGGGAGCTTCGACGTCCTGCTGTCGCGCCACCTGCTCTGGACGCTCCCCGAGCCCGAGCGGGCGCTGCGCGCCTGGGTGCGACTGCTGCGGCCCGGCGGCCGACTGGTCCTGGTCGAGGGTCGCTGGCGCGAGGCCGGGCGGACCGCCGACGTCCCGCCGCCGTACCCGGCCGGTGCAGGGCGGCTGCCGTGGGGCGGCGGGGTCGGGGCGGAGGAACTCGCCGCGGCCGTCCGGCCGTTGGTGTCCGAGCTACGGGTCGAGCCGCTCACCGGGGAGGCCGAGCTGTGGGGCGGC
This sequence comes from Kitasatospora sp. NPDC001132, assembly GCF_053598415.1. NCBI lineage: Bacteria > Bacillati > Actinomycetota > Actinomycetes > Kitasatosporales > Streptomycetaceae > Kitasatospora > Kitasatospora sp. NPDC001132. The sequence continues at coordinate 265,574 of NZ_JBSFKF010000005.1, read as the reverse complement.
CCGGTGGACGACGAGCGGTACGCGCTGGTCGCGCGACGTTGAGCGGCCTGCGGGGCGGCCGCGTCAGGCCCGCCTGCCGAAGGTGCCGTTGAGCGGGCGGGTCGGACCGGTGGCAGGCGGCGCAGCGCAGCCGGGTGTAGATCGCCACCGCGCCCATGAAGACGTCCTCGCGCCCGTCGGCCGTGGACGCGGAGGAGGCCGGCTCCCCGCAGTCCAGGCAGACGCGGCGCGGCCGGGCGGCGATCGAGCAGGCGCGGCAAATCAGGTGGGTCGGGTGTTCCGCGTGCACGACGACGGGCTGCGGGCTGCCGTACAGCAGGTGGTCGCACCACGTGCAGGACTCGTCCTGCTGCGACGCCAGCATCCGGGCCCGGGTCTCCTGCTGCCACTTCGCGGCCTTCTGCACCGGCACTCTGACGGGCGGCCCCCACCCGGAGGCGGTGAGCCACTGGGCGCCCTCGGCCCCGGCGGCCCGCAGCTGGTCGTCGACGGCGATGTCCCTGGGGGTCTTCCTCTTCATCGGGGCCTCTCCTCCGGTGGGCTTCCGCAGGGGATAACGCGGTCGGGACGCGCCTGGACACGCCGCCCGGCGTGCGGCCCCGTCGGTGCAGCCCGCTTGCGCAGCCCCTGGCGACGGCCCAGGCCGGGCCGACTCGGACGGGGCCCGACTCGGACGGCCGATCCGGACGGCGGCCCGATTCAGAGGAGCGGCTCGGTGTCCCCGTGGGCGATGAGGAGCTTGCGCAGCAGGGCGTCGAGCCGGGTGCGCTCCTCCGCGTCGAGGGCGGAGAGGATGCGCTCCTCGTTGTCGACGTGGCCGGCCAGGGCGCCGTCGATCAGCTCCTTGCCCGCCGGGGTGAGGCGGACCAGGACAGCGCGGCGGTCGCTCGGGCAGGGGTTGCGTTCGACCAGGCCCTTGGCGGACAGCCGGTCGACGCGGTTGGTGATGGCGCCGGAGGTGACCATCGCGGACTTGAGCAGCGCGCGGGCGTTGAGCTCGTACGGCTCGCCGGAGCGGCGCAGGGTGGCCAGCACGTCGAACTCGGAGGAGTCCAGGCCGCAGGCGCTGAAGTACTCGCGCAGGGCGTTGTCGACCCGGACGTTGAGCCGTCGCAGCCGGCCGATCAGCGCCATCGGCCCGGCGTCCAGGTCGGGGCGGGCCCGGGCCCACTGCTCGACGATGTCGTCCACGGTGTCGCGCTGCTGCATGTCCGCCGCCCTCCCGGAGCCGTCTGTCCGCGACCGCCCGAGGCCGTCCGGACCCGCCTGTCCAACCTGGATATCTTAACATTCACATACTTGACGTTCATCGATCTCGGGCGTAGAAAATATCTCAACGTTCAGATAATCAACGTTCAGGGGGAAGCCATGGCCGTCATGGACCGCAAGCGCGCGGGGATCGCCGTCACCGCCGCACTCGCCCCGGCCGCGTGGGGCACCACCTACCTCGTCACCACCCAGCTGCTGCCCGAGGGCCGCCCGCTGCTGCTCGCCGCACTCCGCGCGCTCCCGGCCGGGCTGCTCCTGCTGCTGATCGGCCGCCGACTTCCCAAGGGGCGCTGGTGGGGGCGCGCGGCCGTACTCGGGATGCTCAACATCGGGCTGTTCTTCCCGCTGATGTTCGTCGGCGCCTACCGCCTGCCCGGCGGCGTCGCCGCCACCATCGGGGCGATCCAGCCGCTGCTCGTCGCCGGGTTCTCGATCGGCGTGCTGCGGGTGCGGCCCGGGCGGCGGGCGGTGGTCGCCGGACTGGTCGGGGTCGGCGGAGTGGCCCTGCTGGTGCTCAAGAGCGGCGCCCGGCTGGACGGCGTCGGCATCGCCGCGATGGTCGCCGGGATCTCGCTGATGGCCATGGGCACCGTCCTGACCCGCCGCTGGGGCCGCCCCGAGGGCGCCACCCTGCTCGACCTCACCGCCTGGCAGCTCCTGGCCGGCTCGGTCTTCCTCGTCCCGCTCGCCGCCCTGGTCGAGGGCGCGCCGCCCGCGCTGAGCGCCACCAACCTGGCCGGCTTCGCCTACCTCGGCGTGTTCGGCACCGCGCTCGGCTACTTCCTCTGGTTCCGCGGCATCGAGCACCTCGGCGCCGGCCCGGCCTCCTTCCTCGGCCTGATCAACCCGGTCGTCGCCACCCTCGGCGGCCTTCTCGTCCTCGGCCAGACCCTCACCCCCTGGCAGCTCCTCGGCCTCCTCCTCGCCCTCGCCGCCATGCTCGTCGGCCAGGCCCCCGCCCGCCGCACGCCGGCCTCGACCCCCGCCCCCACGCCCCCCGCGGCACCTCTTGCCCCCACACCCCACCCCACACCGGCCACCACCCGCTGACCGCGCCACCACACGCCTGCGCCCCGCCGAGCCCGTCCCGGTGGGGCGCAGGCGTGTGCGTGTGCGTGTGCGCGTCGGTCGGCCGGGGGGATGAACGGGCTGCTCGGACGGCGACACCCGGGCCCCGGCGGTGGGTCAGCCGGTGGCGCGGATGTAGATGTCGGCGGCGCCGGGCAGGCCGCCGGGGATGGTGGCGACGTAGATGCGGCGGGCGGTGGGGGTGCGGGTGGGGACGGCGGTGGGGCTGGGGGTGGGGGTCCAGGTCGGGGTGGGGGTCGGGATCGGGGCCGGGTCGTCGGCGGTGGGCTCGTCGGGGGCCGGGGCGACGGCCGGGGTCGGGGCGGCGGGGTCCGCGGGGGCGGTGAGAGGGTCCGCCCGGTTTCCCGCGGTGCCGGCGGTGCCGCCCGGGCTGTCGGGGTCGGCCTCCGGCGACGGGCCCTCGGTGGACGCGGAGGTGGACGCGGACGGCGTGGCGGCGGGCGGCAGCGGGGAGGCGGGGAGTTCCGGGGCCTCGGCCGGTTCGTCGCCGCCGAGGGCGGCGACCAGGTCGGCCGGGAGCCGCGAGGCCGGGCCGGGTGAGGGGAGGTCGTAGGCGCTGAGGAAGTCGCCGAGTCCCGGGGCCCTGCCGCCGCCGAGGCGGTAGTGCAGGTAGGCGACCGGGGCGCCGTCGGAGGTGTGGGTGTAGACGGCGCCGACCGGGACGTAGAAGCGGCCGACCCCGGGGTGCTGGGACGGGTGGAGGCCGGCGAGGCGTTCGGCGCGGTCGCGGTCGGTCTCGCGGCCGGCGGTGCCGGCGGTGAGCGCGTTGACGCCGCGCACCACGAGGGCGGCGGCGACGGACACGCAGAGCACCAGCCCGACGGCGACGGTGCGCCGTAGGACCGGGCGGCCGTGCAGGGCGGGCCAGGAGTCGGTCACCATGCGCTCGGGTGGGATGCCGTCCACGGTTGTCTCGCTCCCCCGTTCGATCAGAACGCTCGATCAGGACGTCTGATCAGGGCATTCGTTCAATATGCCCGATCAGGGACGTCACACTCTGCTCGACGTGGGACCGTAGCCGAGAGTTCCTCAGCCCAGGTAGGCGGGGGCGACCGCGGCCTTGGTGACCGGCTGCGCGCTGCCCGAACCGTCTGCCGGGACGGTCCACAGATCGGCACCGTAGTCGCCGGGCAGCGCGTAGACCAGAGTGCCGTCGCCGGACCAGAGCGCCTGGTCGTCGATGTTGCGCTGCTCGGCGGTGGCGGTCTCGGTCATCGTGGCGAGGTCGAGCACGTACAGCCGCCACGGGGAGTCGGCGGGCAGGCCGGGTACGCGCTTCTTGTACGCGACGCGGGTGCCGTCCGGGGAGAGCGAGGGGCACTCGACGTTGTCGTGCAGGGCGGTGAGGGTGCGGGCGGCGAGGTCGCCGCGGACGAGGTGGGTCCGCCCGGCGCTGGCGAGGGTGGCGTAGAAGGTGTTGTCGTCGGCGAAGGTGACGCCCCAGATGTTGACGTCGTGCGCCTGGTACGGGTGGCCGTCCAGCACGACGGCGAAGTCCTCCAGGTTCTCCCGCAGGTTCCAGTCCCGGACGTCCACGATCGAGGTGCGGGTGGAGAAGTCGCTGCCCGCGTAGGAGTCGCCGCTGACGAAGACCGTCCACGCGGCGAGGTGCCCGGACGGCGAGACCCGTGAGCGGGTGGGGATGCCGGCCGCCGGGAACGAGCGGAGCTCTCGCAGGTGGTCGTCCAGGACGACGGCGCGGTAGCTGTCCTCCAGCGCGCCGCGCTGTGCCTGGAGGCAGATGCCGGTGCCGGCGGCGGCGTGGAAGCGCAGGCACTGGACGCCGGAGGCGGTGCGGGGTCCGTCCGGGTGGTCGGCGGCGACGGTGGTGATCTCGTCCCGGTGCGGGCCCCAGGCCATGTTGCGGAACAACAGCTGTCGTCCGCCGCTCTGCACCTGTAGTGACACCGGCCCCGACTCGACGGACGGCCCGCCGGGCTGGGCCTGGTCCCGGCGGGCGGTGCGGCCGGCGGCGTTCAGGACGGCCCCGGTGCCGACCGCGCCGAGCAGGACGACGGCGACCAGCAGGATGATCACCCTGGTCCGGTTCCGCAGGTTCATCGGGTCTCCTCCTGGTCGTCTCCGACGGCTTCGCGGCGACGGCGGGCTCGGGCTGCCCGCCGACGGATTCGGGCTCGCCGCCGCCCGGTCCGGACGGGCCCGGGGCCACGGCGCCGGACGGGCCCGGGGCCACGGCACCGGACGGGCCCTGATCCACGGCACCGGACGGGCCCGGGGCCACGGCGCCGGACGGGCGCAGCACCGCCGCCGCGCCGAGCACGCACAGCGCCAGCGCCCCCGCCGACCAGCCCAGCGCGGCCGGGCCGCCGACGGCGCCCCACAGCGCGCCGAACAGCAGCGAGCAGGCGAACCGGGCCAGCGCCTGCCCGGTGCCGACCAGGGCGAGCCCGGAGCCGCGCTGCTCGGCGGGTACCGCGTCGGCGGCCGCGGCGGCGAGCACGCCGTCGGTGGCCGCGTAGAAGGTGCCGTGCAGCACCAGTACGCAGAGCACCGCAGGCAGCCCGCGCAGCGGCGAGAGCAGCAGCCCGTACGCGAGCAGCAGCACCCCGTGCCCGGCCAGGAAGAGCCGGTGGCGGCCGATCCGGTCGGCGAGCGCGCCGAGCGGGACGGCGAGCAGCAGGAAGGCGGCGGCGGTGCCCAGCGGCAGCAGCGGGAACAGGGAGACGGGCAGGTCGAGGCGGCGCTGGACGAGCAGGTAGAGGAAGGAGTCGCTGACGGTGGTGAGGCCGAGCAGGACGGCGCAGAACGTCAGCCTGCGCAGCCCCGGCAGCCGCAGCAGGGCGAGGCCGGCGCGCAGCGAGGGTGCGGAAGTCGACAAGTCGTCACCCCGCCGCCGGTTCGGCACGAACAGCAGCAGGATCAGCACGCCGAGCGCCGCGACGCACGAGCTGACGGTGAACACCGCGTCATAGCCGTGCCGCTCCCCGCCGTCGGCGAGCAGCGGCCCGCCGGCCAGCCGCAGCACCAGGAAGGCGGTGAGCGGGCCGAGCAGGGCGCCGGCCGTGTCCATCGCCCGGTGCACGCCGAACGCCCGGCCACGGTGCGCCGGTTCGGTGGCGAGCGAGATCATCGCGTCCCGCGGCGCGGTGCGCAGACCCTTGCCGGTGCGGTCGACGGCGATCACGGCGCCGATCAGCGGCACGGTGTGGACGAACAGCAGCAGGGGCCGGCACAGCGCGGACAGCCCGTACCCGACGGCGGCGACGGCCTTGTGGCGGGCGGCGCCGTCGCGGCCGCGGCGGTCGGAGAGGTGGCCGCCGACCAGCCGGACGAGGGCGCTGAAGCCGTTCTGGATTCCGTCGAGCAGGCCGAAGCCGAGCGGGGAGAGGCCGAGGCCGGTGAGCAGGTAGAGGGGGAGGACGGCGGTGACCATCTCGGAGGAGACGTCGGTGACCAGGCTGACCGTGCCGAGGGCGATGACCGCCCCGGGCACGGTGCGCGGGCCGGTGCCCCGCCGCACCGGACCGGCGGCCGGGGAGGCGGAGCCGGCCGGCGCGGCCTGCGTGGCCGGCCCGCCGGGGGCCTTCGAGCTGCGGGAGTCCGCGACGTACACGGGCGTCAGTTCCAGATTCCGGTGATGTCGGCGGCGCCGGCGGAGTTGCCCGCGTGGGTGTTGACCCCGGCCAGGTCCTCCAGGGTGTGCAGCACGTCGTAGTGGTTGTACGTGATGGCGGTGCTGCTGCCGGGTGCGACGTGGGCGCCGTAGACCAGGGTCGGGATGCGGTTGCCGGACAGCTTGTCGTCCTCGTCGAAGGTGAGCAGCAGCAGGCTGTTGTGGCTCTTCGCCCACTGCGCGTACCCGTCGAGGTTGGTCTGGAGCCAGGAGTCGCCGGTGCCGACGGAGCAGTCGTGCATGTCGTCGCAGAGGTCCGGGACGACGAACGAGACCTTCGGCAGGGTGCTGTAGTCGCTCGGGAAGGCGTCCATGCCGTACGCGCTGGAGGTCGGCACGTTGCCGAAGCCGAACCACGGGTTGTGCTTCTGGGCGTAGTCGCCGCTGCTGCAGTCGGTGGCGCCGGGGGCGGGCAGGCCCTCGTTGTAGCTGGCCCAGGTCTGGCCGGCACCGATCAGCTCGGAGGCGAGGTTGGGCTCCTGCAGGGCGCCGACGTCCACGCAGCCGTCGTCCACGATGCCCTGGGAGCTGCCGGAGAACAGCATGTAGTAGTTGGGCTGGCTGGGGTGGGTGAGCGCGTAGGAGGTGGTCAGCGTCGCGCCGCCGGCCACCAGGGTCTTGTTGATGTACGGGGCCTTGGAGCTGCCGATCACCTGCTTGTAGGCGTGGTTCTCCAGCACGACGACGACCACGTGGTCCGGCGCGGGCAGCCCGGCGGCGGCGTCGGCGGCCGCGCTGCCGGCGGCGGCCCACAGGCCGGGCGAGCCGGCGACCAGGCCGAGGCCGACCGCCAGCGCGGTGAGCGGGCGGCGGCGGAAGGGGCGCGGGAGGGCGCCGGGGACGCCGGGGACGGGGACGGGGACGAGGGTTCCGGGGGTGCGCAGTCGTGCGAAGGCCATGAGGTCCTCCGGAGGTCGGGGGCTTCCCGGGCGGGAGCGCCGAGAACAGTACGAGCACCGCAGTGTCGTGTACCCCACAACACAAGTGAAGAACAGACGAACACCTGCCGCGCGCGGCGGCCCGGGGCGGACCGGCGGCGTCGGGCACAGCACCTGGCACAGCGTCGGGCAGAGCGCCTGGCCCGGCATCGAGCACAGCGCCTCGCCTGGCGTCCGATGTCACACCCGCCACGATTGACCCGTTCCGGCCGGGCGTGGTGGGATCACCGGAGTTCGGGACGAAGGGGTGCGGTACGTGAGCGGACTGGTCGCCGTCGTCCCGCGCACCCTGGTGGTCGGGATCGGCGCGAGCAGCGGCGCCGAGCGGACCGAGGTGCTGCGGCTGTTGACGGACACCCTCCGGGAGGCCGGGCTGGACCGCTCCGCGGTGGCCCGGCTGGCGACCGTGACGGGCAGGGCGGACCACCCGGCCGTGCGCTGGACGGCCGACCGCCTCGGCGGGGTGCCGGTGGACGAGCACCCGCCCGAGGCCCTGGCGGGCGTGCCGGTGCCGAACCCCTCCGCCACGGTCGGTACGGCCGTCGGCACCGCGAGCGTGGCCGAGGCGGCGGCGCTGGCGAGCGCTCCGGGCGGCCGGCTCCTGGTCACCAAGCGGAAGTCGGCGCGGGCCACGGTCGCGATCGCCCGGGCCGCGGCACCGGACGGGCCCGCCGCGCAGGTCGCGCAGGTCGCACCGCCCGTCACGCCCGCCGCACCTCCCGGCCCGCACCAGCCCCACCCGCACCACCCCGCAAGGAGACCTCACGTGACCACCCCCGAACCCGACCTGCGCCACCACGGCGACGCCGAGGTGCGCGCCGACGGGCTCGGCCTGGTCGACCTCGCCGTCAACGTCCGCACCGGCACTCCCCCGGCCTGGCTGCGCGAGCACCTCGCGGCCACCCTCGGCGAACTCGCCGCCTACCCCGACCAGAGCAGCGCGCGCGCCGCGGTGGCCGCCCGGCACGCCCGCCCGGTCGAGGAGGTGCTGCTCACCGCGGGGGCCGCGGAGGCCTTTGTCCTGTTGGCCAGGACTCTGACGCCTCGTCACGTCGTCGTGGTCCACCCGCAGTTCACCGAGCCGGAGGCAGCGCTGCGGGACGCCGGACACCGGGTGCACCGGGTGCTGCTCTCCCCCGAGGACGGCTTCCGGCTGGGCGCCGTCCCCGAGGAGGCGGACCTGGTCGTCCTCGGCAACCCGACCAACCCGACCTCCGTGCTGCACCCCGCCGAGGCCGTCGCCGCGCTGGCCCGGCCGGGGCGCACCCTGGTGGTGGACGAGGCGTTCATGGACACCGTCCCGGGCGAGCGGGAGTCCCTCGCCTCCGTCCGGGACCTGCCCGGCCGGGTCGTCGTGCTGCGCAGCCTCACCAAGACCTGGGGCCTGGCCGGACTGCGGATCGGCTACGTGCTCGGGCCCGCGCCACTGATCGCCGGCCTCGCCGCCGCCCAGCCGCTCTGGCCGGTGTCCACCCCGGCGCTGGCCGCCGCCGAGGTGTGCAGCGGCCCTGCGGCGCTCGCCGAGGCGGACCGGGCGGCGGCCGAACTCGCGCTCCGGCGTGACCACTTGGTGAAGGGCCTGGCCGCCTTCCGCTCGGTGCGGCTGTACGGCGAACCGGCCGCCTCCTTCGTCCTGGTGCGAATGCCGGAGGCGGCCGCCGTCCGGCAGCGGCTGCGCGAGCACGGCTTCGCCGTCCGGCGCGGAGACACCTTCCCGGGGCTGGGCGAGGAGTGGCTGCGGATCGCCGTCCGGGACGAGGCGACCACCGACCACTTCCTCAACGCCCTTGAGGCCGTGCTCGGTTCGGCCTGACCGCCGGAGGGGCCCGGCCGGCCGTCCAGGCGCCCGGCGAACGGCCGAACAGGAACCCCTACCGGAGTCCGAGCGCCTCCGCCGCCAGGGCGGTGCCCCGCACCCGCGCCGCGATCTTGGCGAAGGCGGTCTCACGCGCGGTGGAGGTGTCGTCGGCGAACGGCGAGAACCCGCAGTCGTCGGTGGTGCCGAGCTGGTCGACCGGGATGTGCCGGGCCGCGGCCAGCACGCGGTCGCACACCTCCTCCGGGGTCTCCACCCTGGGGTCGATCGGGTCGGTCACCCCGACGAACACCCGGATCCCGGGGTGGAGTTGATCCGCGATGACGGCGAGAACGCGGTCGGGATCAGCCTCGCTCGCCAGCTGCACGTAGAAGTTGCCGACCTTCAGTCGGAAGAGCTTCGGCAGCAGCTCGGCGTAGTCGACGTCCAGGCTGTGGGTGGAGTCCTGGTCCCCGCCCGGGCAGGTGTGCACGCCGAGGCGGGCACGCTCCTCCTCGGTGAACCGGTCGAGCACCCGGTTGTTGAGCGCCACGAAGTCGTCCAGCAGACCGCCCGACGGGTCCAGCTTGAGCGACAACCGCCCCTCGGTGAAGTCGAGTTGGACGACGTTGGCGCCCGCGTCCAGGCAGCCCCTGATGTCGGCCTCGGCCTCGTCGGCCAGGTCCTTCAGGAAGTCCTCGCGCGAGTAGCCGTCGATGCCGTCGGCCGGGTAGAGCAGGCTGAGCGCCGAGGGCGCGATGACGGCCTGCTTGACGGGCTGCGAGGTGTGGCGGAGGGCCTCGCGCAGGTAGGTCTCGGCGCGGACCCGGTACCGGAAGGGCCCGGCGGTCAGCCGCGGCAGCTGCCGGGTGTGCCCGTCGGCGAAGGGGATGACGGCGCCGTTCCCGTCGAGGGCGGTCAGCCCGGTGAGGGGGTACGTGACGAAGCTCGGCTTCGCCTGCTCGCCGTCCACCAGGACGGGGCAGCCGAGTTCCGCGAGCCTGGCGAGGGTGTCGGCGGTGGCCTCGTCCTGCAGCTTCTTCAGGTCGGCGTCGGGCAAGCGGCCTTCGGCGTGCTCGGCCAGGGCGTTCAGCAGGGTACTCGGCCGCGGGATGCTGCCGATGGGCTCCGTGGGAATGGTCATGATGGGACGTTAGAAAGCGCGGCGCGACGTGCACAACGGGGCGCACGGCGCACTACACCGGATCATTCACGCCCCGCGCGCCCCACCTCCCATGGTTCACGCCCCCGGAACAGCGCGACCCTCCGCCCACTCCCGTAGCCTGGCGAAGTCGTCGGACAGCAGGCCGACCCGGGGGTTGACGTGCAGGGCGAGCGCCGGACCCGGGTGGTGGGCGGCGATCCACTCCTCGTCCTGAGGGCCGAGCTCGTCGTCCACCCAGACGAACGGGCGCCCGGCGGCCCAGGCGACCACGTCCCTGGTCTTCCAGTGCAACCCGCCCGGGTCCGTACCGAACAGGTCGGACCAGCGGATGTACGGGAGTTCGGGCAGGCCGATGTGCGGGCCTATGTGGGTGTTCGCCTCACCCATCCACCCGGTGGCCCACACCAGTTCGTACGGCAGCGCCAGCAGCTCCTCGCCGTGCGAGGGGTTGAGCCAGACCCGCAGCGGCTTGACCCGGACGGCCGGCGGCTTGGCGTGCTTGGCGCGCGTCGCCTGCCGGGCCTGGACCGCCGCCAGGTGCTCCTGCTTCGCCACCCACCAGGAGGGGCGCAGGCGGTGGGTGGTGTAGCCCTCGGGCCTCCGCTTCGGCGCGGCGTAGGGGTTGAGCGGTCCGTCCACGTCGAGGAGGAGCAGGGGCTGCTGGGTCATGCCATGAATTCTCGATCCGTCAGAGGCGCTTGACCAGCGATTTGCCGGTCACGATCGGGTTCCCGCGCCGGGAGTCACGGGCGGACCCGGGAGTCACGGGCGGCTCCAGAGGTTGCGGGCGGCGAGCAGCGGGAGCACGCCCTCACCGAACCAGTACGCCTCCTCCAGGTGCGGCATCCCGCTCAGCACGAACTCGTCGATGCCCAGGCCGTGGTACTCGCAGATCAGGTCCGCGACCTCGCGGTGGCTGCCCACCAGCGCCGTACCCGCGCCGCCGCGCAGCAGCCCGATGCCGGCCCACAGGCCGGGGTGCACCTCCAGCCGCCGCGCCGAGCCGCCGTGCAGCGCGAGCATCCGCCGCTGCCCCTCCGACTCGCTCTCGGCGAGCGCCCGTTGGGTCTCCCGCACCCGGCGCGGGTCCATCGCGGCGAGCAGCCGTTCGGTCTCCGCCCAGGCCTGCGCGGCGGTGTCCCGGGTGATCACGTGCAGCCGGATGCCGAACCGGACGGTCCGGCCGCGGGCGGCGGCCAGTTCGCGGATCCAGCGGATCTTCTCGCGGACCTGGAGGGGCGGTTCGCCCCAGGTCAGGTAGACGTCCGCGGACCGGGCCGCGACCTCACCGGCGGCCGGAGAGGAGCCGCCGAAGTACACCGCCGGCACCGGGTCCGGCAGCCGGTTCAGCCGCGCCCCCTCGACCCGCAGGTGGGGGCCGTGGTGGTCGACCGCCTCCCCCGCCCAGAGCCGCCGGGTGACGTCCAGGAACTCCCCGGTCCTGGCGTACCGGGCGTCCTTGTCCAGGAAGTCCCCGTAGGCGCGCTGCTCGGCGGACTCCCCACCGGTCACCACGTTGAGCAACAACCGCCCGCCGGTGTGCCGTTGGTAGGTCGCGGCCATCTGCGCGGCCAGCGTCGGGCTGATCTGCCCGGGCCGGAAGGCCACCAGGTACTTCAGCCGCTCGGTCACCTGGCTCAGCATCGCGGTGGTCAGCCAGGCGTCCTCGCACCAGGCCCCGGTCGGCGTCAGCACCCCCTCGAAGCCCAACTGCTCGGCGCTGCGGGCGATCTGGCCGAGGTAACCGATGCTCGGCGGCCGGTCCGACCCGGCCGCGCCGGGCGTGGAGCCGTGCCCGCCGCCGACGATCAGCCGACTGTCGCCGTTGGTGGGGAGGAACCAGTGGAAGGTGAGAGCCATGGACGGACACACTCCTGGGGCCGGTACTGCCTGAGGTCGGTTGACGGAACCCACCGACCACGACACCCGTCCGCCCACACCCGCCCCAGGTCCACGTGCAGCCTGCGCACGAGGAGGGGCCGGTCCGAAGCAGTCACGGCCCGATTCTCCGCGAACTCCCCCACCCGATCAAGGCCCACCGTCCACCCCGGACACCACCCCGTCCCGAGGGCCACACACGCGCCGGAACGCCCGCAGGCCCCCTCCTGCACCGGGAGGGGGCCTGCGGGGCGTGGTGCGGGTGCCCGGGTGGGGCGGGTGGATCAGACCTGGCCGGCCTTCTCCAGGGCCTCGCAGCAGGTGTTGATCAGGAGGCGGGTGACGACGTAGGGGTCGACGTTGGCGTTCGGGCGGCGGTCCTCGATGTAGCCCTTCTTGTCCACCTCGACCTGCCACGGGATGCGCACCGAGGCGCCGCGGTCGGAGACGCCGTAGCTGTAGACGTTCCACGGGGCGGTCTCGTGCTTGCCGGTGAGGCGGGACTGGATGTCGTCACCGTACTGGTTGACGTGCTCCAGCACCTTCTCCTGGGAGGCGCCGAGCGACTCGCAGGCGGTGATGATGGCGTCGTAGCCCTCGCGCATCGCCTTGGTGGAGAAGTTGGTGTGGGCACCCGCGCCGTTCCAGTCACCGCGGGCCGGCTTGGCGTCCAGGGTGGCGTCGATGCCGAACTCCTCGGCGGTGCGGTAGAGCAGGTAGCGGGCGATCCACATGTCGTCCGAGACGGTCAGCGCGTCGACCGGGCCGATCTGGAACTCCCACTGGCCGGGCATGACCTCGGCGTTGATACCGCAGATGGCCAGGCCGGCGTCGATGCAGCGGTCCAGGTGCAGCTCGACGATCTCGCGGCCGAAGACCTCCTCGGCGCCGACGCCGCAGTAGTAGCCGCCCTGCGGGGCCGGGTAGCCGCCCTCCGGGAAGCCGAGCGGGCGGGAGCCCTTGAAGAAGGTGTACTCCTGCTCGATGCCGAAGATCGACTCCTGCGCGGCGTACTTCTCGGCGACCTCGCGCAGCAGGGCGCGGGTGTTGGAGACGTGCGGGGTGCCGTCCGTCTCCAGGACCTCGCAGAGGACCAGGATGTGGTCGCCGCCGCGGATCGGGTCCGGCACCACGCGCACCGGGTCCAGCACGCGGTCCGAGGCGTGGCCCTCGGCCTGGCTGGTCGAGGAACCGTCGAAGCCCCAGGTGGGGATCTTGTCGGCGTTGGGCAGGACGCGAGTCTTGGAACGGAGCTTCGCGGTCGGCTTGGTGCCGTCGATCCAGATGTACTCGGCCTTGATTGCCACGTCGTGTCCCTCGCATTGCTGGGTGGTGGGTGCCCGCGTAGCGTCGCAAGCCGCCGTTTCCCGGTTGTTCCTCTCGTGTAACGCGCATGTGAACCAACCGTCCGCATTGACACCGTCACGGTGCGGGAGTGCCGCGGGCGGCACTCCCGCCGTCCCGGGTGCCGTCGGTGACGGCACCCGCGTGGTCAGTGACGACGGATGCGGTCGCGGGCGGCCGCCGTGGTCAGTGACGGCGGGCGTGCGCGGCGCGGCGTCGCCGGGTGGCCCACAGCGCGGCCGCCCCGCCCGCGACCAGGGCGGCGGCCCCCGCGGCGAGCGGGCCGGTGGCGCTGCTGCCGCCGGTGGCGGCCAGCCTCTCCGCCTTCTCCGCCTTCTCCGTCTTCTCGACCGCGGCCTGCGGGGCGGCGGTGCGGGAGGCGGTGGTGTCGGCGACCGGCTGGGCGGCGGGCGCACCGGTGGGCGCGCCGCCGCCGGTGGCCTGACCGGAGGGGACGGCCGGAGTGGCCTGGCCGGACGGAGTGGCCTGGCCGGCCGCCGGCGAGGAGGGCTTCTCGCAGCTCACCGAGGCGACGGTGACCTTCCCGGTGACCTTGGCGACGTTCAGGTTGAGCGGGTTCACCTCCACCTGCACCTCCAGCGCGGAGGCGGCGGCGGCGGTCGTCGTCACGGTCTTCTTGGAGAACTCCACCGAGACGCTGCCGACCAGCGGCACGTCCACCTTGGTCGGCCCGTAGAGGCCGACGGTGACCGGCTTGCCGAGCACGCTGAGCTTGACCGGCGCGACCACGTCGGCGGTGGGCTTCCCGTCCACCGGACAGGTCGCCTCGGCGCTCATCGCCTCCAGGCCGAGCAGCGCGGTGGCGGGCAGGCCGGGGGCGTGCACGTCGGCATTGACCAGCTTGACGGAGGCGGTGGCGCCCTTGGCGTCGACCCTGGTCACCGACTTGCCGATGTCGGCCTTGACCAGCTCGACCGGGCCGGTCTGGTCGACCCCGGCCACGGTGGCCGTCAGGACCGACCCGTCGCGCTGGGCCGGCGACTCCACCTTGTTCAGCGCGACGTTCACCGGGATGTCCACGGCCTTGTTCAACAGGCTGACGTCCAGGTTGAGTTCGGCGGTGACGGCGCGCGCCTTGCCGGGCGACGGGGCGGGCTCGGCCGCCTGGACGGGCCCGGCGGTGAGCAGCGTGCTCGCCACCACGGCGGTGGCCGCGGCGACGGAAACGATTCGGCGAGAAGACATGGCGATACCCCCACACAGATGAAACGATGAGACGCCAGTCTTCTCGAACAATCCGTCACATGAGTAACACAGAAAGTCATTTCACTCGTTGGAGTGATATTGGCGTTCTGCACTGACTCGACTCTGCTACGGCCGGCCCGCTACGGCCCGGTCCGCTACGGACGGTCCGCTACGGCCTGTCTGCTACGGCAGCCGCCAGTCCACCGGCTGAGCCCCCTGCCGCACCAGCAGCTCGTTGGCCCGGCTGAACGGCCGCGAGCCGAAGAAGCCGCGGTCGGCCGACATCGGGCTGGGGTGGACCGACTCCACCGACGGGACGTTGCCCAGCAGCGGGCGCAGGTTGCGGGCGTCGCTCCCCCAGAGGATCGCGACCAGCGGGCCGCCGCGCGCCACCAGCGCCCGGATCGCCTGCTCGGTGACGGCCTCCCAGCCCTTGCCGCGGTGCTGGCCGCTCTTGCGCGGCTGGACGGTGAGCACCCGGTTGAGCAGCAGCACGCCCTGCCGCGTCCACGGGGTGAGGTCCCCGTTGGTGGGCTGCGGCAGCCCCAGGTCGGTGCCGTACTCCCGGTAGATGTTGATCAGGCTCGCCGGGATCGGCCGCACCTCCGGCGCCACCGAGAAGCTCAGCCCGACGGCGTGGCCGGGGGTCGGGTACGGGTCCTGCCCGACGATCAGCACCCGCACGTCGGCGAAGGGCTGCTGGAAGGCCCGCAGCACGTTCGGGCCGGAGGGCAGGTAGGTGCGGCCTGCGGCCAGTTCGGCGCGCAGGAAGTCGCCCATCTCGGCGACCCGTCCGGCGACGGGTTCCAGGGCGGCGGCCCAGCCGGGCTCGACGATCTCGTTCAGTGGACGCGGTGCCATGGTCGCCACCCTATCGGCCTACACCGACAGGGCTTTCAGCGGATGATCATGCGATCGAAGGGCCGCCGAGGAAGGCCGGCGCGACGGCCCGGACCGGCCCGCGCGATGGTACGGGCGGGCCCGCGCGACGGTACGGACCAGCCCGCACGACCGTCCCGCCGGGCCCTCGCGGCGGCCCCGCGCGACTACCCGACCGGCCGCCCCCGCAGCACCACCAGCCGCGGGTCCGCGAGCACCCGGACGTCCGCTCGCGGGTCCTGCGCGTACACCACGAAGTCCGCCGGCGCGCCCTCCTCCAGCCCGGGCCGCCCCAGCCACTCGCGCGCGCCCCAGCTCGCCGCCGACAGCGCCTCGGCCGGGCTCAGTCCCGCCTTCACCAGCTCCGCCACCTCGTCCGCGACCAGCCCGTGCGCCAGCGAGCCGCCCGCGTCCGTCCCGACGAACACCGGGATGCCCGCGTCGTGCGCGGCGCCGACGGTGTCGTACCGGCGCTCGTGCAGCCGCCGCATGTGCGCCGCCCAGGCCGGGAACTTGGCCTCGCCGCCGACCGCGAGGTCCGGGAAGGTGGCGATGTTGACCAGGGTCGGCACGATCGCCACCCCGCGCTCGGCGAAGACCGGGATCAGCTCCTCGGTCAGCCCGGTGGCGTGCTCGACGCAGTCGATCCCGGCCGCCAGCAGGTCCGGCAGCGACTCGGCGGAGAAGCAGTGCGCGGTGACCCGGGCGCCCTCCTGGTGCGCCGCCGCGATCGCCTCGGCCAGCGCGTCGCCGGGCCAGCAGGCGGCGAGGTCGCCGCGTTCGCGGTCGATCCAGTCGCCGACCAGCTTCACCCAGCCGTCCCCGCGCCGGGCCTCGGCCCGGACGTAGGCGGCCAGGTCGCCGGGCTCGATCTCGTGAGCGTAGTTGCGGATGTAGCGGCGGGTGCGGGCGATGTGCCGGCCGGCCCGGATGATCCGGGGCAGGTCCTCGCGCTCGTCGATCCACCGGGTGTCGGCGGCCGAGCCGGCGTCGCGGATCAGCAGGGTGCCGGCGTCCCGGTCGGTGAGCGCCTGCTTCTCGCTGGTCTCGGCGTCCACCGCGCCGTGCGCGTCCAGTCCGACGTGGCAGTGCGCGTCCACCAGGCCGGGCAGCACCCAGCCGGTCACCGTCCGCACGTCCTCGGCGGTCGGCGGGCGGGTGAAGCTCACCCGGCCGTCCACCACCCAGAGTTCGTCCCGGACGTCCTCGGGCCCGACCAGCACCCGACCCCGCACGTGCAGCACCGCACCATCACTCATGCGCCCGCCTCGCTCCGCTCGCTCATGGCCGCACTCTACCGACGGGCGGGTGCCGTGTAAGCAGTCATGATGCGGCAGACTCGTTTCCGCACCCCACCCCCGCGAAAGGCGAAAAAGACGTGAGCCCCTTCCTCGACCTGCCCCCGCTCAGCGCCGCCGAGTTCGCGGCGATCGAGGACCAGGTGGCCGCGCTGCTGCACACCGAGGCCGACGTGATCGTCACCCAGGGCGAGGCGCTCCTCCCCCTGGAGGCCGCGATCCGCGGCGCCGCGCACCCCGGCTCGACCGCCCTCAACATCGTCACCGGCCCGTACGGGCAGACCTTCGGCAACTGGCTGCGCTCCTGCGGCGCGAAGGTCGTCGACCTGGCCGTGCCCTTCGACAGCGCGGTGAGCGCCGAGCAGGTGGCCGCGGCCCTAGAGGCCCACCCGGAGATCGACTTCGTCTCCCTGGTGCACGCCGAGGCCGCCACCGGCAACACCAACCCGGTCGCCGGGATCGGCGCCGCGGTCCGCGAGCACGGCGCGCTGCTGATGCTCGACGCGGTGGCGTCCGTCGCCGCCGAGCCGCTGCTCACCGACGAGTGGGGCGTCGACCTGTGCGTCATCGGCGGCCAGAAGGCGATGGGCGGTCCGGCCGGGGTCTCCGCCGTGTCCGTCTCCGAGCGCGCCTGGGAGCGGATCGCCGCCAACCCGGCCGCCCCGCGCCGCTCCTACCTGTCGCTGCTCGACTGGAAGGAGCGCTGGACGGACGCCGGCCGCGCCGTCCTGCCGCACGCCCCGGCCCAGCTGGAGATGCTCGCGCTCGGCGCCTGCCTGGACCGGATCGCCGCCGACGGCCTGCCCGCCGTGATCGCCCGCCACCGCGCCGCCTCCGCCGCCACCCGGGCCGGCGTCCGCGCGCTCGGCACCCTGGCCCCGTACGTCGTCGAGGACGCCCACGCGGCCCCGGTCGCCACCACCCTGCGCACCCAGGACGGCGTCGACGCGACGGCCCTCGCCGCCCGCCTCGACCCGGCCCTGCCCGTCCAGCCGGGCGGCGGCGCGCTGGCCGGCTCGATGCTGCGGGTCAACCACTACGGGCAGGCGGCCGCCCTGGACACCGTCCGGGCCTGCCTGTCGGCCCTCGCGGACGCGACGGACGCCGACCCGGCGCCCGCCCTGGCCGCCGCCGAGGCCGCCTGGAACGTGACCGTCCGGGCCTGACCCGGTACGGGCGCGGGGGCCCCCGGCGGGCGGAGCGCCGGGGGGGGCCCGGGTGGGGGGGCCGCGGGGGGCGGGGGGGCGGGGAGCGCCGGCGCCCGCCGCGGCCCCGCA
>NZ_JBSFKF010000005.1:52791-247792 GCF_053598415.1 Kitasatospora sp. NPDC001132 | reverse complement strand
CGAGCCCCCCGCCGAGCCTCCCGCACCCGCCGCAGCCGATTCACCAGCACCGGCGCGTGCGCCAGCGCCTCCTTCGCGCCGCGGTGCCCGTGTGGCCCGGTGCCCGCGGCCGCCTCGCGCGGACCTCAGTGCCCGTTGACGTCCACCACCTCGACGCCCCGGATGTTCCGCTCGATCTCCTCCGCCGGCAGCGCGATCGCCAGCGCCCAGTAGTAGACGACCAGCGAGAACGCCACCACCACGACGATGTCCCACCACAGCGGCAGGTTCCCCTGCGAGCCCACGCCGAAGGTGCCCTGCCAGGAGATCAGGCCCATGCCGACCAGGTAGACCGGCAGCCACTGACCGGCCCGGAAGTCCATCCGGGGCGCGTTCGGCAGCCCCTTCGAGCGCGCGTACCAGGAGTACCCGCCGAGCAGCACGTAGCCGATCACGATCGCCAGACCGAGGCGCCACAGGGTGTCCCAGCCGGACCAGTAGATGACCAAGCCGGCCACCACGAAGGCCAGCGGCGAGACCACGGAGCCGCCGGGCAGGTGGTACGAGCGCTCCATCCCGGGCAGCCGCTTGCGCAGCACCCCGAAGGCCAGCGGAGCGCCCGCGTACATCAGCACCACCGCCGAGGTGATGAACCCGACCAGCCGCTGCCAGCTCGGGAAGGGCAGGAAGCAGATCACCCCGGCCACCCAGGCGATCAGCAGGCCGAGCCAGGGCACCGCGCGCTTGTCGGTGGACTGCAGCATCTGCGGCGCGTAGCCGTTGCGGCTCAGGCCGTAGGTGACCCGGGAGCTGGAGGTGATGTAGACGAGCCCGGTGCCGGCCGGCGAGATGACCGCGTCGATGAACAGCACGGTGGCCAGCCAGCCCAGCCCGATCAGGGTCGCCAGGCCGGCGAACGGTCCGCTGATCCCGGGGTAGTCGAGCGTGCTCCAGCCGTGGGCGAAGGTCTCCGGCGGCAGCGCGCCGATGAACACCACCTGGAGCATCACGTAGACGATCGTGCCGATCACCACCGAGCCGAGCACCGCGCGCGGGATGTCCCGGCGCGGGTTGCGGCTCTCCCCCGCCCACTGGATGGCCTGCTCGAAGCCGAGCAGCGCGAAGATCACCCCGCTGCTGCTGATCGCCGTGAGCACGCCCTTGGCACCGTCCGGCGCGAAGCCGTGGACGTCGAAGTTGGAGCCGTGGAACTCGCTGATGCCGAGCGCGAAGATGGTCAGCACCGGGATGGCGACCTTCCAGACGGTGGCCGCGCTGTTGGTGTGGGCGAGCAGCCGCACGCCGAGGAAGTTGACCGCGACGAAGAGCCCGAGCAGGACGGCCGCGACGACGAACCCCCAGCCGGTCAGCGTCAGGTTCTTGTTCAGCAGGCCGTCCGCCCAGCTCCAGTGCTGGGCGTAGTTGAGCATCGCCTGCACCTCGATCGGTGCGATGGTGGCGGCCTGGAGCCAGGTGAACCAGCCGAAGGACATCCCGGCGAACCCGCCGAAGGCGTAGTGCGGGTAGCGCGCCGTACCGCCCGCCACCGGGAACAGCCCGCCCAGCTCGGCGTGCACCAGCGCCAGCAGGACGATCGCGACCGCGCCGATGCCCCAGGACAGCAGCGCCGCGGGCCCGGCCGCCACCGCCGCCTTCTGCGCCCCGAACAGCCAGCCGGAGCCGATGATCGCCCCGACCGAGGCCCAGAGCAGTCCGATGACGCCGACCTCACGCCGCAGTGCGGTGTGCCCCGAGCCGGGCGGGGTGGAGGAGGAATGGGCCATGGCCGCTCGCCTCTCGAAGCAGGAGGAATTCCTCGGACAGTCCCCACCCGCCCGCCCCGGAACGCCCCGCGCCCCGCGCCCCTCACTCGAACAGCTCTCCGGAACCACTCGCCGGACCACCCGCCACCGCACCTGCCGACGCACCCGGCGACATGCCCGCCGCGCCGACCTCCGGCACAGTTCCCGCATCGTTCACCTGCCCGGCACGCGGACCTCACCGGAGGCAGGCAGGCTCCCGGACAGGGCCCAAAGTTGGCTATACAACTTGACCTGACACGACTGCCCTGCACGACTGCCCCGACACGACAGCCGTAGTGCGCCGAGGAGAAGACCGATGACCGAACTGCCGCCGTACTGGCTGCGCGACAACTGCCCGTGCGCCGAGTGCCGGGACCCGCGCAACGGGCAGAAGCTGTTCCAGATCGACGACCTGCCCGAGGGCCTCGCCGTCGCCGGGAGCGCCGAGGCCGACGGGCACCTGGAGGTGCTCTGGTCGGACGGGCACCGCTCCCGCTACCCGCTGGAGTGGCTGGACCGGGCCGACGAGGGCGACGGGCGCACCGAGCGGGACAAGCGGCTCTGGACGGCGGCGGACTTCGCGCCCGGCATCCCGCGGGCGCGCTGGGAGGACTACCTGGCCGACCCGGCCGAGCGGGCCGCGGTGCTGGCCGCCGTACGGGACAGCGGCTTCGCCGTGCTCCGCGGGGTGCCGGCCGTCGAGCGGCAGGTGCTGCGGGTGGCGGAGAGCTTCGGGTACGTCCGGGTCACCAACTACGGGGAGCTGTTCGACGTCCGGGTCGAGCCGGACCCCAACAACCTGGCCTTCACCAGCGTCGCCATCGCCCCGCACACCGACAACCCGTACCGGGACCCGGTGCCCACCCTCCAGCTGCTGCACTGCCTGGAGAACTCGGCGACCGGCGGCGACTCCGGACTGGTGGACGGCTTCAAGGCCGCGGCGATCCTCCGGGAGGAGGCGCCGGACGCGTTCGAGATCCTCACCCGCACGCCCGTCCCGTTCGTCTTCCGCGACCGCCGCACCGAACTGCGCGCCGACCGCCCGCTGATCGACGTGGACCCGCGGGGCCGGATCCGCGAGGTCAGGTTCAACAACCGCTCGATCGGCACCGTCCGGGCCGACGGCCCGAAGGAGCTGGACGCCTTCTACACCGCCTACCGCCGCTTCGCCGCGATCACCCTGCGCCCCGAGCTCCTACTCACCTTCCGCCTCGGCCCCGGCGACTGCCTGGTCTTCGACAACACCCGTCTGATGCACGCCAGGACGGCCTTCCAGCAGGACGGCCACCGCCACCTCCAGGGCTGCTACGCCGACCTCGACTCGCTGAACAGCACCCTCGCCGTGCTGCACCGCCGCGCCGCCGGCCTGGACGCGATCGCCGCGTTGTTCGCGGGCGAGGGCGCCGGGGAGTACCTGGGCGAGGAGGTCACCATGGCCGAGCACATGCTCCAGGCCGCCGCTGCCGCCGAGGCCGCCGGGGCGCCGGAGCACCTGGTCGCCGCCGCGCTGCTGCACGACGTCGGACACTTCTTCGACGAGCACGGCCACGGATCCCTGCACGGACAAAATTTGATGGAGGGTCAGGACAACCGGCACAGCGACTGCGGGGCCGACTGGCTGGCCCGCTGGTTCGGCCCGGAGGTCACCGAGCCGGTCCGGCTGCACGTGGCCGCCAAGCGCTACCTGTGCGCGGTCGAGCCCGGGTACCGGGAGCGGCTCTCCGAGGCCTCCGAGTACACGCTGAGCGTGCAGGGCGGCCCGATGGACGAGCGCCAGGCCGCCGCCTTCGCCGAACTCCCGGGCGCCCGGGACGCGGTGGCGGTGCGACGCTGGGACGAGCAGGCGAAGGTGGCCGGCGCCCCGACGCCGGGCTTCGAGCACTACCGCCCGCTGCTCGCCGCGCTCATGCGGTGAGGGCACCCGTACCTCGGGGACGCCCGTGCACCGAGGACGCCCCTCGCGGCACGCGCGGGAAGCTCAGTCCAGCTCCCGCGCGTGCCGCGAAAGCGCCGACGTGGCCAGGGAGTTGTGCACGCTGAACGCCACCGTCCCGGGCAGGTAGCGGTCCTGGGACCACTCCACCGGCGTGCCCGTCGGGTCGGTCGTGCGGCGCCGCTCGCGCAGCAGCGGGCCACCCCGGCGGCAGCCGAGCAGCCGGGCGTCCTCGGCGTTGGCCGGGACGACGTCGATGGTGTGGTCGGCGTCGGTGAACAGGATGCCGTGCTCGCGCAGCACTTCGGTGTGCGAGACCACGTCCGGCGGCAGTTCGGCGACGATCTCGCCGACCCGCGGCGGGTAGACGGTGCGCTCGACCATCACGGGCGTGCCGGAGAGCGTCCGCAGCCGGACGATGACGTACACCTCGGCGCCCGGCTCCAGGCGCAGTTGCTCGCGCTCGGCGGCGTCGGCCGGGCGGCGCACCAGCGAGTCCAGGATGCCGCCGGGCTCCTCGCCCATCGAGTACGCCCAGTGCGTGAAGCTGAGCAGCTCGGAGAAGCTCTGCACCCGGGCCCCGCCGAGGACCACCCGGCGGGTGCCGCGGCGGGAGGTGACCAGTCCGTCGGAGCGCAGCACGGCGAGCGCCTGGCGGACGGTGCCGCGGGAGACGCCGTACTGCTCGGCCAGCGCGCCCTCGGCGGGCAGCCGGCCGGCCTCGCCGAACGCGCCGGTGGTGATCGCCTCGCGCAGGTCGGCGGCCACCTTCCGGTACAGCGCGCCGGGGCGCTCGGCCGGGGGCTCGCCGGCTGTCGGGCGCCCCCCGGCAGCCGAGCGCTCCCCGCCGGCCGAGTGGTCCCCGGCGGCCGGGTGCCCTTCGGTCCCGGGGTGCTGGGGCTCAGTTGCCACGTCAGTCAATGTCCCTCCTGGGGCGGTGTCCTGCGCAGCCGTACCGGCGCGGACAGCCCGACCTTATCCCGCTGCGCCTTCGAAGCATCGCACCGAACGGTTCACGCTCCGATGGCCGGATTCCACCGTTCCCGCAGCCGACCCCGGTTCTGGGCCGTCCGTTCACCTTCCCGTCACCGGGCTCCGGCGTACTTACTGCTGTCAGCGAAGTTGGCTAGTCAACTCGGACGACGTCGATCGATCGCCCACCCGGCCGGTCCGCCGCCCTTCGCGAGACGCAAGCCCGCGGAACCCCCCGCGAACGCCCCTCGCAGTACGCCCCCTTAACAGGAGACTTCCCCGTGACCGTGCACCGTGCCCGCGCCGCCGCCTTCGCGGCCGTACTGACTGCCGCCGCGCTCTCCCTCACCGCCTGCGGCTCCGCCGGTTCGAGCGCCAAGTCCGGCGACACCGCCAAGGGCGGCGCCAAGGACGCCAAGTCGGCCACCTCGGTCGCCGACTTCGGCGGCATGGACGGCCTGGTCGCCGCCGCCAAGAAGGAGGGCAAGCTCCACGTCATCACGCTGCCCCGGGACTGGGCCAACTACGGCAAGATCATCGACAGCTTCAAGGCCAAGTACGGCATCGAGGTCGAGGAGGAGAACCCTGACGGCTCCAGCCAGGACGAGATCAACGCGATCAACTCCCGCAAGGGCCAGGACCGCGCCCCCGACGTGGTCGACCTGGGCAGCGCCTTCGCCCTCCAGGCGGTCAAGGACGGCATCCTCGCCCCCTACAAGGTGTCCACCTTCGACAAGGTTCCGGACACCATGAAGGACGCGAACGGCGCCGCCGTCAACGACTACGGCGGCTACGTCTCCATCGGCTGCGACGCCAAGAAGATCGCCGTCTGCCCGACGACCTTCGCCGACCTGCTCAAGCCGGAGTACAAGGGCCAGGTCGCCCTCAACGGCAACCCGACCAAGTCCGGCTCCGCCTTCGGCGGCGTCTACGCGGCCGCGCTCGCCAACGGCGGCTCGCTGGACAACATCCAGCCCGGCATCGACTTCTTCGGCAAGCTGAAGCAGTCCGGCAACTTCAACCCGGTCGAGTCGACCCCGGCCACCGTCGAGAAGGGCGAGACCCCGATCTCGATCGACTGGTCCTACCTGAACGCTGGCTACACCGACGAGTTCAAGGACAAGGGCGTCGACTGGAAGGTCTCCATCCCGGTCGACGGCTCCTACGCCCAGTTCTACAACCAGGCCGTCAACAAGTGGGCCCCGCACCCGGCGGCCGCCCGCCTGTGGCAGGAGTACCTGTTCAGCGCCGAGGGCCAGAACCTCTTCCTCGGCGGCTACGCCACCCCGTCGACCTTCGAGGCCCTGAAGAAGGACGGCACCCTGGACGCCGCCGCGGCCGCCAAGCTGCCGCCGGTCGAGAAGCCGTTCACCAACTTCCCGACCGTCGACCAGATCAACGCGGCCAAGAAGGTCGTCACCGAGAACTGGACCAAGGCCGTCGCGGGCTGACACCCCGGCCACGTACCGCAATTCGGGCTGAGAAAAGGCACTCATGACCACGGCTCCCACCCCGGTGCCGACCACCCCCGCCGCCACCTCCCCCGGTGGCGGCGCGGGGGCGTCCGCCACCGCCACGACCGCCTCCCCCACCACTACCGCCACCCCCGCCCCGCGGCGCCGGCCGCTCGCCCGCCTCGGCGGAGCGTCCTGGCTGGCCGCCGTGCCGCTGCTGCTGTTCTTCCTGATCGGCTTCGGACTTCCCACCGTCGCCATCGTGATCGGCGCGTTCACCACCTCCAGCGACGCGGAGACCGGTGCGGGGCAGTTCACCTTCGACAACCTGACGGCCTCCGTCCAGGGCGGCTACCAGACGGCCATGCTGAGCAGCCTCAAGCTCTCCGCGCTGACCGCGCTGCTCGCCACCGTGCTCGGACTGCCGCTCGCCCAGGCCGTCGTCACCTCCCGGCACGGCTGGCTGCGCCAGGCGGTGCTCACCGCCTCCGGTGTGCTCGCCAACTTCGGCGGACTGCCGCTCGCCTTCGCCTTCGTCGCCACCCTCGGCAACGCCGGCGAGATCACCAAGCTGCTGCACCTCACCGACCACGGCTGGTCGCTGTACTCCTTCACCGGCCTGACGGTCGTGTACCTGTACTTCCTCGTCCCGCTGATGGTGCTCACCATCACCCCGGCCCTGGACGGCCTGCGGACCCAGTGGCGCGAGGCCGCCCAGAACAACCGCGCCACCGGCCCGCAGTACTGGATCCACGTCGCCCTGCCGATCCTGGCCCCCTCCCTGCTCGGCGGCTTCGTGCTGCTCTTCGGCAGCGCCTTCGCCGCCTACGCGACGGCCGCCGCCATGGTCGGCGCGACCGTCCCGCTGGTCAGCCGCTCGATCGCGGACGCGCTCTCCGGCAACGTGCTGGTCGGCCAGGGCAACCTCGCCCTCGCCCTCAGCCTCAACATGATCGTCGTGGCCGTCCTGGTGATGGCCGTGTACCTCCCCCTCCAGCGCCGGAGCGCCCGATGGCTCAGCTGACCACCCCCGCCCGCCCCGGCCGACGACGCACCGTGCGCTGGTGGCGCGGCGCCGTGCTGGCGCTCGCCGGCGTCTACTTCGTCGTCCCGCTCGCGGCGTCCTTCTGGTTCTCCATCGACGACCCCAAGGGCATCTCCTTCGAGGCCTACACCGGGCTGCTCTCCGCCCCCGGCTTCCTGGACAGCCTCTGGCTGACCCTCGGCCTGGCCGTGGTCACCGTCGTGGTGCTGCTGCTCCTGCTCGTCCCGGCGCTGATCTCCGTGCGGCTCGGCTCGCCGAAGCTGCGCCCGGTCATCGACGTGCTCTGCACCCTGCCGCTGGTCGTCCCGCCGGTCGCGCTGACCGCCGGCATCATCGGCGTGCTCCGCTGGGGCCCGGACCACCTGATGGACACCCCGTTCTTCCAGACCTTCGTGTTCATCCAGGACCCGGGCTTCCCGCTGGTGCTGGTCATCGCGTACGTGCTGATGGCCCTGCCGCTCGCCTACCGCGCCCTGGACGCCGGCCTGCGCTCGATGGACGTGCGCACGCTGGTCGAGGCCGCCCGCAACTGCGGCGCGAGCTGGCCGCACGCGGTGTTCACGGTCGTCCTGCCCAACCTGCGCGGCGCCCTGCTGAACGCCTCCTTCCTCACCCTGGCCCTGGTCCTCGGCGAGTTCACCACCGCCTCGATCCTCGGCTTCCAGCCCTTCCCGGTCTGGATCTACTCGGTCGGCAACAGCCAGGCCCACATGTCGGTCGCGGTCTCCATCCTGAGCCTGCTGCTCACCTGGCTGCTGCTGCTCCTGCTGGCCACCGCCGGACGCGAGCGCCACGCCAAGACCGCCACCTCCTGAAACCCCCCGGAGTCACCAGTCATGACCACGGCCACCGCCATCGCCAACGGCGTCTCGCTCTCCCCCGGCAGCGCCACCGTCGAATTCCGCTCCCTGCGCCGCGCGTTCGGCGCCACCACCGCCCTCGACGGCCTGGACCTGACCGTCCACCCGGGCGAGCTGCTCGCCCTGCTCGGCCCGTCCGGCTGCGGCAAGACCACCGCGCT
The DNA here is from genome assembly GCF_053598415.1 of Kitasatospora sp. NPDC001132. Classification (NCBI taxonomy): domain Bacteria; kingdom Bacillati; phylum Actinomycetota; class Actinomycetes; order Kitasatosporales; family Streptomycetaceae; genus Kitasatospora; species Kitasatospora sp. NPDC001132. The sequence goes on along the minus strand of NZ_JBSFKF010000005.1, from coordinate 239,586 downwards.
GCGCATCCTCGCCGGCTTCGAGCAGCACGACTCCGGCGAGGTGCTGGTCGACGGCCGGGACATCACCGCGATCCCCGCGCACAAGCGCGACGCGGGCATGGTGTTCCAGTCCTACAGCCTCTTCCCGCACCTGACCGCGCTGGACAACGTCGCCTTCGGGCTGCGGATGCGCGGCACCGGCAAGGCCGAGCGCCGCAAGCGGGCCCAGGAGCTGCTGGAGCTGGTCGGCCTGCCGCACCGCGCCGACCACTACCCGCACCAGATGTCCGGCGGCCAGCAGCAGCGCATCGCCCTCGCCCGCGCGCTCGCCCTCCAGCCCCGCGTCCTGCTGCTGGACGAGCCGCTGTCCGCGCTGGACGCCAAGGTCCGCCTCCAGCTGCGCGAGGAGATCCGCCGCCTCCAGCAGGAGCTGGGCATCACCACCCTGTTCGTCACCCACGACCAGGAGGAGGCCCTGTCGATGGCCGACCGGGTCGCGGTGCTGCGCGCCGGGAGGCTGGAGCAGTGCGCCACCCCGTCCGAGCTGTACGGCCGGCCGGCCACCGCCTTCGTCGCCGAGTTCGTCGGCACCATGAGCCGCATCCCGTGCACCCGCACCTCGGACGGCGTCGAGGTGCTCGGCCGCCGCCACGCGGTGGACGGCGAGATCCCGGCCGACGGGGAGCTCCAGGTGCTGGTCCGCCCGGAGAACGTCACCCTGACCCCGGCCGAGGACGGCCCCGCGCTGGTGGTCACCGCCTCCTTCCTGGGCGCCGTCACCCGGCTCACCGTCCGCCTGGACGACGGCACCGAGGTCAAGGCCGACCTGCCCACCGAGGCCGCCGCCGCGCTGCCGGCCGGTGCGCGGGCCTCGCTCACCCTGCCGGAGCGCCCGGTCCTGGTGGACCGCCGCGCGGCCTGAGAGCCTCGTACCTCCCCGCTCCGCCCGACGGAGCACCGCCGAACCACCGAAGAGCCACCCGAAGGTACCGCCATGCCTGACTCCGCCATGCCCGGATCCCCCGCCCTGGCCGATTCCCCCGCCCTGCCCGCCGCCGTCCTGTTCGACATGGACGGCACCCTGGTCGACACCGAGCGACTGTGGTGGCAGGCCGCCGCCGAGCTCGCCGAGGAGCTGCACCGCCCGCTCACCGACCAGGACGCCCCCGAGGTGCTCGGTCAGGCGGTCGAGCACACCGCCGCCCACCTGCACAGGGTCAGCGGCACCGCCCTCGGCGAGGCCGAACTCGCCGCCCGGCTGGACGAGTCCTTCGCCGCCAAGGTCGCCACCGAGACGGTGCCGCGCCCCGGCGCGCTCGCCCTGCTGGCCGCGCTGCGCGACGCCCGGGTGCCCACCGCGCTGGTCTCCGCCTCCCCCCGCGGGGTGGTGGACCTGGTGCTGTCCGCCATCGGCCGGGACTGGTTCGCCGTCACCCTGGCCGCCGGGGAGACGGCGCGCACCAAGCCCGCGCCCGACCCGTACCTCGCCGCCGCCGAGCGGCTGGGCCTGGACCCGGCCGACTGCCTCGCCGTCGAGGACACCCCGACCGGGGTCGCCTCCGCCACCGCGGCCGGCTGCGCGGTGCTCGCCGTGCCGTCCACCGCGGTGCCGATGCCGCGGGGCGAGCGGATCACCCTGCTCGCCAGCCTGGAGCAGGCCGACCTCGCCCTGCTCGGGAAGCTCGCCGGAGCCGGCGCGGTTCGACCCTGACATGCCCTATCTCCTGCTCGCCCTCGCCATCGCCAGCGAAGTCTGCGCCACCAGCTGCCTCAAGCTCACCGAGGGGTTCACCCGGCTCTGGCCGAGCCTCGGCGTCGGCATCGGCTACGCGCTCTCCTTCCTGCTGCTCGGCCGCGCGCTCAAGCACATACCGGTCTCGGTCGCCTACGCGGTCTGGTCCGGGGCCGGCACCGCGGCGGTCGCCGGGATAGGCGTGGTCGCCTTCGGCGAGTCGCTCGGGCGACTCCAGTGGCTGGGCATCGCGCTGGTGATCGTCGGGGTGGTGGTGCTCAACCTGAAGGGCGGCCACTCCTGACCGCCCCCGAGCACCCCCGACCGATTTCCCTGACGAGTCGTCACTTTCATCCAAGCGCTTCAACTAGCCTGTCGGGGCGGGAAGTCGGACGCGCCGACCTCCCGCCCCGAGGGCTTCGCTACGGTGTCCCCATGACGGACCCCCGGCCCCACCACTACCGCTTCGTCCACCGCGAGCTCGCCCGCCAGGTGCTGGAGTTCGGCCCGCGCGTGGCCACCCCGACCCCGGACGGCGGCAGCCTGCTGCCCGTCGTCACCCAGATCTGGGACGACCTCGGCGCGTCCCTGCCGCCCGAGGACCGCCTGCCCGGCCACGGCCTCGACTGCCGCCACCTGTCGGTCGACGGCCACCACATGCTGCTGGTCACCCTGCCCACCCCGGTCGGCGCCACCGAGGCCCACTTCGTCGCCGCCGTCCAGCCCAAGGGCGCCAGGGCCGTGCGCTACGTGACCCTCGAGCACGCGCTCAGCCCCCTCGACGGCAGCCCCGGCACCGTCCTCGGCGAGTGGACCGCCGAGAGCCACCTCAACCACGGCCCCGGGCCCTCCCCCGTCGCCGAGTTGTTCGTGGCGGCCGTGGTGCAGCTCGTCGGCCGGAAGAAGCGCGGCTTCTGGCGCCGCTGAGCCCCCGTCGCGGATGTCCGCTCCAGGGCCGGGCCGCCGGCGTCAAGAAGGCGTCGACGGCCCGTAGAAGTCCCGTGAATGACGGCCCCCGGTGCCGGTCGCCGTCCTCGACTTCCCGCTCGGCCGGGCCGCCGTGACCGTCCGCGACCTGTCCGGTCCCCGTGCCCGGGACGGCCTACGGCCTGCCGGGATCGGGCGTCGCGCGCTTTCGCCGCGACACCCGCCCGCCCCGGGAACGCCCGGTCAGCCCAGCAGTGCGGGCAGTTCGGCGATCGAGCCGAGGACGTGGGTCGCGCCGTCGGCCCGCAGGCGGGCCTCGTCGTGGGCGCCGGTGAGGACGCCGGCGACGACCGAGGCGCCGGCCCGGGTCCCGGTCAGCATGTCGTAGCCAGTGTCGCCGGCGACGGCGATCCGGCGGACCGAGTCGGTGCCGGTGCGCAGCAGCGCGGTGAGCACCATGTCGGGGTACGGGCGGCCGCGGCCGGCGTCGGCCGGGCAGAGCGTCAGGTCGGCGACGGACTGCCAGCCGAGGGCGTCCAGGATGCGGTCCTGGGTGGTCCGGGAGAAGCCGGTGGTGAGGACCACCTTGCGGCCCTGGCCGCGCAGTTCGGCGATGGCCTCGGCGGCGCCGGGCAGCGGGGCGCAGTGGCCGGCGTCGACCAGGTCGTCGTAGGCGGCCTCGAAGGCGGCGTTGGCCAGCTGGGCCCTCTCCTCCTCGCCGAACAGGTGGCGGAAGACGGAGATCTTGGACTCGCCCATGGTGGCCCGGACGTGGGCCAGCATCGGGTCGAACTCCGGGCTGCCGGCCTCGACGCCGAGCTTCGCGGCAGCCGCGGTGAAGGCCCGCTCGACCAGGCCGTCGTCGGCCACGGTGGTGCCGGCCATGTCGAGGACGACCAGGCTGATGTCGTTGGTCATGACAGCGTTCCTTACAGGTTGACGAGTTCGGCGGTGGTCTCGGCGATGGCGGGCGAGCAGGTCATGCCGCGGCCGCCGGGGCCGGTGACCAGCCAGACGCCGTCGCGCACGCGCTCGCGGTGGACCACCCGGGTGGAGTCGACGCACTGGGCGTACACCCCGGCCCAGCGGCGGCGGATCCGCGGCACCGGACGCCCGAGCAGCTCCTCGACCACGCCGACCAGGTGGTCGTACGGGTCCTCGACGACGTCGAAGCCGAACGGCTGGTCGTACTCGTGGGTGTCGCCGATGGTCAGGCCGCCGTCGCGGCGCTGGACCATCAGCAGCTGCATCTTGTGCTCGGCGGCGACCGGTGGCTGCGGCTGGGTCCCGCGCAGCCGGTCCAGGGCGGTGCCGGCGAAGGCGGGGTAGTAGCGGAAGCTGTCGCCGTCGGCGACGGAGGTGGTCAGGGTCTCGCCGAGCGGGTCGGTCTGCATCATCTGGAGCCGCACCCGGCGGACCGGCAGGGCGGGGGCGAGTTCGCGGACCAGGCCGCCGAGCCAGGCGCCGGTGCAGAGGATCACCAGGTCGCCGGTGTGGACGTCGCCGTGGTCGTCGCGGACGGCGTTCTGGCCGACCACCTCGCGCACCTCGCGTCCGGGCAGGAAGGTGTACCGGCCGGTGGACTCCAGGTACCCGCGCAGCGCGCGCTGGGCGGTGCGGGGCTCGACGGCGGCGTCGCGCTCGCACCACAGGGCGCCGAGCAGCTTGCCGCGCAGGGCCGGGTTGACGGCGCGGGTCTCGTCCGGGTCGAGCAGCTTGTAGCCGCGGGCGGCGGCGTCCGGCAGGGTCAGGGCCTGCTCGGCGACGGCGAGTTCGGCCTCGGTGCGGACGGCCGTGAGCGAGCCGTTGGCCCGGAAGCCGAGGTCGGGGACGCGGGAGCCGATGGACTCCCACAGTTCGCGGGCCCGCAGCGCGGTGTCCAGCTCCTCGCCCTGTGCCCGGCCGCTGACCCAGACCAGGCCGAAGTTTCGCACCGAGGCACCGCGCGCCTCGGTCTCGCGCTCCAGGTGGACGACCTCGTGGCCGCGCTCGACGGCCTGCCAGGCGTGCATGCTGCCGAGCACGCCTGCTCCTACGACGATGACTCTCATGCGTCCAGGCTGGTGCGCCCAGGTGTCGGAGGGGCGTCGACCCGCCGTCCCGCAGATGAACCACCTGGGAAGTTGTACAGACAACCCGCCGCTGGCCCGCGGGAGCCACGACCGCACCACCCGCGCCCGGACACGAATGAGCCGGGCGGGCGCCCCCGAAGGAGGCTCCACGCCCGGCTCACCCGCTCCACCCGTCGTCCGAGAGCGGACGAGGGGCGGGAGGACTACGGAACGGCGGCGGCCCGGCGGCCGGCCGCGGCCCGGATCACCCGGATCAGCGCCCCTGCGCCCGGTACCCGGAGTAGCCGTGGGCGACCACCGGCAGTTCCCCCGCGCCGAGCAGCGGGCGCAGCGCGCCCGCCCGCATCCGGTCCACCAGCGGCCCGCAGCGCCCGGCGAGCGGCGCCAGCAGCACCGCGACCAGCAGCCCGACCAGCGCGCCGACCGCCACGTCGTGCGGGTAGTGCACGCCGACCCAGACCCGGGAGGCGGCCATCAGCACCGCGAACAGGCCGGCCACCCAGCCGAGCCGCCGGTTGACGAACCAGAGCGAGGCCGCGGCGGCGAAGGCGATCACCGAGTGGTTGCTCGGGAAGGACCAGTCCCCGGTGCCCGGGCAGGTCTCCAGCGCGACGCTGCCGGGGATCTGCGCGCACGGCCGGAGTTCCTCGACCGCGCCCTTGAACACCGAGTTGACGCCGTACGCGACGACCACGATCAGCGGCGAGGCGAGCACCCTGGCCATCACGGCCGAGTCCGCGCCGCGCGCCCGCCACCAGGCGTAGACCATGAAGACCGCGAACAGTCCGAGGCCGAGCGCCGACCAGACCTTGATCAGCTCGTCCAGCCAGTGCGGCGCCGACTGCGCCCAGCCGTTGACCCGGCTGTACAGGCCGCCGTCGATTCCGCTGCCGTCGTACACGGCGAGCGCCCGGGAGGACATCACGCGTCACCTCCGTGACGCCGCGCCTTACGGGCGCGGAACAGTTCGAGAAGAATGGGGAGCACGGAGACAACTACTACCAGACCGATGATCGGCAGCAGGTACTGGTCGATACCGGGGATGGAGGAGCCCAGCCCGTAGCCGGCGAACACCACGCCGACCGTCCAGACCGCGCCTCCGGCCACCTGCCAGAAGGTGAACGAGCGGACCGGCACCTCGAGTACGCCGCAGAGCGGATTCAGCACCGTACGGACCACCGGGATGAACCGGGCGAGCACGATCGCCTTGCCGTGGCCGTACTTGGCCAGCAGCTCCTCGGCCCGCGCCACGCCCTCCAGCAGGCTCCTTCGCCTGGTCCTGGCGAGCAGCGCCCGGCCACCGCGCCGGCCGATCAGGTAGCCGACCTGCGCCCCGCCGAGCGCACCGACCAGGGCGGCGGGCAGCACCTGCCACAGCTCCAGCTGCGGCCCCTGGGTGGCGCCGGGCACGCAGAGCAGTCCGGCGGTGAACAGCAGCGAGTCGCCCGGCAGGAAGAAGCCCACCAGGAGGCCGGTCTCGGCGAACAGCACCGCGGCGATGCCGAGCGCGCCGAAGGCGGCGAGCAGTGAGGACGCGTCCAGCGGGTTCACCGCGAGGTGAACGGCCGGATCGGCGAGGAACTGGAGCAAGGCCGACGGACCTCCCGTACGTTGGAGGGCGGTTCGCATCGGAACCCGCCCTGATCGTCTACAGTCGCGTAGACGGTCTACATGACTGTAGACGAAACTTGGAGGAAGCGCCGCCATGCCCGACGTACCGTCCGTCCGCCGGCCCGCCGGGGAGCTGGAGGCCGAGGTGCTGGCCGCCCTCTGGTCGACCCGGCAGCCGATGACGCCGCAGGACGTCCAGGCCGCGCTCGGCGGGGACCTCGCCCGCACCACCGTCGCGACGATCCTGGCCCGGCTGTTCGACAAGGGGACGGTCGAGCGCACCCGGGCCGGCCGCGCCTACGCCTACGTTCCGACCGTCCAGGACACCGCGGGGCTCGCCGCCCGCCGGATGCACACCGAGCTCGGCCGCGAGGCCGACCGCTCCACCGTACTGGCCCGCTTCGTCTCCGACCTCTCCGCCGAGGACGAGCAGCTGCTGCGCGACCTGCTCGGCGACGGCGCCCCGGAGGCGGACCCGACGGGGCCGGGCGCACCGGGAGCGGCCGGCCGATGATGCTCGCCGTCTGGGTCCCGCTGCTGCTGCCCTTCCTGGCCGCTCCGCTGGCCCGCCGCCTCGCCGAGGCGCTGCCGCCGCGGGCCGCCGCCTGGATGCTGGCCGGCAGCGCCGCCGTCCTGGCCGGCGGCACCCTCTGCTCGCTCGGCCTGCTGGCCGTCGACGGGCTGCTCCAGCTCCCACCGGTCGCCGCCCTCGGCCACCTCTCGCTGCCCTGGCTCACCGCGGCCTCGCCCGACGCGCCGTTCGCGGCCGTGCTGGCCGCCCCGGCGCTCCTCGCGCTCGGCGCGCTCGCGGTGCGCACCACCCGCCGGCAGCTGCGGGAGCTGCGCATCGCAAGGGCCGCGCTCCCGGCCCACGACGCGCCCCGCACGGAACCCTCCGGCGGCCCCGACGGCAGCCTCGCCGACCGCGCCGGTGCCACGGGTGCCGCGGCTGCCGACGATCACCGTACGGACCGGACCGGCGCCCACCACCAGCTCCGCGAGCCCTCCTCCGTCCAGCATCCGGACATGCGCCCCCCGCACGCCTCCGTGCGCCGCTCACGCCCCCCGGCCTGGCCGGACGCCCTGGCGCGGCCCGCCGCACTGCTCCGGACGGCCACCCGCCTGCGACCCGCCGCACTGTTCCGGACCGCCGACCACCCGCTCACCGTCCTGGACAACGAGTGCGCCGACGCCTTCGCCCTGCCCGGCCGCCTGGGCCGCCCCGGCCGACCGGGCGAGCCCGGCCGGATCGTCGTCACCTCCGGCATGCTGCGCGCCCTCAGCGCCCCCGAGCGCTCCGCCCTGCTCGCCCACGAACGGGCCCACCTGACCGCCCGCCACCACGTCTTCCTCGCCCTCGCCGAGCACGCCGCCGGCATCCACCCGGCCCTGCGCCCGCTGCGCGCACCCCTCGGTTACCACCTGGAGCGCTGGGCCGACGAGGTGGCCGCGGCCCGGGTCGGCGACCGCACGGTGACCGCCCGCGCGGTCGGCCGGGCCGCCCTGGCCGCGAGCCGTTCCCCCTGGCCGGGCCGCCCCCGGCTGGTCGCCGCCGCCCACTCGGGACCGGTCCCGCGCCGGGTCGCCGCCCTGCTCCAGCCCCGCCAGGCCGGCGCCCCCGGCACCTGGCTGCGGGCCGCCGCCGTGGCCCTGGCCGCCTGCCTGGCGCTGAGCACCGGCGCCACCCTCGCGGCCACCGCCGACCTGCACCACACCGTGGAGGCGGCCCAGCAGGGCACCGGCGCACGGCACTGATCCAGCCCGGCCCCCGGACCCCGCCGCCGAACGCCCGCCGGGCGCCGCCGGGGCCCGGGGCCGGCCACGGTTCCGTACCGCCCGGTAGGCGGAGTTGCCGGACCCAGTCCCCAGCGGCCCACCGCCCCCGTACGCTTTCGTCAGCGCGTCGGCCCCGGCGCGTCCTCGAACGGTGGCGAGGAGCGAAGCGCGTGCGGCAGACCGGACGGCAGTCCCGACGACCAGAGCGCCGCACCCCGCCGACCGCGACGGAACTGGCCAAGGTCCACGACCGCACCCTCGCCGACGCCGCCGCCCGGGAACTGGCCGCCCCCGCCCTCACCGCGCAGCCCGCGGGCCCGGGCCTGCTCGAACCCCGGCCCGAGATCGGCGACTCCTGGGCCCGGCTGCGACGCCTCGGCCTCGACCCCGACAGCGGCGCCGCCGCCGTCCTGCTCGGCCCCGGCGAGATAGAACAGCGCCGCCGCACCAGCGGGCTCGACACCGTCCTGCCGGTGCTGCGCGAGACCCTGCTGGAGGTGGGCGGCGCGGCCCCGCTGCTGGTGGCCGTCGCCGACGCCGAGGGCCATGTGCTCTGGCAGGAGGGCGAGCGCGGCCTGCGCCGCAGCGCCGACCGGATCGGCTTCATCACCGGCGCCCGCTGGACCGAGGAGCGTGTCGGCACCAACGGCATCGCGGCCACCCTGCGCATCCGGCGCCCGACGCACGTCCACTCCGCCGAGCACTACCTGCGCAGCCACCACGCCTGGACCTGCGTCGCCGCGCCGCTGCGCGACCCCGGCACCGGGCAGCTGGTCGGCGCCGTCAACCTGAGCGTCCCGGCGCACAGCGTCCGCCCGTACCTGCTCCAGCTCACCGCCACCGCCGCCCGGCTCGCCGAGACCGAGCTGCGCGCCCACCGGTTGGAGGCGCTGCACGAGCTGCGCGCCCTGGCCGCCCCGCTGCTCGCCCGGGTCGGCGGCCCGGCACTGGTGGTGGACGCGGCCGGCTGGACCGCCGCCGCGGCCGGGCTGCCGCCGGTCGGCCGGCTGCGGGTGCCCAGCGGGGGCTGGACCCCGGCCGCCGTGCACTGGGTGCCGGGCCTGGGCGAGTGCGTGCTGGAGCCGCTCGCCGACGGCTGGCTGGTGCGCCCGGTGCGGTCACCCGAGGACGGCGGCTCCGGCGCGGTGACCGCCGAACAGGCCGAGGGCGCCCACCTCCGGCTCGACCTGCGGCGCCCGGACCGCCCGGAACTGTCCGTCCGGAGCGCGGCCGACAGCTGGTCGCACCCGCTCAGCCCTCGCCACGCCGAACTGCTGCTCCTGCTCGCCACCGGACGCGAGGGCAGTACCGCCGCCCAGCTCGCGGAGGCGCTGTTCGACGACGCCCGCCGGACGGTGACGGTCCGCGCCGAGCTGTCCCGGCTGCGCCGCTACCTGGGCGGTCTGCTGGCCCACCGGCCGTACCGGTTCGCGGAATCGGTGCTGGTCACCGTGGACGGGCCGGACGACCCGTACGACCTGCTGCCCGCCTCCTCGGCCCCGGCCGTCCGGCGGCTGCGGGCCGAGCTGGCCGCGGGGACGGCCCGGCTGCCCGGTACGCCGTCCCTCCCGCCGCCGCGCGCCGCCGGTCCGGCGGGACGTCGCTGACACCCCGGCGCCGCGACCCCGGCCCCGGTCGGCCTCAGCCGTCCGCGAGCAGGGCGGCCAGGTCGGCGTCGGTGGGGCCGCAGACCCGCTCCTGACGCTCGGAGACCAGGGCGTAGGTGCGGTCCAGCCAGGCCTGCACCCGGGGCCTGGGAGCCTCCAGCAGCGCGCTGCCGTGCGGGGACTCGAGCGCCAGGTGCAGCGTCGCCCCGTGGCACGGGCAGTACGCCGGCCACAGCTTGACGTCGCCCTGGCCGCTCAGCGCGCGCAGGCCGTCGCGCAGCAGTTCGCGGGAGAACACCCAGTCGGCCTCGTCGGGCCGCCCCAGGTGGAAGGTCAGCAGCACCTCGTACGGGCGCGCGGCGTCGAACCGGAACCGGGTGAGCACCTCGCCGACCACCTCCTCGCCCAGCGAGATTCGCAGGATCAGCACCTCCTCCACCGCCGCCGGAGCGGCGGTGGAGCCGTCCCCATCGCCGCCCGTGGGGGTGGCGGCGAGGGGTGCACTGGAGGCTGCGGACAGCGGGTCGGGCGGCATGACGGTCTCTCCGGGACGGCGTGGGATGCCCTCAGCGTGCGTCACACCCGGCGCACCGGGCAAGGGTTGCAAGGGGGTTGCAACGACCCCCGCCCGGCGCGGCCGACCCCTTACCGCGCTTGTCGGACGGAGTGTCAACTTCCGCGCATCGAACGGGTGTCCATGAAGTGGATGGGAACCGGCCGGGGTGCGGTCGCCCGCTGGTACGCTCTCCCCCTCCCCGCGCGGGCCCGCGCGGAACCGGTCCTCGGCGGCCGGAGCCGGGCCCGACGGTGACGCGTGGGAGAATACGGCGACGCGACGGCGGCTTCGGGGAGGGAGGGGTCCGGTGGCTGTGCGCGAGGACACCGCGCGGGACGTGCAGCACGAGCCCGCACGGCACGGCCGGCACGGGCGGCCGCGCCCGTTCGGCGGGCTGTTCCGACTGCCCACCCTGCGCTTCTCCGGCGCCGCGATGGCGATGTCCACCGTGGTCGGCATCAGCATCGCCACCACCCTGCTGCTGAACGAGCAGCAGGGGGTCGGCCGCCGGGCCGGCGTCGCCCGGGTCGGCACCACCCCGCCGCCCACGCCGGGCACCACCGACCAGGCCGAGGCGGCCTCCGCGCAGACCCCGACCGACGGCCCGTCGACCGGCTCCTCCTCCGGCCGCCCCGTCGGCGGCCGGCCCTCACCGAACGCCTCCTCGCACCTCTCGGCGCACCCCACGGGGCCCGCGCCGGTCGCCGCCTCCCCGTCCGCGCCCCACGGCGGGAGCCCCGGCGCGCCCCAGACCGGCGGCCAGGCCTCGGCCGGGCAGGAGGCGCCGGCCTCCGGCACCCAGCTCGCCGGCACCGAGGCCCGCGTCCAGGCCGACCCCTCGCCCTCCCCTTCCGTCTCCGTCCCCCCGGTCCCGAACGCCAAGCAGCCCGGCTACGCCCCGGGTCCGGCTCCCGCCCCGGGCGCCGGGCAGCCCGACCAGGGCGCGGCCCCCGGCGGCCCGGCACCGAACCTCCCCGGGCTGCGGCCGACCGCGCCCACCCGCCCCGTGCCGCCGCCGGTCGCACCCCTCCCGGCAACCGGGGCCTCCCCCGCCGGGGAGGCCCCGGCCGACACGGTCGACGGCACCGGCCCGGCCGGCCCCCGGCCCTCCGCGGACACCGACCAGGCGCTGACCGGCGCCGCCCGGCTCTCCCCGCTCGGCCGCGACGGCCTGCGCCACCGGCTCACCCTCGCGGTGGCCGAGCCGGTCACCGCGTTCCAGGCCGAGTTCCGGCTCGCCCCGGGCGAGTCGGCCCCCGGCAACGGCACCGCCTGGACCGACCTGCCGGGCGCCGTGGTGACCGCCCAGCAGGAGCGCGGCACCCTCGTCTACCGCTTCACCACCCCGCCGGGCACCGACGTCCGGCCCGGCGCCTACACCTTCGGCGTCCATGGCGCCCGGCCGGCCGCCGACCCGTCCGCCGGGGTGCGCAGGGCGGCCCCGGTGGAGGGCTGGAGCGTCTCCGCCTTCGCGCTCGACCACCCCCGCGCGGTGGCCGCGCTCGGCACCTTCGGCCCGGTGCAGCCGCTGCCCGCACCGGCCTCCGGGGCGGGTGCCGGGGCGGCCACCGCCCCTGCTGCCACGGCACCCTGACCTGCCGAAGGCCGCCCTGTAACGGTCGTTCGACGATCCGGCCGCAGGCCGTTCCGGACGGGCGCATCCCCGTACCCCCGTTCGTTACTGTGGGCAGCACCCGGCCCGGCGCCCCCGACGGCCCCGGACGGGCCGCCGATCCGCACCCGAGGAGGAGTCCGTGTCCACCGTCCTGACCCAAGGCGGCAACGCACCGCTGACCGCCGCGCGAGTGACCGTCGAGGTCACCGCGCCCAAGGCGCTGGACGTCTCCGGCCTGCTGCTGACCGATGCCGGAAAGGTCCGCTCGGACGACGACTTCGTCTTCTTCAACGCCCCGAACGGCCCCGGCGTCAGCCACCGCCCGGCCACCGCCGGCTCCCCCGACGCGATCACCGTCGACACCCGGGCCGTCCCGGCCGGCATCACCAAGATCGTGGTGACCGCGAGCCCCGCCGACCAGGTCTCCACCTTCGCCGGGATGGAGCCCACCGCCACCGTCCGCGACGCCGACACCGGCGAGGCGCTGGTCACCTTCACCCCGCCCCGGCTGGGCCTGGAGACCGCGCTCATCGTGGTCGAGGTCTACCTGCGGGGCGGCGTCTGGAAGGTGCGCGCGGTCGGCCAGGGCTACGCCGACGGCCTGGCGGGCATCGCGACCGACTTCGGCGTCACCGTCGAGGACTCCCCGGCCCCGGCTTCGACCCCGGTTTCGACCCCGGCGCCCGTCACCCCGACCCCGGCGCCCGTCACCCCGGTCGCGCCCGCGGTCGCGCCTCCGGTCCCGGTGGACCGGACCGTCCAGTTCCCGGCCCCGCCAGCCGCCCCGCCGATGCCGCCCGCACCGCCCGTGCCGCCGACCGCCCCGGTCGACCCGCGGATCGCGCTCGCCACCAACCAGACCTCGGCTCCGGCTCCGGCTCCGGCTCCGGCTCCGGCTCCGGCTCCGGCTCCGGCTCCGGCCAAGATCACCCTGGACAAGGGCCGGGTCAACCTGGTCAAGGGCAGCTCGGTCTCCCTCATCAAGAACGGCCGCCCCTTCCTCTCCTCCGTCCGGATGGCGCTCGGCTGGAAGTCCGCCGCCCGCGGCCGCGCCGTCGACCTGGACGCCTCCTGCCTGGCCTTCGACGCCCGGCACAAGCGGCTGGAGACGGTCTGGTTCATGAAGCTGAACATCTTCAACGGCGCGATCTCCCACTCCGGCGACAACCTGGTCGGCGGCGAGGGCGGCGACGACGAGGTGATCACCGTCCACCTGGAGGGCTTGCCGGCCGAGGTCCACGGGCTGGTCTTCGTGGTGAACTCCTTCTCCGGGCAGAAGTTCACCGACGTGCGCGACGCCTACTGCCGGCTGCTGGACGCCCGCACGGAGGAGGAGCTGGTCCGCTTCGACCTCACCCACTCCGAGCCCCACACCGGTGTGATGATGTGCAAGCTGGTCCGCCGCCCGGGCGGCGAGTGGGAGATGACGGCGCTCGGCGAGTACGTCGACGGCAAGACCGCGCGGGCGATGATCGAGCCCGCCGCCGCGGCGCTCTGACCCCCGGCGTCACCGCGACGCCCACGGATTCACCCCTCTGAGGCATCAAGTCGTCCACACGGCGACTCGATTGACTCTCAGGGGGGTGAACCGCACTCTCCCCCGCACCCCGAGGAGGAGAGCCGTGCCAAGCTTCCTGTCCCGCCTCGCCGTCGCCGGCACCGCCACCGTGCTCGCCGCCGGGCTGGTCACCCCGACCACCGCCCAGGCCGCCGCCCGGCCGGGCGACCGCGCCGCCGCACTGCGGTGGACGGCCCTCGGCGACTCCTACACCGCCGGGGTCATCGAGGCCACCGGCGAGGAGACGGACCCGCGCGACGGCTGCGCCCGTACCGTCGAGTCCCACCCCGAGATCGTCCGCCGCGACCTGGGCTCCCTGGTCGACCTGCGCAACGTCAGCTGCAGCGGCGCCACCACCGACGGTGTCTACGCGACCGCCCAGGCCCCGCTCGGCCGCCCGCTCCCGCCGCTCGGCACCGACCCGAACGGCCCCTACCCGGCCGTCCCGCCGCAGATCGACGCCGTCGACGCGGCCACCGACCTGGTCACCGTCGGCGTCGGCGGCAACGACCTCGGCTTCGCCGAGATCCTCAAGAGCTGCATCGAACTCGGCGCCGTCCGGCTCGGCCAGGGCACCCCCTGCAAGGACAAGTTCGACGCGAGCCTGCCCGACCGCTTCGACCGGCTGCGGAACGGCTACGACCGGATGCTGACCGCGCTGCACACCAAGGCGCCGTCCGCCAAGGTCCTCGCCGTCGGCTACCCGCACCTCGTCCCCGAGAACGCCGCGCTCTGCCAGTACGGCAACCTCCTGCAGTTCGGCACCTTCACCGCCGGCGACCTCGGCTGGACCCGCACCGCGCTCCTGGAACCGCTCAACGCGCTGATCGCCGGGAGCGCCGCCGCCCACGGCGACACCTTCGTGGACCTCTACCCCGCCAGCGCCGGCCACAGCGTCTGCGACGCCGACCGCTGGCTGGACGGCGTGCTGACCAGCGTCCTTCCCCTTGAATACGCCGTGGTGCACCCCAACGCGACCGGCCAGGCGCACACCGCCGCCCTGGTCGAGAAGGCCGTCCTCGGTGGCTGACCCGGCCGGAAAACCGTTCGCCGGCCCGCCCGTCGGGGGCCATCCTGGTCCGATGCCCATCGAGATCCGCGAGGCCGCCCCCGAGGACTGGCCGGCCGTCTGGCCGTTCTTCCACACCGTCATCGCCGCCGGCGAGACCTTCCCCTACCCGCTGGACATGGATTCCGAGCTGGGCCGGGAGTGGTGGATGCTCACCGCCCCGAACCGCACGGTGGTCGCGGTGGGCGAGGACGGGCGCGTCCTCGGCACCGCCAACATGAACCGCAACCGCCCCGGCAACGGCTCGCACGTCGCCAGCGCGAGCTACCTGGTCGACCCGGCCCACCACGGCAGGGGGATCGGGCGGGCGCTGGTCGAGTACTCCCTCGACTGGGCTCGCCGGAGCGGCTTCCGCGCCATGCAGTTCAACGCGGTCGTCGCCAACAACCACCACGCCGTGCGGCTCTACGAGTCACTCGGCTTCGCGATCGTCGGCACCGTCCCCGAGGCCTTCCACCACCCGGTGGACGGCTACGTCGGCCTGCACGTCATGCACCGGCCGCTGTAGGGCCGTCACTCCTCGATCGCCCCGCCGACCCGCCGCAGGTGCTGCCGGAAGCTGTACGCCGGGTCGGCGGCGCGCCGCTCCAGGTACTCGTCGAAGCCGGTCTGCCGGCGCAGCGTGTCCCCGGAGACGATCCGCGCGGCCTGCTCGCGCTCCGTCCGGGCGATCGCGCCGGCCGTCTCCAGCACCTGCGCGACCCGGTCGGCGGGCACGAACAGCACCCCGTCCGGGTCGGCGAACACCACGTCCTCGGCGCTCACCGGGTGCGGCCCGAACTTCGCCGTCAGCAGCGCCTGCGGCTCCCGGGCGTCCAGCCGCACCGGGCCCAGCGGCAGCGCCCCGTAACTGAACACGGGCAGCCCGATCTCCCGCAGCTCGGCGGTGTCCCGGTGCAGCCCCCACACCACGATCCCGGCCACCCCGCAGGCCCGCGCCTCCAGCACCGCGAGGTCCCCGATGCAGGCCTCGTCGGTGCGCCCGCCGTTGTCGACCACCAGCACGTCCCCGTCCCGGGCCGACCCGTACGCCTCCAGGAACACGTCCACGCTCCCGTAGTGCCGCACCGGCAGCGCCCGCCCCGCCACCCGGGCCCCGGCCGCCACCGCCGCCACCCCCGCCGGCGCCACCCGCAGCCCCACCCCGAGCCGCACACAGGCGTCCGCCACCAACGGCGTGGACAGCTCCGCGAAAGCCTTCAGCATCCCCAACTCCTCCGGTCGAAAAGCCAGTTCACCAGCAGGGGAATCCTAGGCGAGACCTCAAACTCACACCATCGAGTGAAACTCCGCCGTATACGGCACAGGCCGGCCGGGCCACGAACAGCGTGACGGCCATTTGAAGGAGGGGCATCATGAGTGCTGTGGCGCATGAGCAACCGATCACGGGCTCCCCATCGCAGGCCGACATCCTGCTGGAGAGCTTCCTGAGCCTGCACTCCCCCGAAGGCTTCCGAGCCGAGCTCATCGAGGGAGAGATCATCGTGGCACCCCCGCCGGACGGCGATCACGAGGACTACATCGACCTTCTCATCGATCAGGTGAAGGCCAAGTCCCAGGTCCACATGCAAGTGTCCGGAGGCAAGGGTCTGCGGCTTGTCAGCGGCGGTCTCTGTCCGAAGAACCACGTCATCCCGGATGCGACGTTCGCGCCGCGAGAACTCCGACTCTTCCGCGGTGCACCACCGTGGATGGAACCCGACGGCGTGGCCATGGTCGCAGAGGTCACATCGAGCAAGCCCGACCATGACCGCATCACCAAGCGACACTGCTACGCCCGCGCCGGCATCCCGCTCCACCTGCTGATCGACCGCGAAAAGTCTCAGGTGAGCCTTTTCTGCAGGCCCCACCGCGAGGAGTACACGGAGGTGCATCTCGCCGCCTTCGGCGAACCGCTCGCCGTCCCGGCCCCGTTCGAGTTCGAGTTGGACACCAAGGACTTCCTCTAGGGCCGA
Organism: Kitasatospora sp. NPDC001132; assembly: GCF_053598415.1. Taxonomy (NCBI): domain Bacteria; kingdom Bacillati; phylum Actinomycetota; class Actinomycetes; order Kitasatosporales; family Streptomycetaceae; genus Kitasatospora; species Kitasatospora sp. NPDC001132. The sequence continues at coordinate 223,129 of NZ_JBSFKF010000005.1, read as the reverse complement.
GGACGCGGACGGCCCGCACCCCCCGTCAGGGGTGCGGGCCGTGGCCCGGGGCGCCGGAGGTCAGCCGCGGGTGGCCATGGCGCGCAGGAAGAAGGTCAGGTTGGCGGGGCGCTCGGCGAGGCGGCGCATGAAGTAGCCGTACCACTCCTGGCCGTACGGGAGGTAGACGCGCATCGTGTTGCCCTCGCCGGCGAGGCGCAGCTGCTCCTCGGGGCGGATGCCGAACAGCATCTGGTACTCGAAGGAGTCCCGCTTGCGGCCGTTCCACTGGGCCAGCTGGCCGGCGATCTTGATCATGTTGGGGTCGTGCGAGGCGATCATCGGGTAGCCCTCGCCCGCCATCAGGACCTTCAGGGCGCGGACGTACGCGAGGTCGACCTCGTGCTTGCCCTGGAAGGCGACCGACTCGGGCTCCTTGTAGGCGCCCTTGCACAGGCGCACGCGGGAGCCGGCGCCGGAGAAGTCACGGCAGTCGGCCTCGGTGCGGCGCAGGTAGGCCTGGAGCACGACGCCCAGCCAGGGGAAGTCCGTCCGCAGCTCGCGCGCGATGGCGAGGGTGGAGTCGGTGGTGGTGTGGTCCTCCATGTCGAGGGTCACCGTGGTGCCCGCGTCGGCGGCGGCCTCGCAGATGCGGCGGGCGTTCTCCAGCGCGATCTTCTCGCCGTCCACCGGGAGGAACTGGCCGACGGCCGACAGCTTGACCGACACCTCGGCGCCGGCCGCGAGGCCGGTCTCCTTGAGGGCCTTGAGCAGGTGCTCGTAGGCGACGGCGGTGTCGGCGGCCTGGGCGGCGTCCTGGGTGTCCTCGCCGAGGTGGTCCAGGGTGACCTTGCGGCCGGTGGCGATCAGGTCGTCGGTGGCCGTGACCGCGTCGTCGAGGACGTCGCCGGCGACGAAGCGCTCGACTATCGCGTGGGTCGGGGGGAACTTCTCGACCACGGTGCGGACCTGCGGGGACCGGGAGGCCGCGAGAAGGGCGGAACGGAGCATCGTGACTCCTGGTGCTGGTGTTTCCAAGGGTGGCAGAAGGGCCGGGGCGGCGGGTACGGGGGTGGGACCCCGCCGCCCCGGCGGGCGACGCCCGGCTGCGGGACCGGGCGTCGCGGGTGACCGGTGGCTACTGGGCGAGCCGTGCGATCGGTGGTGCGGGGCCGGTCAGCCCATGTGCGGGTAGCGGTAGTCCGTCGGCGGGACGAAGGTCTCCTTGACCGAGCGGGTGGAGGTCCAGCGCGCCAGGTTCTGCTTGGCGCCCGCCTTGTCGTTGGTGCCGGAGGCCCGGCCGCCGCCGAAGGGCTGCTGGCCGACGACGGCGCCGGTCGGCTTGTCGTTGATGTAGAAGTTGCCGGCCGCGAAGCGCAGCTTGTGCATCGCGTCCTGGGCCGCGGCGCGGTCCTGGGAGATGATCGAGCCGGTCAGGCCGTACGCCGACACCGACTCCATCTGGGCCAGCATCTCCTCGTACTTCTCGTCCTCGTAGACGTACACGGCGAGGATCGGGCCGAAGTACTCGTCCTTGAAGTACTCGCTCGACGGGTCCTGGCAGACCAGGACGGTCGGGCGGACGAAGTAGCCCACCGAGTCGTCGTAGGTGCCGCCGGCGAGGACCTCGACCTGCGGGTCGGCCTGGGCGCGGTCGATGGCGGCCTTGTTCTTGGCGAAGGAGCGCTCGTCGATGACGGCCGACATGAAGTTGGACAGGTCGGTGACGTCGCCCATGGTGAGGCCGTCGACCTCGGCGGCGAACTCGTCCTTGAGGCCGGCCCAGATCGACGCCGGGACGTAGGCCCGCGACAGCGCCGAGCACTTCTGGCCCTGGAACTCGAAGGCGCCGCGGGTCATCGCGGTCTTCAGGACCTTCGGGTCGGCGGACGGGTGGGCGACCAGGAAGTCCTTGCCGCCGGTCTCGCCGACGATCCGCGGGTAGGTGCGGTAGCCGGCGATGTTGTTGCCGACCTCGCGCCACAGGTGCTGGAAGGTGGCGGTGGAGCCGGTGAAGTGGATGCCGGCGAGCGCCGGGTGCTTGAGCGCGACCTCGGAGACGGCCAGGCCGTCGCCGGTCACCATGTTGATGACGCCCTTGGGCAGGCCGGCCTCCTCCAGCAGCTGCATCAGCAGGTGCGCGGAGAACTGCTGGGTCGGGGACGGCTTCCACAGCACCACGTTGCCCATCAGTGCGGGCGCGGTCGGCAGGTTGCCGGCGATCGCGGTGAAGTTGAACGGGGTGATCGCGTAGACGAAGCCCTCCAGCGGGCGGTGGTCGCTGCGGTTCCACACGCCGTCCGAGGAGATCGGCTGCTCGGCCATGATCTGGCGGGCGAAGTGCACGTTGAAGCGCAGGAAGTCGACCAGCTCGCAGGGGGTGTCGATCTCGGCCTGCTGGGCGGTCTTGGACTGGCCGAGCATGGTGGCGGCGGCCAGGGTCTCGCGCCAGGGGCCGGCCAGCAGGTCGGCGGCCTTGAGGAAGATCGCGGCGCGGGAGTCGAAGGAGAGCGCCTGCCAGGCCGGAGCGGCGGCCAGGGCAGCGTCGATGGCGTCCTGCGCGTCGGCCTGGGTGGCGTTGCGCAGGGTGCCGAGCCGAGCCGCGTGGTTGTGCGGCTGGACGACGTGGATCTCGGTGCCGCCGCCCATCCGGCGCTCACCGTTGATCGTCATGGTCAGCTGGACCGGCTCCTGGCCGCCCAGCTCCTTCAGCTTGGCCTCCAGCCGGGCCCGTTCCGGGCTCCCGGGGGCGTAGCTGTGGACCGGCTCGTTCACCGGCGCGGGGACCTGGGTCACAGCGTCCATAGAGCGCACGCTCTCCTTCGTTCAGTGCGGGGGATCGACCGGCGCGGGTTGCACACCGACCACAGCAGGAACGCTATTCCTGGCCACCGGGCCACATGATTGGCCGGGCGGCTAAATTCCCCCGTACGGCGTTGTCCGGACCGACGAATCGGGTCACGCCGCGGTCACGAACCGCTCCCGGCCGCCCCACTGTTCACACCCCCTCGCACCACCCCCGGCCCACCCCACGCCCCGGGGCTCACGCCCCCGGCTCGCTCGACCGGCTCACGCTCCGGCGCCGACCGTCCGGGCGTTCACCACCTCGGCCCCGGCCACGACCGCCTGCACCACCGGCCGCCTGAACGGTCTCCTGCTCGGCGACGAATCCGGCCTTCCGCAGCTGCTCCGACGAACCCGAACTCTGTCCGTCCGGCTAAAATCGACCACAAAACGTTGTCCGAGCGGATGAAGGAGGGCCGACGTGACCACCCCCGGCCTGCCGCTCCGTCAACTCCTGATGTCCCTCGGCGAACCGCTGGTCGAACTGCAGGCCGCCCCGCAGGGGCTGGACGTCCCGGTGCGCGACGTCGCCATCCTCGACCCGGAGGACCCCCCGACCGCCGCCCCCGGCGAACTCGTGCTCGCGATCGGCGCCCGCGGCCGCGCCGCCCTGCCCGCCCTGCGCGCGGCCGGCCGGTCCGGGGCCGCCGCCGTCGCGGTCAAGCTGGACGGCCCGGGCCAGGCCGACGCGCTGCGCGAGGCCGCCACCGACGCGGGCGTCGCCCTGCTCTCGGTGCGCCGGGAGACGCGCTGGGAACACCTCGACTCGCTGGCCCGGGCGATCATCGCCGGCCCGGACGCCCCGGACGCCACCGGCGCCCCCGAGCCCAACGCGGGCGACCTCTTCTCCCTCGCCCAGACCGTCGCCGTGCTCACCAACGGCATCGTCTCGATCGAGGACACCTCGAGCCGGGTGCTCGCCTACTCCCGCTCCTCGGACTCCGACGAGGTCGACGACCTGCGCCGACTGTCCATCCTCGGCTGGCAGGGCCCCGAGCCGTACCTGTCCAAGCTCCGCGAGTGGGGCATCTTCCAGCACCTGCGCAGCTCGGACGCCCCGATCGCGGTCGAGCCGCACCCCGAGCTGGGCCTGCGCCGCCGCCTCGCGGTCGGCATCCGGGCCGGGGCGCAGCCGCTCGGCACCATCTGGGTCCAGGAAGGCTCCCGGTCGCTGGCCCCGCTGGCCGAGCAGGCCCTGGTCGGCGCCGCCCGGGTCGCGGCCGCCCAGCTGGTGCGCCGCCGCCGGGAGCTGTCCGCCGACGTCCGGCTCACCCAGACCCTGCTGACCGGTCTGCTGGAGGGCTCCACCGGCCCCCAGTCGCTCGCCACCCACCTCGGGCTGGACCTGCGCCGCCCGGCCACCGTGCTGGCCTACAGCGCGCACACCACCGACGCGCTGCACCGCTCCGACGTCACCGGCCTGATCTCGGTGCACACCGCCGCCCGGCACCGCACCGCGCTGCTCGCCCCGATCGACTCCCGGGTGTACGTACTGCTGCCCGAGCTGCCCCCAGGGCTGCCGATGACCACCGTGCGCGACTGGGCCTCCGAGGTGGTGACCGCCGCCCGTGAACACCTGGGGGTCCCGCTGCGCGCCGCGATCGGCTCGACCGTCGACGGCCTGGCCCAGGTCCCCGACTCCCGGGCCCAGGCGGACCGCATCCTCGACGCGATGGGCCGCGGCGGAGTGGACCTCGACGTCGCGGCGCTGATCGACGTCCAGGCGGAGGTGCTGGTCAGCGAGATGCTCGCGCTGCTCCAGGAGCGCACCGGCCTGCGCGACCCACGACTGACCGCGCTCACCGAGTACGACCGCCGGCACGGCACCCGGCTCGCCGAGTCCGTACTGGCCTGGCTGGACGCGCTCGGCGAGGTGCGGGTGGCCGCGGACGCCCTGCACATCCACCCCAACACCCTGCGCTACCGGGTGCGCCGCGCCGAACAGTTGACCGGCATCGACCTCGCCCAGCCGCAGCAGCGCCTGCTGGCGATGCTGCAACTGCGACTGCCCGCGGACGAGTAGTCCGCGGGCAGTCCGCCGGTCAGCCGGTTCCGTCGGTCAGCCGGTTCCGCCGGTCACGCCTGGCCGCTCATCACTCGCCGTAGCCCTGGCCCCGCTTGTGCTCGTTCAGCCGGCGCCACGGGCCGCTGATGGCCAGCTGGATGCCCGGGGTCTGGATGTTGGCGAACAGGGTCTTGCCGTCGTCCGAGAAGGTCACCCCGGTGAACTCGCTGAACTCGGGCTTCTCGGCGGTGCCGATGTTCAGCTCGTTGCGGGCGATCGGGAAGACCAGGCCGTCCTCGGTGGCGCCGAACAGGTGCGAGACGCCCTCGCCGTCCTCGGCGATCACGATGCCGCCGTACGGCGAGACGGTGATGTTGTCCGGGCCGTCGAAGTTGTCGTGGTCGCCCCAGACATCGCTGTTGACGCCCAGCAGCACCTTCAGGGTGATGGTGCGGCGGTTCGGGTTGTAGAACCAGACCTGGCCGTCGTGCTGGAGCGGGCTCTCCGAACGGGCGTAGCTGGAGACGAAGTAGAAGCCGCCGTCACCCCACCACATGCCCTCCAGCTTGCGGGCGCGGGTGACCTCGCCGTCCTTGAACTGCTTGCGCACCGAGACGGTCTTGGCGTCGCGGTCCTGGACCTTGACCCAGTCCACGCCGTAGGTGGTGCCGACCTTGGTGGCGCGGGAGAGGTCGTCGATGAACTTGCCCTGCGCGTCGAAGACCTTGAAGGCCTCCAGCACGCCGGCGTCGTCGGCGAGCTTGCGCAACTTGTAGCGGCCGTGCTTGAAGCCGGCCGGCGGGGTCCAGCGGAACAGCAGGCCGTTCGGGTTCGAGGCGTCCTCGGTCAGGTAGACGTGGCCCTTCTTCGGGTCCACCACGACGGCCTCGTGCGCGTAGCGGCCGAAGGCCTTCACCGGCTGCGGGTCACGGTTGTAGTCGTCGTCGAACGGGTCGACCTCGAAGACGTACCCGTGGTCCTTGGTGAAGCCGTTCTTGCCGGCCTTGTCCTCGGTCTCCTCGCCGGACAGCCAGGTGCCCCACGGGGTCACGCCGCCGGCGCAGTTGGTGGCGGTGCCGGCGATGCCGACCCACTGCTCGACCGAGCCGTCCCGCTTGGCGTGCACGACGGTGCAGCCGCCGGCCGCGCCCGGGTCGTAGACGTGGCCCTCGATCAGCGGCACCGGGTGCGGCCAGTTGGCGCGGGCACCGGCCAGCTCGTGGTTGACGACCATCAGGTTGCCGCCGTGCTCGTCCTCGAAGGCGGAGGTGCCGTCGTGGTTGCTCGGGGTGAACTCGCCGGTGCGCAGCTTGGTGACGCCGGCCCGGTTGAGGACCTTGTACGAGAAGCCCTTCGGCAGGGAGAGCAGGCCGGCCGGGTCCTGGACCAGCGGGCCGTAGCCGACGGCGGTGCCGGAGGCCGAGTTGCTCCCGGCGGCCGCGGCGACCGGCGCCTCGCCGCCGACCGGGGCGGCGATCGCGCCCGGGGCGCTGGCCAGCGCCTCGGCGCTGCCGGCGATCAGCACGCCGGCCCCGACGAGGGTGGAACGGTTGACGAAGTCCCGGCGGGACAGCGACATGGCAGCAACTCCTGAGGATGAGCGGGGGCGTCGGTGCGGGATGCCGACGCCCAGCAGGCTCCGCCGGACGGGTGAACCCGACATGACTCCCACCTCACACCCAGGCGACCATTTGCCGACCGATGACCGTCACATGACCTCGGCTTTACACATGTCCCCGTCAGACAGCCAGGCCCGTAACGCCGCGGACCCACCCGGCCGCACCCGCCCGGCACCCCGTCAGCGCCGCGCCGCCCGCCACTGCTCCCAGGCCGACAGCCACAGCTGCTCGGCCAGCCGCTGCTCCTCCCAGACCCCCGCCCCGCCGCCGCCCGGCCGCTCCCGCCACAGCTGCGCCCACGCCCGCTGCGCCGGCAGGCTCGCCACCTCGCTCGCGAACACCGTGTACCGGATGACCTCCTCGACGGCCGCCTCGCCCTCCGCCGTGCCGACGAGCCAATGCGTCTGCTGGGACAGCCGGTTGAGGTGGTTCACCATCGAGGTCACCGCCGCCACGGCCTCCTCCCGGGTCTCGGTGGCCAACCGCATCTGCTGGCGCACCGCCGCCTCCCAGCGCACCGCGCCGACCTCCCCGCGCAGCCCGCGCGGCAGCCTCGGCGTGCGCCCGACCCGCACCTGTGCCTCGATCGCGGCGGACTCGGCGACGCTCTGCTCGATCAGCGCCCGGTGTGCCTCCATCCCGACCGCTGGCGGCAGTTCGCGCTCCTCGACCGGAACGTGGCGGGCCCGCCGGGCGGCCAGGTCGCGCAGCAGCTCGGTGCGGCCGCGCAGGCAGCGCTCGAAGTCGCCGATCGAACGGAGCTCCAACGCTCCGGGGGCCACCCCGCGCCCGCACACCGTGACGGTCAGCCCGCCGACCCGCAGCCGCCCCGCCCACACCGGCTCCGGCCCGGCCGCCGCCGGGGCGCCGGGCTCCGGCACCGGCCGGTCCTCGTGCACCTCCACCGCGCAGGGCTCGCCGTCCACCGTGATCCACGCGCGCAACGCCCGCACCCGGCCCGGCCCGTCGCCCTCGTCGACACCCAACTGCTCGTAGACGCGGTCCCGTTCGTCCTCGACCAGGTCCTCCAGCTCGGGCAGCTGCTCACCCCGGTCGGCGCCGGGCCGGTAGGTGCGCACGGTCACGTACGGGCCGGCCGCCGAACGCCAGTCACCGCACTGGACCTCGACCCAGCACAGCTCGCCGCCGGAGGTCTCGAAGGCGGCCAGCGCCTCACCGGTCGACGTCCCGTCCACCGGCGTCCCGTCCACCGGTGTCCTGTCCACCGGCGTCCCGCCGGCCACGCCGTACACCGGGAAGTCGGCCGCCGCCAGGGTCCTGCGGGAGAACTCCTCCTGAACGGCGAACCGGTCGGCGGGCTGATCCCCGGGCTGATCCCCGGGCTGATCCGCGGACCGCCCGGCCGGCCGGTCCGGTGCCCGGCCCGCGGGCCCACCGGCGAAACGGTCCTCCCGGACCGGCCGGTCCGGAGCCGGGGCGGCCCCCGGGGAGCCGGTGTTCCGCTTCTGGTACCCGCCGCCGCTCTCCCGCACCATCCTGTGTCGCACCCCCGAGTCCTCGCGCCCGCACCGCTGACGCCACCTTACGTGGCCGCAGCTGCCGGGTCATCAGCTCCGCCTCCGGACCCGGGTGGTGGCCGTGTCAGGAGGCCGGTTGTCAGCCGCCCTCCCTAACCTGGGCGGCATGACAGCACAGAACGACGCAGCACAGGACCGGACCGGACCGGGCACCTTCCCCGCCCGGATCAGCATCGTCACCCTCGGGGTGACCGACCTCGACCGCAGCGCCCGCTTCTACGAGGCGCTCGGCTGGAAGCGCTCCGCCGCCTCCAGCCCGGAGATCGTGTGGTTCCGCACCGCCGACTCCGCGCTCGGCCTCTTCCCCACCGAGGAGCTGGCCGCCGACGCGGGCGTGCCCGCCACCGGCGAGCCCTCCTTCCGCGGCGTCACCCTCGCGGTGAACCTGGAGTCCCCCGCGCTGGTGGACGCCGCGCTGCGGACGGCGGTGGAGGCCGGCGCCGTGGTGGTCAAGCCACCGGTCCCGACCGACTGGGGCGGCTACTCCGGCTACTTCGAGGACCCGGACGGCCATCTCTGGGAGCTGGCCCACAACCCGTTCTTCCCCTTCACCGAGGACGGCTCACTGGACCTTCCCTGAGCGGGGCCCTCGGAGCACACCGTGGGGCCCGGCTCCCGGAGCACACCGTGAGGCCTCAGTTCCTGGAGCGCGCCTTGAAGGCCGCCTTGCGCGCCTCCTTGGCCAGCGCCCGGTCCGGGTGCAGCTCCCCGATGGCCTCCAGGACGTCCGCCGTGTACGGGTGGTCGACCCGCCACAGCTCGCCGAACCACCCGGCCGGATCGCCGTTCACCGGCAGGTCGGTGATCAGTTCGCGCAGCAGCTCGGCGTCCCCGCCGTTGTCCAGCAGCTGGGCGGCGAAGGTGTCGACCACCGTCCACAGCGCCATCGCCCGGTCCGGCACCGGCACGTCCGTCGCCCCCTGCGCGGTCAGCCAGGCCCGTGCCGCACCGCCCAGCTCCGGGTCGTCCATGACCTCCCGGACGGCCGGCGCCGCGTCCGGCCCGAGCAGGTTGAGCGCCGAGACGCAGAGCATCCGGCGCAGCGGGCCGTAGCCGTCGGTGCCGCGCGCCGCCGCGAGCAGTTCGCGCGCCGCCGCCACCGGCTCGCGGTCGGCGGTCCACACCCGCAGCTCCTCCTCGGGGAGCACGTTGGCCGACTCGCACACCCCGCGAAGCAGCTCGGCCGCGTCCCCCTTGGCGAGGTCGCCGACCAGCGGCGCGTCGTAGCCGTCCTCCAGCAGCCACTGCCGGATGCCGTACTGGCCGAGCGGGGTGAGCCGGACCAGCCCGAACCGGGCCGACTCCTCCTCGTCCAGCGGCTCCTCGCCGACCACGGCGGGCTCCTCGCCGTCCTCCTCGTCGAACAGCTCGGGGTCGATCGGGCGGTACTCCAGCAGGCCGAGCTCGGCGAGGTCGCCCAGCATCGGGTCCAATGCGACCATCACGTCGGTGATGTCGCCGAGCAGCTCCTCGCTCGGCTCCTCGCCCTCCGGGACCACCAGCAGCGCGGCCAGCACGCCCAGCGGCACGGTCTCGTTGCCCGGCTCGGCGAAGGCGGTGGTCTCGTAGAGCACCTGCAGGGCCTCGTCCAGCAGTTCGGCGGCCTCGTCGCGGGCCTCCTCGACCTCGGAGAGCCCGTCCTCGTCCTCCTCGACCTCCCCGGCGGGCTCGGCCGGCTCGCCCTCGGCCTCCTCCGGGACGGAGTCCGCCTCGACGGCCAGCTCCCGGACGATCCCGGCGGCGGTCAGCCACAGCTCCAGGACGGTCTCCGGGTCGCCCTGCTCGGCGGGCTCCAGGTCCGGGCCGGGGACGGCGACGTGCTCGCCCTCCGCGGTCGTGCCGAGCTCCACCAGGTCCAGGTCGCAGGCCAGCGACCAGGCCCGCAGCGCCTCGACCTCGGCCTCCTCGGGCACCTCGCCCTCGGCAGGGGCCAGGCCCAGCAGCCGGGCCGCGGGCGCGCGGTCCTCCTCGACCAGGTCCCCGAACTCGTCCACCGCCCGGTGCGGGGCGGCCCAGCGGGCCAGCGCCAGCGCGTACCCGAACATCGGTACGGCCTTCGCCTGCTCGGCCAGTTCGCGCTCGGCGGGCAGCTTCACCGGCGGGACCAGGACGGCCGCGTCGTCCAGGTCCTCGTCGTCCAGCCCGTGCGCGGCGAACGCCCCGTAGAGGTCCTGCAGCTCCAGGTCGGCCGGCAGCACGGCCTCGGTGCTGCCCTCCCCCGCCGAAGCTCCCGCGTTCTTCCGACGTCGTCCGGCCATCGTCCTGTGCTCTCCCTCAGCCAGCGGTCAGCTCGAACCAGCTCCGCGTACCCGATCTACCACCTCAGCGTATAGGCCGGGCACCCCCGATGCCCGGCCCCAAGGGGCGCATCCAGGGGCGCGCGCCGTGGGCGTACGCCTACCCTTTATCCTTCGGTCTGGTACCGCGCACACCCCGCGCGTGCCACCGGGGCAACGAAGCCCACCGCCCTCCACCCGACCCCGGGCCGGAGGGGCCCTCTTCAGCTCACCCCGCCCCACCAGGGAGCCCTCACCCGCGGCCACCACCACAGCGCCTCCGGACGGGCACACCGGCACACCCCGCCGACCCCGGTGGTGCCCGGCCACAGGAGACCCCTGCCATGGCGGACCTCTCCCCCGCCGGCTCCGGCCTGCGCACCGCGCAGCTCGACGGACGCCGACTGTCGGAGGCCCTGCTTCCCCTGGAGCTCGCGCCCCGCGCCCAGCTCCGGCTCGCCGCGATCAGCCGCTGGAACGCGCTGCGCGGCGTCCGCGTCGGCCTGGTGGCCGCCGCCCTGCTGCTGATGCTGATCGGTGCCAACCTGGCGACCCCGATCTACTCCCTCCTCCAGCAGCGGCTGCACCTCACCGCGCTCGACACCACCATCCTCTTCGCGATCTACGTCTTCGCACTGGTCCCGGTGCTGGCCGTGGTCGGCCACTGGTCCGACCACCTCGGCCGACGCGCCCTGATCCTGCCCGCGGTCGCGCTGGCCGCCGCGGGCGACGTCGTGTTCGCCACCTCCGGCAGCTTCTGGCAGCTCGCCGCCGGCCGCGCGGTCCAGGGCATCGCCGTCGGCCTGTCCACCGGCGCCGCCGGAGCCGCCCTCGGCGACCTGCTGCCCGACCACCCGGCCCTGGCCCCCAAGATCACGCTGGCCTGTTCCGCAGGCGGCGTCGCCCTCGGCCCGGTGGTCGGCGCCCTGCTGGCCGGCGGCTCCGACCCGCTGCTGACGCCCTTCCTGCTGCACGCCATCGCCCTGCTCGCACTCTGCGTGCCGCTCGCCCTGGTGCACCCCCGGATGCCCGGCCGCAACCGCCCGCCGGCGTCGCCGCCCCGCATCACCACCCCGGCCCACCTGCGCCCGCAGCGCCTGCGGCTGCCGCGCACCGGCCGCCGCGAGTTCCTGCTCGCCGCCACGGCCGGATTCATCTCCTACGCGGTGTTCGGCGTCTACCTCAGCCTGGCCCCGGCCTTCGCCGCCAAGCTGCTGCACACCGACTCCAAGCTGGTCGGCGCCGTGGTCGCCGCCCTCCTGCTCGCTTCCTCGGCCGCCACCCAGCTGATCGTCCCGCCCACCACCGACCGCGTGGTCACCGCCCTCGGCATGACCGGCCTGGCCGCCGGCCTGGGCCTGGTCGTCGCCGCCCAGTACACCGGGACCCCCGCGCTGCTCTTCATCGGCAGCGTCCTCGGCGGCATCTGCCAGGGCGTGGCCTTCCGCTCCCTGTTCACCACCGCCGTCACCGCGATGAACCCGGAACGCCGCGGCTCCGAACTGAGCTCCCTCTGGATCATCGTCTACCTCGGCAGCTCCGCCCCCATCATCGCCGTCGGCGCCCTGGTCCAGGCCTACGGCCTCCTCCCCGCCGTCAGCGGCTTCGCCGCCATCGCCGCCCTCGCCTGCACCGCCCTGGCCCTCGCCGTGGCCCGCAAGCCCACGGCGGCCTGACCCCCAACGCACAACACCGCTGCCCGGGACTCCTTCGGAAGTCCCGGGCAGCAGCGTTTCCGCGCCTCACCATCTGCCCCCGCCCGCTTCGCCCGCCGCCGGGTGACACCCGCGCATCATCTGCTCCGTTGAGCAAGTTCACCGCCGTTCCCCACCATCCACCCCCCCACCCGCCTGCCGGCGGGCGCCCGCCCCCGCCCTCGTTTCGGGTCCCCGAGCGCGCGGCGCGATCCGGTGTTACAGAGACGCGAGTTCGGCAGCTCGCTGAGCGAGTTCGGGGGCGCCGGGGATTCCGCGCCTGCTGTAGACGGCCATCGTTGAACGCACCGTTTTCAGCTCCTTCTGGTTTCGGTCGGATGCCACGCCGTCCATGAGGTCCAGGCACTGGTTCCAGAGGATCACGGCTTCCTCGTGGCGGTGTTGGGCGGCGACAGACTTGGCGAGGTTCGCGATGGTCAGGCCGCGAACCCGCTGGTAGGTCCCCGGGACGCGGTCTTCCAGCGCCGCACGGTAGTGCCGTTCGGCTGCTCGGTGGTCCTTCATCTCGGTCAGGGTCTTGCCGGTGTGCGATGCCACGGTGGCCGCGACCGGGCCGGAGGCTGCGGCGTAGGAGGGGACGCCGTCATCGCCGGTGAGCATGGCGCCCTCGGCGGCCAGGAGCGCTCCGGCGGCTTCCTTGGTCTGGCCGCTCGCTCCGTACGCCCGGGCGGCGGTCACCAGCAGGAGCGCCTCCGTCTTGCGATCGACCTTCCCCTGGGCCCGTGACAGCGCGGCCTCGGCCAGTTCGACGCAGTGTGTGGTCTGGTTCAGGTCGAGGGACTGGTGGGTGAGGGCTCGCATCATCCAGGCCCCGTGGCCTGCGGGGTCGGACTCGCAGGCGAGCTGGTAGGCGAGGAGGTAGAACCGCTGGGCGGCGCCCTCGCGGCCGAGGTCGTGGCACTTCCATCCGACCAGGGTCGCCAGCTCGGAAGCCGCCCCGTACGCACTCCGCCGGACCTCCTCCGACGGGAACGTGGCCTGGAGCATCGGCACGACGGCATCCACCAGGTAGGACGACACGGTGGACAGCCCGTAGCCGCCGCCCAGCTTCTCGTCGGCGGTCCTGAACATCTCGGTGAGCTGTCGGACGGTGGAAACCTCTTCGGCTCCGGCCCTACGCCCACCCTTCGCGGTGCGCAGGGTGGCGGCGACGGCCTGGTGGTCGTAGGTGATCGCGAGCCCGACGGTGGCGGTGGAGAAGGCGAGGGCGAGGAGGTCGCGGCGGTGGAACATGACAAGTCTCCCGAGGTCGGCAGCGGTTGCCAGAGGGTCAGGAGGCATGGCCTCCCCGATGGCCGGGCAGCCTAGACCGATCTCGGCGGTCGTCACCTGGCGCTTCGCCACTCTGGCCAGGGCCTCGGCGAGGTAGGTCGAGGTTCTGCCGGTCGGGATACCGCCCCGGACCCAGGAAAGCACGGCCGACCGCGAGGTGTGCAGGGTCTCGCCGGCCTCCGCCGCAACGCCGCGGACCGCCTTGGCCAAGGCTTCGTACGTACACCCGGCTTCCGAGATGACGGCCGCCAGTTGTTGATTCGGCTGCTTACGTCCAGTCAATTCACACCCCCACGGCTGATCTTGAACAGATTGAACAGGCCGACCAGGCCATCACCGTACCGCCCGATCGTGTCCGGCTGTTCACTGACTGTACAAACCCGCACCTCAGAGAAGGTTGATGCCTCATGGCCGACGTGTATCGCGACCCGCGCCTTCGCGAACTGATGGGGGCCAGCGTGCTGGTCACCGGAGGCGGTGGCCTGGTCGGCAGCCGCATCGTCGCCCAGCTCGCCGCCTGCGGAGCCACGCCGATCGTCCTGGACCGGTTCGACGCCTACCCGCACCCGGTGCGGGACCTGTTCCAGGTGGACCAGCACGGCGCCCAGGTCGTCCTCGGCGACGTGCGCGAGCGGGCCACCGTGAAGTGGCTCACCGGCCGCGCGGACTACGTGATCCACGCCGCCGCGTACGCCGATGTCGCCGCCTGCACCCGCCGGCCCGACACCGCGTTCGCCGCCAACGTACACGGCACCCAGACCGTCCTGGACGCGGTGGCGGCCTCGCCGGTGAAGCGGCTGGTGTTCGTCTCCTCCGCCTCCGTCTACGGCGACGGCACCCCCACCGAGGACGGCGCGGTGCGGTTCAGCGAGGACCAGCCGCTGACCCCGATCTCGGTGTACGCCAACACCAAGGTGTGGGGTGAGCACCAGGTGCGGCTGATGCTCGGCGGCAGCGGCAGCGAGTACTCGATCGTCCGGTACTTCTCGGTCTACGGCGGCCCGCAGGTCCCCAAGCCCGGCTCGCACTCCTGGATGGTGCCCTGGCTGACCCTGTCCGCCCACACCGGCCGGCCGATGCGGCTCAACGGCGGCGGCCACCAGGTCCGCGACATGGTCCACGTCGAGGACGTCGCGCACGCCACCATCCTCGCCCTCGTCACCGACCAGGCCGCCGGAGCGACCATCAACATCGGCACCGGCATCCCCACCTCGGTGCGGCGGATCGCCGAGCTGATCGCCGCCTACTACCCCGACGCCGCGTTCGTCGAGACACCGATGCCCGAGGGCGACCCGCGCGGAGGCTACGCCGATACCCGCCGGTCCACCGGCCTGCTCGGCTGGCGTCCCCTTATCACCCTCACCGAGGGCGTCGACCGCTACGTGCGCTGGCTCAACACCACGCCGGGCGCCGTCCCGGACTGGTTCACCGCCCCGACCGCCGCCGCCTCGGCCGCCTGAACGAAGGGAACCATCCCATGCGCGTCGTGCTGCTCGGCGGAGCCGGATACATTGGCTCCGCCGCCTCCCACCACCTCGTCTCGCTCGGCCACCACGTCACCGTCGTGGACGGCCTGATCTACAACCGCAGGGACGACCCCGGTCGGCTCCTGCCCGGCGCCGCCACGTTCGTCAACGGGGACCTGCGTGACACCGACCTGCTGGCTGGGGTCTGCGACGGCGCGGACGCCGTCGTGCACCTCGGCGGCATCGTGGGTGAGCCGGCCTGCCGGCTGGACGAGGAGCTGGCCGTCGAGCTGAACTTCGCCGCCCCGATGATCGCCGCCGAGGCCGCCGCCGGTGCGGGCGCCAGCCAGTACGTGTTCTTCTCCTCGTGCAGCGTCTACGGCCGGCACGAGGGCACGGTGGACGAGGACACCGAGCCGAACCCGCTGGGCATCTACGCCCGGACCAAGGTCCTCGCCGAACGGCGCCTGCCCGACGTGCTCGCGGGCATCACCGCCTTGACGAGCCTGCGGCTGGCGACCGTCCACGGCTCCTCGCCCCGCCAGCGTCTGGACTCCGTGGTCAACTCCATGGCCTCGCGCGCTGTCGCCACCGGGCGCATCCCGCTCAACGGCGGCGCCCAGCGCCGCCCGCTCGTCCACGTCGGCGACGTCGCCCAGGTGCTCGCCGCCGTCCTGAACGACAACCTGACCGGGGCGTGGAACGTCGGCAGCGATCAGGAGAATCACACCATCGCCGACATCGCCGAGACCGTGGCCGCCATCGTGCCCGGCTCGAAGATCCAGCGCGGGCCGGAGCGCGACGAAGCCGACGCCCGCGACTACCGGGTGAGCTTCGCCCACCTCCAGCGCCGCATCCCCGGGGCATGCTCGACCACCCTCAAGGAGGGTGTGCAGGAGATAGCCGATCTCCTCGCGACCCGCCAGGTCACCGACCCAGGCGAGCCGCAGTACGACAACCACCGGGGCCTGGTGGACGCCTTCACCACCGGCAAGGTGCGGGTTCTGCGCACCCCTGCGTGCCAGCGCTACCTGGCCGAGTACACCACCGTATGGAGGCAGCCGTGACCACCGTCACCCCGTTCCTGCCGTGGAATCGGCCCTTGCTCGGACAGGAGGAAGAAGCCGAGGTTATGCACACCCTGCGCTCGGGTTGGCTCACCCACGGCCCGAAAGCCAGCCGGTTCGAGGAAGCGGTGAAGTCCGAGCTCGGCGTCGAGGACGCGTTCGCGGTCTCCTCGTGCACCGCCGCGCTGCACCTGGCCCTGCTGACGGCCGGGATTAAGCCGGGCGACGAGGTGATCACCCCGAGCCTGACCTTCTGCGCGGCCCCGAACGCCATCGTCCAGTGCGGCGGCACCCCGGTGTTCGCCGAGGTCGATCCGGTGACCTTCACCATCGATCCCGAGGCGGCCGAGCAGGCGATCACCTCCAGGACGAAGGCCGTCGTGGTCATGCACTACGGCGGCCAGCCCTGCGACCTGGCGGCCTTCCGCAAGCTGGCCGATGACCACGGCCTGGTCCTGATCGAGGATGCCGCCCACGCCCTGCACGCCTGGCGCGACGGTCTGCGGGCGGGCAGCGTCGGCGACCTGGCGGTCTTCTCCTTCTACGCCAACAAGGTCATCACCTGCGGCGAAGGCGGGATGATCGTCGGCCGCGCCGACCTCGTCCAGGCCGCCCGTCTGCTTGGCCGGCACGGGATCGACTCCTCCGTGTGGCAGCGGCACGGCGAGCGCCGCACTGCCGACTACGAGGTCACTGTTGCGGGGCTGAAGTACACGATGCCGGACATCACGGCCGCGGTCGGACTCCAACAGTTCCACAAGCTGCCCGACTTCACCGCGCGCCGGGCCCAGATCGCCGCCTCCTACGACCGGTCCCTGACCGGTCTTCCGGGGCTGCGGCTGCCGACCGTCCTGGACGGGGTCCGGCACGGCTGGTTCCTCTACCCCGTGCTGATCGACCCGGTTGGCGGCCGGACCCGGGACACGGTGGCCGGCATGCTCCTGGACGGCTACGGGGTGGGCACCAGCGTGCACTTCAAGCCGGTGCACCGCCTCGCCGCGTACCGCTACCTGGACTGCCACCTGCCCGTCACCGAGCAGATCACCACCCGACAGCTCTCCCTGCCCTGCTACCCGGCCATGACCAGCACGGACGTGCAGCGCGTCATCGACGCCCTCCATGCCATCTGGGCCTGATCAGGCGTGCTGGGCCGACCGTTCAGAACACCGGCGGCCGGCCCAGCTTCGCCATCCGCCACACCGTGCTCCACCGCATCGGCCGACGCGGCGGGCACGACACCCGAACGCCCTCGAAGAAACCGGACCACCACGCCTTGAGACCGGCCAGCGGCGGCCGGCGAACCACTGTGTAGGCCGCCCAGGAGGTGAGGTAGATCGGCACCAGGACGGCGGGCAGGTGGCGCTTGGCCAGCCACACCCGGTTGCGGGCCGTCATCCGGTAATAGGTTGCGTGACGGGCCGGATCGGTGCGGGGGTGCTGGAGCACCAGGTCGGCGCGGTAGTCGATGCGCCAGCCCGCGTCCAGCGCGCGCCAGGCGAAGTCGGTCTCCTCGTGCGCGTAGAAGAACGGAGCGGGGAAGTCGCCGACCTGGTCGATCACGCTCATGCGGATGGCGTGGCCGCCGCCGAGGAAGGTGGTGACCTTCCCGGACAGCATCGGGTCGGATGCGCCGAGGCGGGGGACGTGCCGGCGCTGGGTGAACCCGGTCTCATCCGCGATCCGGAAGCCGGCAATGCCCAGCTTCGGGTCCTGCTCGAAGGCCTCCCGGATCAGCCGGAACGTGTCGGTGCGGGGCAGCAGCCCGTCGTCGTCCAGGACGACCAGCACGTCCGTGCCGCCCAGCTCGCGCAGCCGCTCGACACCCGCGTTGCGGCCACCGGGGATGCCGAGGTTCTCCGGCAGCTCCACCGCGTCCACCCACTGCGGCAGCTCGGGCAGCTTCACGCCCTGCCCGAGCACGACGGTCCGAACGCCGCTGTCGCCGCCGTCCTGGGCCCGTACCGACTCCAGCAGCGCCGTCAGCTCCGCAGGCCGGTTTCCCATCGTCAGCACCACCACGCCCAGTGTGACGCCCATCGCACCCGACCCCAACTCAGAGGAACTCTTCATGATCTCGCTGACACCCCGGCCAGGCGGCGAACCGTCGCTGCGCGAGCTGGCCGGCTCCGGCAGACGGCCGGACCACCAGGCGATGGACCGGCCGACATTGGACTGGATCGCCCGCCACCGGCCCGCTGGCGCGGGTGTCCGAGTCACCATGCCACACCGGCCGCTGCTGCTGGTACCGAACGCCTCCTGGTTCGCCCGCAGGGAGACGGCCGCCTCGATCCACGGCGTCCGCCACGGTGCCCGGGTCGCCGTGCTCGTGCAGCTGCTCGCCGCCGACCACGGCCTCCCGTCGGACCGGGGGCTGGCGCTCGCAGCTGCGGCGGCCTGCCACGACTGCCGGAGGCTCAACGACCGCGACGATCCCGGCCACGGTCAGCGCGCCGCCGACTGGCTCACCGAGTACATCGCCGACGTGGAGGCGGTATTCGGGACGGCGGCCACAACGGAGGCGATCACCGCGGTCGCCCTCCACGACGTCCCGCACCACACCTTCACCGGCAACCAGGCACGCGGCTACCGGCAGCACCAGGTGGCGGTGGACCTCCTCAAGGCAGCTGACGCGCTCGACCGCTACCGGCTTCCGCTGGCCCGCTGGTGGCCCGACCTCAACCGCCTACGCCTGCAGGTTCCCGCCGGGGCCCCGGTCCTCGCCCACGGCCTGGTCGTGGGCAGCGAGCAGGCCCACCTCGACGGCGCGACCGACACCCAGGCCCTGGAGTGCGCCCTCCAGGCCGTGATGCCCGAGTAGGAGAAGCCCCGTGCACACCGAGTGGGACCTCGCGCACACCGACTACAGCACACCTCCCGACCGACCACTGCCAGCCGGACTCGCCGACTCCGAGTCCGACTGGCACCAGCGCCTCGAACAGTCGCCCAACGGGCACCTGCTGCGCGAGGACGCCAATGCCATGCTCGCCTCGCTCACCGCCGGCGGCCCGGTCTACCTACTGCACCTGACCCGTTCCCTGGACGCCATCCGCTCCAGCGGCCACCTGCTCGCCTCCACCGGCTGCCTGATCGGGGCCGTCTACGGCTCGCCCCTCACCCCGCTGCCCGGCGGCGCGCTGCGGCCCCACAACCTCGGCTCCTACCTACTGGACACCCGCCACGGCCTGGCCAGCCGCCGCGACAGCACACCCCTGGTCATCCAAGTCACCCCCGGTTGCCCGGCACCGGCCAAGGGCCTGAACTACCTGCGGCTCGGCGGCATCCATCTGCGGACCTACCAGGCGGGCCGGCATGTCCTCACCGCAGCCGAGGACGACCAGGTGCTGCGGTCCGTCGTGGACCGGGTGTGCGTCGCAGCCCCGTTCCTCGACAAGCTCCTGCACAACGCCAGTGGTGGCACGACGCCGGAAGAGTCGTTCATCGACGCCCTCGCCGCCACGGTCCCCGTCTTCCCCTATCTCGGGTACCTCTACTTCGAGACCGTCGCCGAATACCTGATGCTCCACTCCACCAGCCGGGCCACCCGGGAGTACGCGGACCGCGGGGAGATGAACAACCGGCTCTACAAGGAACTCGCCTTCTCCGCCGTGGACAGCATGGGCACTCTCTTCGACCTCGGGCGGTTCTACCCGGACCACGCCCGGCTCCTCGATCTCGTCGGAGGCATCGAGCCCAACCTGGCGACGTCGGCCGCCGACTACGTCCGCCGGCGCATGTCCCATCTGTTCGCCACCACGTCCCTGACACCCCGCCAGGACATCCGGGACTTCACGTTCCACGCGGCGGACCTGGGCGCGATGGCCGAGACGGCACCACACCTCCTCGGCCAGCTGATCTTCCGGGAGATCCGGCTCCTCGACCGCTACCCGCAGCTCTACCACTGCTTCGAGCAGGCCAAGGCCATGCAGGCGTGGGCCTACTGGAACAGGGAGGGCATCTCGACGCCGTTCAACGGCGTCAGCCCCAAGGGAGAGATCGGCATCAACCCGGCCTACCCCAACGCCCGGTTCACCGTCTGGACAGCGGAGTCATGCAAGCAGGCGCTTCTCCGACCGGTTGAGCAGATCGCCGCTGTTCCAGCCCCGCGGCTCGTGCCGTGGCTGGTTGCTCCCTTTCGGGACCGGACGGAGGAGGAACGGTGGTCGAAGCGCCGCGTGGCCCCGACGTGATCGGACGGCACCAGTTGATCGTGCTTCGCGGCAACTCCTACGCGGTCAAGTGACGCCACCCGAGCCCGCACCAGCCGGTGCGGGCCCGACCCCTACCCTGCCACCCGCGCCGACCAACTCGCCGACCCCGACGCCGTCCACCTCGGTCAAGCCACGAGCTCGACCAAGGCCTACACCGCCCTCGGGCTGCCCCTGTGTCCTCCGGCTGCGGCTCGACCCCCGCGAGGGCTACATCGCCCCCACCGAACTGCTGCCCCGCGACGGCTCCACCGAGGACCAGCCCCAACCGTCCACCGTCGTGTTCTGGCTCGGCCACTGGCCACGCGGCGTCCTGGCTTCGCTGATCTGGCACCGGCCCGAGCAAGCTGTTCCGCTGCCCGTGATGGTGGCAGCGCCGAGTCCGATCCCATTCATGTAGGAGAACTTCCATGGCTGCTGCGCCGCTGCGTAGCCCCCGTCCGGTCACGCCTCGACTGCCTGACGGCCCGACCTTCGACCAGGAGCTGTGCGGGCTCGTGCTCGACACCGCACCCCGTCTGTTCGCCGTTGTCCAGGTGTGTGGCAAGGGACTGCCGGACGCCGACGGGTGGGTCGTCGCCTGGGGGTTCGCCGACCACAGCGGACGAGC
Source organism: Kitasatospora sp. NPDC001132 (assembly GCF_053598415.1). NCBI lineage: Bacteria > Bacillati > Actinomycetota > Actinomycetes > Kitasatosporales > Streptomycetaceae > Kitasatospora > Kitasatospora sp. NPDC001132. The sequence continues at coordinate 202,533 of NZ_JBSFKF010000005.1, read as the reverse complement.
GCACGTCATCAGCATCGACGAGCAGGCGCGAATGACCCTCGCATCTCCGCAGAGGGCCCTGCGCCACTTCGCAGGGCGACCGGGGACCATTGCACGGCTGGTCTGGCTCGCACAGCCAAGCGCAGCCGCCATGGACCAAGCCGAAGCCACCTGACCTTGCGTCCAACGCTGGGGCCGCCCCGAGGACATCGCCTTCCTGGCCGACCCCAGCGCATCCGCACGGAATGCCATAAACGTCTCACATAGCGTCAATTGCCGTGGTACGTTTCGTAGTCCAACCGAAAACAGGTGACCCCGGCAGCGCGCCAACGCTCCGGGGTCCGGCAACAGGAGCCAGAACTCCCGATGCGTGTCCATCGTAGCGCCCACGTGCGCAACTTCACCGTGCTGCCCAACGCCCTACTCCAGTACCGGCGGTTGAGCTACACCGCCCGAGGCCTGCTCGCGGATCTGCTCTCCCGACCCGACGGCTGGCGTGAGGACGGTCGGCACATGGCCGACAGCAGCCCCCAGGGGCGCGGAGCCATCCGCAAAGCTCTGAAGGAGCTGACCGAGGCGGGCTACTACCGGGTCGAGACGATCCGTCTGCCCGACGGCACGATCATCACCGAGAACCACGTCTACGACACTCCGCAGCTCGCACCACCGGGTACCACCCGTCCGGCGCCCGGTGAAGCGGCAACCGGTCGTGCTGACAGCTCTGTTGTAAAGAACGGGCGCCAAGAACCCTCCCTCCCCGCGAGCCCGGCCGACGAAGGCGACCGGGAAGAAGGGGAGGTGCCGCCCGACAGCGAACCGTTCCGCGAAGCGGTGGCCACCCTGTTCCGCGTACTCCGCCCCGAACCCCGGCTACGCCTGGGCGAGGCCGAAGCCCGGGAGCTGGCGCCCTTGGTGGCGCAGTGGCTGGCGCGCGGCTGCACCGTAGCCGAACTGACTCAAGCCCTGCTGCCGGGCCTGCCCGTCCCGATGCACTCAGCAGCCGCCCTGCTCCGCTACCGGCTGGAACACAAGCTGCCACCGCCCCACCCCCGGGAACACCCCCCGGCCGCCCGCTACTCCGAGTGCGCCAAGTGCCACGACCCCGTGCCACGACCGGGCATCTGCCGCCCGTGCGCCGGCCTGACAATCCGAACACTCGCGGTCGGCCAGGGGGCGGACGTGGCAGCCAAAGGTGCCGCCCGAGTCCGAACCGCTCTACGCTCCTCGATGGCCGGCAGTCGACCCGCACACATCGCCGCCTGAGACAGGCTGCCTGCCCCACCGGTCCGAAGGGGCCCCGACAGGTACGTCCCCCTGCTCCATGAGCACCGCGCGCCGCCTGGCCGGGCGGCGCGCGGCGAGGGCGGGGGCGGGCACCCGCCGACAGGCGGGTGGGGGGTGGATGGTGGGGAACGGCGGTGAACGTGCTCAACGAAGCAGACGGCGCCCGGGTGTTCACCCAGCGAAAGCGCCGCTGCCCGGGACTTACGAAGAAGTCCCGGGCAGCGGCGAAGGCGAAAAGCAGCGATCAGACGTTGAAGCCGAGCGCGCGGAGCTGCTCGCGGCCGTCGTCGGTGATCTTGTCGGGGCCCCACGGCGGCATCCAGACCCAGTTGATGCGCAGGTCCTGCACCAGCCCGTCGGTGGCGGTCTTGGCCTGGTCCTCGATGACGTCGGTCAGCGGGCAGGCCGCCGAGGTGAGCGTCATGTCGATGGTGGCCACGTCGGACTCGTCGATGTGGATGCCGTAGATCAGGCCCAGGTTGACGACGTCGATGCCCAGTTCGGGGTCGACGACGTCCATCAGGGCCTCGGTCAGGTCCTCGACCGAGACCGTGCCGGCGGTGGTGCCGACGATGACGCCGGGCTGCTGCTCCTCCGCAGCGGAGGCCTCGGTGCCGGCGGTGGTGGTGCTCTCGTCACTCATGGTCTTGTCCTCCTCTGCGGGTTCAGTCGTTCACGGCGGGGTTCTGGGCGAGCGCCTGGGCGGTGGCGTCCTTCCAGGCCATCCAGCTGAGCAGGGCGCACTTGACCCGGGCCGGGTACTTGGAGACGCCGGCGAACGCGACCGCGTCCTCCAGCACCTCCTCGTCTCCCTCGCCCTGCCCCTTGCTCTGCATCAGCTCCAGGAAGGCCTCCTGGACCGCCTGCGCCTCGCCCACGGTCTTGCCGACCACCAGGTCGTTGAGCACCGAGGCGCTCGCCTGGCTGATCGAACAGCCCTGCGACTCGTACGAGACGTCGGCCACGGTGGCGCCGTCGAGCTTCACCCGCAGGGTGATCTCGTCGCCGCACGTCGGGTTGACGTGGTGCACCTCGGCGTCACCGTCCCGCAGCCCCTTGCCGTGCGGGTTGCGGTAGTGGTCCAGGATGATCTCCTGGTACATCGAGTCGAGCTTCATGGTCGTCCTGCCCCGTCCCGTCAGCCGAAGAAGTTCCGGACGTGGTGCAGGCCGTCGATCAGCGCGTCGACCTCGCCCGGCGTCGAGTACAGATAGAACGACGCCCGCGTGGTCGCCGGAATTCCGTACCGCAGGCAGACCGGCCGCGCGCAGTGGTGGCCGACGCGCACGGCGATGCCCTGCTCGTCCAGCACCTGGCCCACGTCGTGCGGGTGGATGTCGCCGAGGGTGAAGGAGATCGCCGCGCCGCGGTCCACGGCCGTGCGCGGGCCGATGATCCGCAGCTCCGGGACCTCCAGCAGCCGCTCGACGGCGTACTCGGTGATCGCGTGCTCGTGCGCCGCGATCTTCTCCATGCCGATGTCCTGGAGGTAGTCGATGGCCGCGCCGAGTCCGACCGCCTGGGCGATCGGCGGGGTGCCGGCCTCGAACTTGTGGGGCGCCGGGGCGTAGGTGGACGAGCCCATGGTGACGGTCTCGATCATCTCGCCGCCGCCGAGGAACGGCGGGAGGTCCTCCAGCAGCTCGTGCCGGCCCCAGAGCACGCCGATGCCGGTCGGGGCCAGCATCTTGTGGCCGGTGAAGGCGACGAAGTCGGCCTCCAGCGCCTGGACGTCCAGCACCATGTGCGGCGCGGCCTGCGAGGCGTCGATGACGACCAGCGCGCCGACCGACTGGGCCTTGCGGACGATCGTCTCGACCGGGTTGACCGTGCCCAGCAGGTTGGAGACCAGGGTGAAGGAGACCACCTTGGTCTTCTCGGTGATCAGCTCGTCGATGTTGGACAGGTCGAGCCGGCCCTCGTCGGTCAGCCCGAACCACTTGAGCTTCGCACCGGTGCGCTGCGACAGCAGCTGCCACGGGACGATGTTGGAGTGGTGCTCCATCTCCGTGATGACGATCTCGGAGTCGGCGTCCACCCGGTAGGGCTCGTCGGCCCAGCCGAGCATGTTGGCGACGAGGTTGAGCGACTCCGAGGCGTTCTTGGTGAAGATCACCTCGTTGCGGCTCGGCGCGTTGACGAACGCCGCGACCTTGTCCCGGGCGCCCTCGTACAGCGCCGTGGCCTCCTCGGCGAGCACGTGCACGCCGCGGTGGACGTTGGCGTTGTGCCGCTCGTAGTAGGCGGTCAGGGCTTCCAGTACCTGGCGTGGCTTCTGCGAGGTGGCCGCGTTGTCCAGGTAGACCAGCGGCTTGTCGTCGTGCAGCAACCGCTGGAGGACCGGGAAGTCCTTGCGGATCGCGTCGGTGTCGAGCAGTCCCGTGAACGGATGCGTCACTCGGACGCGCCCCCCTTCACATACGCCTCGTAGCCCTCTTCCTCCAGCTTGTCGGCCAGCTCGGCGCCGCCGGACTCGACGATGCGGCCGCCCGCGAAGACGTGGACGTAATCGGGCTTGATGTACCGCAGGATGCGGGTGTAGTGGGTCACCAGCAGGGTGCCGACCTCGCCGGTCGAGCGGACCCGGTTGATGCCCTCGGAGACGATCCGCAGCGCGTCGACGTCCAGGCCGGAGTCGGTCTCGTCGAGGATCGCGATCTTCGGCTTGAGGAGCTCCAGCTGGAGGATCTCGTGGCGCTTCTTCTCACCGCCGGAGAAGCCCTCGTTGACGTTGCGCTCGGCGAAGGCCGGGTCCATCTGGAGGGCGGCCATCGCCTCCTTGACCTCCTTCACCCACAGCCGCAGCTTGGGGGCCTCGCCGCGGACGGCGGTGGCGGCGGTGCGCAGGAAGTTGCTGACCGAGACGCCCGGGACCTCGACCGGGTACTGCATGGCCAGGAAGACGCCGGCCTTGGCGCGCTCGTCGACGGACATCTCCAGGACGTCCTCGCCGTCCAGCAGCACCGAGCCGCCGGTGACGGTGTACTTGGGGTGGCCGGCCAGCGAGTAGGCCAGGGTGGACTTGCCGGAGCCGTTCGGGCCCATGATGGCGTGGGTCTCGCCCTGCTTCACGGTCAGGTCCACGCCCTTCAGGATCTCGCGCGGGCCGTTCTCGGCGTCCACGGAGACGTGCAGGTCGCGGATTTCAAGGGTTGCCATGTGTACTCAGGACTCCTGGTTGACGGAGACGAGCACATCGTCCCCTTCGATCTTTACGGGGTAGACAGCGACCGGCTTGGTGGCGGGCAGGCCGGAGGGCTTGCCGGTGCGCAGGTCGAAGCTGGAGCCGTGCAGCCAGCACTCGATCATGCAGTCCTCGACCTCGCCCTCGGAGAGCGAGACGTTCGCGTGCGAGCAGGTGTCGTTGATCGCGAACACCCCCTCGTCGGTGCGGACGACGGAGACCGGCACGCCGTTGAGGTCAACGCGCTTGGGAACGTCCTCCTGGAGGTCGCTCAGCGCGCAGGCACGGAGGAAGGTCATCGTGCTCAGACCGCCGATTCCAGCTCGGCGTCGATCTTCTCCATGAGCTGCTCCTGGACCTCGGCCACGCCGATCTGCTGAAGCAGCTCGGCGAAGAAGCCGCGGACCACCAGGCGGCGGGCCTCGTCGGCCGGGATGCCGCGGGCCTGCAGGTAGAACAGCTGCTCGTCGTCGAAGCGGCCGGTCGCCGAGGCGTGGCCGGCGCCGACGATCTCGCCGGTCTCGATCTCCAGGTTCGGGATCGAGTCGACCCGGGCGCCGTCGGTGAGCACCAGGTTCCGGTTGAGCTCGTAGGTGTCGGTGCCGAGCGCGGCGGCGCGGATCAGCACGTCGCCGACCCAGACCGCGTGGGCGTCCTGGCCCTGGAGCGCGCCCTTGTACGCCACGTTCGACCGGCAGTGCGGCGTGTCGTGGTCGATGACCAGGCGGTGCTCCAGGTGCTGGCCGGCGTCGGCGAAGTAGAGGCCGAACAGTTCGGCCTCGCCGCCGGGGCCGGCGTAGTTGACCCGCGGGTGCAGGCGGACCAGGTCGCCGCCGAAGGTGACGACCACGGACTTGAAGGAGGCGTCCCGGCCGACCAGCGCGTTGTGCTGGGCGACGTGGACGGCGTCGCGCTCCCAGTCCTGCACGGAGACGAAGGTGAGCTTGGCGCCCTCGCCGACGAGCAGCTCGACGTTGGCGGCCCGGGTGCCGGTGCCCGCGTGGTTGAGCACCACGACGGCCTCGGCGAACGGCTTGACGTCGATCACCACGTGGGCGAAGCGGACCCCGCCCTCGCCGCGCACGTCGATCTTGACCGGCTCGGTCAGCACCGCCTCCTTGGGGACGGTGACCACCAGGGCCTGCTCGAAGGCGCTGAACGCCTGAGCGGCGACCCGGTCGACCGGCGTGCCGGCCTTGCCCAGGCGGGCGTCGTCCCGGCCGACGGTCTCGGCGGTGACGCCGTCCGGCAGCGTGAACTCGACCTTGTCCTCGCCCTTCTCCGCGGCGGCGGCGGTGCCGTCGTGCAGCCCGCCGAGGCGGTGCAGCGGCGTGAACCGCCAGTCCTCCTCGCGGCCGGTGGGCACCGGGAAGTCGTTCACGTCGAAGGACGGCTTGACCGCGACGCGCGCGTCGATCGGCTGCTGGACCGCGGTGCGGCCGGTGCCGGGGCCGGCGAGCTGCGCGCCCGCGCCGGCGGTGCCGACCTCGATCGAACCGGCGGTGGTGGAGCCGGTGGGGGTGTTGACGTCAGCCATGGCTGTCGTAGTGCTCTCTTCCTCGAAAAGTCGGTGGGCGGTGGGCGGCCGGAACGTCAGCCGACCGCGCCCTCCATCTGCAGCTCGATCAGCCGGTTGAGCTCCAGCGCGTACTCCATCGGCAATTCGCGCGCGATCGGCTCGACGAAGCCGCGGACGATCATCGCCATCGCCTCGGTCTCGGTCAGGCCGCGGCTCATCAGGTAGAACAGCTGGTCCTCGCTGACCTTGGAGACGGTCGCCTCGTGGCCCATGGACACGTCGTCCTCGCGGACGTCCACGTACGGGTAGGTGTCCGAGCGGGAGATGGTGTCGACCAGCAGCGCGTCGCACAGCACGTTGGACTTGGCGCCGTGCGAGCCCTCGCCGATCTCGATCAGGCCGCGGTAGGAGGTCCGGCCGCCGCCGCGCGCCACCGACTTGGAGACGATGTGCGAGGAGGTGTTCGGCGCCATGTGCACCATCTTGGCGCCGGCGTCCTGGTGCTGGCCCTCGCCCGCGAAGGCGATCGACAGGGTCTCGCCCTTGGCGTGCTCGCCCATCAGGTAGACGGCCGGGTACTTCATGGTGACCTTGGAGCCGATGTTGCCGTCGATCCACTCCATGGTCGCGCCCTCGTACGCCACGGCGCGCTTGGTGACCAGGTTGTAGACGTTGTTCGACCAGTTCTGGATGGTCGTGTAGCGGCAGCGGCCGCCCTTCTTGACGATGATCTCCACGACCGCCGAGTGCAGCGAGTCGGAGGAGTAGATCGGGGCGGTGCAGCCCTCGACGTAGTGGACGTAGGCGTCCTCGTCGACGATGATCAGCGTCCGCTCGAACTGGCCCATGTTCTCGGTGTTGATCCGGAAGTAGGCCTGCAGCGGGATGTCCACGTGCACGCCCTTCGGCACGTAGATGAACGAGCCGCCGGACCACACCGCGGTGTTCAGCGCGGCGAACTTGTTGTCGCCGGCCGGGATCACGGTGCCGAAGTACTCCTTGAACAGCTCCGGGTGCTCGCGCAGCGCGGTGTCGGTGTCCAGGAAGATGACGCCCTGCTCCTCCAGGTCCTCGCGGATCTGGTGGTAGACGACCTCGGACTCGTACTGGGCGGCGACGCCGGCGACCAGGCGCTGCTTCTCCGCCTCCGGGATGCCGAGCTTGTCGTAGGTGGCCTTGATGTCCGCCGGCAGGTCCTCCCAGGACTCGGCCTGCTTCTCGGTGGAGCGGACGAAGTACTTGATGTTGTCGAAGTCGATGCCGGTGAGGTCCGAGCCCCAGGTCGGCATGGGCTTCTTGCCGAACAGCTTCAGGCCCTTGAGACGCAGGTTGAGCATCCACTCGGACTCGTTCTTCTTCGCGGAGATGTCGCGGACGACCTCCTCGCTGAGCCCGCGCTTGGCCGCGGCACCGGCGGTGTCCGGGTCGGCCCAGCCGTACTCGTAATTGCCCAGGCCGTCGAGCTCCGGGTGCGAAACGGTGTCAGTCATGCGAGCTTCCTAACGCGCGGACGCAGAATCTTCGGTGGACGTACCGGCAGTCGGCGCTGCATCGGAGCCGCGGCCCGAAGGCACCCGGGCGGACGACGATGCGGCACCGGATGCCGGCACATAGGTGGTGCAGACCCCGTCGCCGTGGGCGATCGTGGCCAGCCGTTGCACATGGGTGCCCAGGAGCCGGGAGAAGACCTCGGTCTCCGCCTCGCAGAGCTGCGGGAACTGCTCGGCGATGTGCGCGACCGGGCAGTGGTGCTGGCAGAGCTGGGCGCCCGCCGGGGCCTGGGCCGCGGCCGACGGGACACGCCGCACCGTGGCAGCGTACCCGTCCGCGCTCAGCGCCTGGGCCAGCGCCTCGGTGCGCTCCCCGGCGGCGGCCAGGCGCAGGGCCTCCAGGTACTTCTCGGCCTGCTTGCCGAAGCGGGCGCGGGCGAAGGCGGCGACCGCCTCCTCGCCCGCCTTGCCGCCGCCCACCGAGTCCGCGATCCAGCGCAGCGCGTCGGCGGCGAGCTGGTCGTACGCCTGGTAGAAGGCGTCCCGGCCGGCGTCGGTGAGGGCGAAGACCTTGGCCGGGCGGCCCCGGCCGCGGCTTCCGTAGACCCGCTGTTCACGGGACTCGACCAGGCCGGTGGCGGCCAGCCCGTCGAGGTGGCGGCGGACGGCGGCGGCGGTGAGGCCGAGCCGGTTCGCCAGGTCGGCGGCGGAGGAGGGGCCGTGGTCCAGGATCGACCGCGCGACCCGGTCCCGGGTGGCCCGGTGGCCCTCCAGCAGCACCTCGGCCGCCGTCACGGGCACGTCACAGGAGGAGGCCGACTCGGCCTCCTGCTGCTGGGCGTGCTCGCGCATGTTTTTCACAACACCAGTGTTGCGTAATTCCTTCCGTCGGGACAAGCCGTGATCCATGCCTCACCGGTGTCATCGATCACGCAGGCAAGCCTTACCTGGCCTGGGAAAACGATCACCGAGCCGCCGGCCGGCCCGCGCGTCAGGCCCTCTTACACTCGCCGGTATGCACTCCGAACCCGCGGTCCAGATCGCCGGGCTGGTCAAACGCTACGACGACAAGCTCGCGGTGGACGGCCTCGACCTCACCATCCCGGCCGGCGCGATCACCGCCGTCCTCGGCCCCAACGGCGCCGGCAAGACCACCACCATCGAGACCTGCGAGGGCTACCGCCGCCCCGACGCCGGCACCGTCCGCGTCCTCGGCCTCGACCCGGTCACCCAGAACGCCGCGCTGCGGCCCCGGATCGGCGTCATGCTGCAGTCCGGCGGCGTGTACGCGGGCGCGCGCGCCGTCGAGATGCTGCGGCACACCGCCAAGCTGCACGCCCACCCACTGGACGTGGACGCCCTGGTCGAGCGCCTCGGCCTCGGCTCCTGCGGCCGCACCACCTACCGGCGGCTGTCCGGCGGCCAGCAACAGCGGCTCGCCCTGGCGATGGCCGTGGTCGGCCGCCCCGAGCTGGTCTTCCTGGACGAGCCCACCGCCGGCCTGGACCCGCAGGCCCGCCGGGCCACCTGGGACCTGGTGCGCGACCTGCGCCGGGACGGCGTCACCGTGGTCGTCACCACGCACCACATGGACGAGGCCGAGCAGCTCGCCGACCGGGTCGCCGTCGTCGACCGCGGCAGGGTCATCGCCGACGGCACCACCGAGGAGCTGTGCCGCGGCGGCGCCGAGAACGCGCTGCGCTTCGACGGCCCGCCCGGCCTCGACCTCGGCCCGCTGCTCAAGGAGCTGCCCGAGGGCGCCACCGCCGCCGAGACCGCCCCCGGCAGCTACCGGATCGAGGCGCCCGTCGACCCCCGGCTGGTGGCCACCGTCACCGGCTGGTGCGCGGCCTCCGGCATCCTGCCCGAACGGCTGTCCGTCCAGCGCCGCAGCCTGGAGGACGTCTTCCTCGACCTGACCGGACGGGAGCTGCGCTCGTGAGCGAACGAAGCGAGGGAACCATGGGCGCCGTCACGACGGACTACTCCCCCCAGCCGGGCCCCGCGCCCGTCGGCCGGATGCTGCTCGCCCAGACGGCGTTCGAGACCAGGATGCTGCTGCGCAACGGTGAGCAGCTGCTGCTCACCGTGGTCATCCCGACCGTGCTGCTGGTGCTGTTCTCCGCCGTGGACATCGTCGCGGTCGAGGGTCCCGGCAAGCGGGTCGACTTCCTGGCCCCCGGCCTGCTCGCACTGGCCGTGATGTCCACCGCCTTCACCGGCCAGGCCATCGCCACCGGCTTCGAGCGCCGCTACGGCGTGCTGAAGCGGCTCGGCGCGAGCCCGCTGCCGCGCTGGGCGCTGCTGACCGCCAAGACCGGCTGCGTCCTGGTGACGGAGGCGCTGCAGGTGGCGCTGCTGTCGGTGATCGCGCTGGCCCTCGGCTGGTCCCCGCACGGCGATCCGCTGACGGTCGCCGCGCTGCTGGTGCTCGGCACCGCCGCCTTCTCCGGCCTCGGCCTGCTGATGGCCGGCACCCTGAAGGCCGAGGCCACCCTGGCCGGCGCCAACCTGGTGTTCATCCTGCTGCTGCTCGCCGGCGGGGTGATCGTGCCGTTGAGCAGGTTCCCCGATGCCGTGCGGTCGGTGCTGGAGCTGCTGCCGATCTCGGCGCTCTCGGACGGCCTGCGGTCGGTGCTCCAGGACGGCGCCGGGGTGCCCTGGTCGGACCTCGGCATCCTGGCCGGCTGGTCGGTGCTCGGCCTGGCCGCCGCCGCCCGCTTCTTCCGCTGGGAGTGAGCCGGCGCCCGACCGACGCGCGACGCCCCCGGCCTCACCAGGCCGGGGGCGTCGCGGCTTTTCAGCCTGCGGAGCGTCAGCTCTCGTTGCCGCCACGGCGCTTGCGGGCGAGCAGGACGAGCGCGCCGCCGAGCAGCAGCACCCCGCCGCCGGCCGCCGCGATCATCGGGGTGGCGTCGCTGCTACCGGTCTGGGCGAGCGCCGGCGCGCTGGTGGTGGGCGCCGGGACGGGGGTCCTGCTCGGGGTGGGCGTGGCCGACGGGCTCGGGCTGGCCGGAGGCGTGACCGGCGGAGTCGGGGTCACGGTCGGCGTGGGGGTCGGCGTCGGGGTGGGGGTGGGCGTGGGAGTCGGGGTGGGTGTGGGGGTCGGGGTGGGCGTTGGGGTGGGCGTTGGGGTCGGAGTCGGCGTGTGGCACGGCTCGATGGTCTTGGTCTCGTTGATGTTCCAGCCCTTCTCGTTCGGGTTCTCCGTGGTGGTGACCACCAGGTTCGCCTTGATCGGGGCATTGTGGTCCTTCACCGGGAAGGTGCCGTGGAACTCCTTCGGGAAGATCTTGCCGTCCAGGACCTTCTCACCGTCGATGGTGAGGCTGACGGTGTTCTTCACGGTCTCGTTGCCGCTGTAGTTGATCAGATCGACCACGACCTTGTCGCAGGTCACCGTCCACGTCGGCACGTGTGCCGAGGCGTTGGACGCCAGCGCCAGTGGCAGTAGAAAGCCGGCCGCAGCCGTCCCGGCGAGTGCCGTGGCGCCGATCGCGAAGTGCCGCTGCTGTCGCACCATTACCTTGTTCCCCTCCGAACGGTCCTGTGCAGCAGGCGTGTTGAGTGTTTCGCGGTGGCCCGCTACGACTGTCCGGGGGACTCTACCGGCACTTCCGCACCCTGCCACACCCCGCCGTACGACCGGATTTCGACTGTCCGTCCGTCTTCCGATGTGCACGACCAGCCCATCACAGCCGCCACCTCGCGGAACACGGATTCGGCAAAGCCGAATGAACTTGGTCACTTTCAAGACAGAACGGCGCCCCCGGTGATCGAGTCGAGTCACCGAGGGCGCCGTTTCGGTCAGTTGACGAACTCACGTCGACCGGCTCGGGCGGTTTCAGGCCTTCCGGGCCGCCTTGCGCCGGGCGGCCACCACGATCGCCCCGCCGGCCGCGAGCACGACCGCACCGCCGACGGCCAGCGGCAGCACCGGACCGGAGCCGGTGTGCGCCAGGTCGCCGCCCGCGTCCGGCCGGGCGGACGGACTGCCCGAGGCCGCCGGAACGGCCGTCGAACCGCCGGCCGACGCACTGGCCGAACCGCTCGCCCCGGGCGTGCCGGTCACCGGGGCGGACGGGCCGCCCGAGGGGCTCGCCGAACCGCTCGGGGAGGCCGACGCGCTCGGAGTGGCCGACGGCGAGCCGCTCGGCACCGTCGGCGTGCCGGACGGCGTCGGGACGGTGGTGCCCGGCAGGCAGCCGGTGTAGGGGTAGTGGTGCGTCTCGGCACCGGAGGTGCCGGTCAGCGAGGCGGCGATGACCGAACCGTTGATCGGTGCACCACCCGTCCCAGGCCCGCCGTTGACGCCCGGGGTGTTCAGTGAGACGGCGGCGTTGGGCGCCAGCACCGTCCCGGCCCAGGCGGCGTCGCCCTTCTTGGTCACCTTGGTCGCGGTCGGAAAGTTCCAGAGCAGCCTGGAGCGGATCGCCCCGCCCGACGCGCTCTGGCTCTTGTCGTCCAGCACGAAGGCTGACTTGCTCTGGTCCCAGAGAAGGAAGCCGCTCGTCCCGGCCGCCGCCATGTCGTACGAACCGCCGGTCACGTTGATCACGGTCACCGCCCCGACCGGCACCTTGACGTACACCTCCTTGGCGCCCTGCAGCTTCGCCGCGTCGACGGTGAAGCTGTTGTACTTCGCGTCCCCGCCGGTGAACGTCAGCTTGGCGCCCTCGGCCTGGACGGTGGCGCCGGCGGTCTGGGGCACGGCGGCCAGCGAGGTGGCGGCGGCGCGCAGCTTGGCGAACTCGGCCTTGAAGTCGATCGGCGAGGCACCCTGGGCGACGGCGCCCTGGTGGGCCTGGACGACAGCGCCGTCGGCCTTGGAGCCGTAGACGCCGTTGCCCTTCATGACCTGGGTGTTGTGGCCGGTGATCTTGCCCGCCACGACCAGGGCGTTCTTGCCCGGCAGGGCGTCGACCTCGGCCGGGGTGAGTTCCTGGCCGACCGAGAAGCCGCCGGTGAAGTCGGCGTTGCCGCCGACCGCGACCGCACCCTCGGCGTCCGGGGTGTGGGTGTCATCGCCCTCGATGAACTCGCCGTAGAGGTTGGCGACCCCGAGGCTGCGGCACTCCTGGTCGGCGCCGACGGCCTGGGCGGCCGGCGCGACGAGGCCGGCCAGTGCGAGCGAGCCGCCGACCGCGAGCGCGGCGGCGGAAGTGGATATGCGCATGTGCAGGATCTCCGCTTACGTGCGGGAGGAGTGGGGAATGGCCCGAAAAAGGTATGGACCAATCCGCACTCTTTCTGCCAACCGGGTGATTGGTCAAGACCAATTCGCCCCTTGACCGAACCGCCCTGGTTTGTCCGCGTGTCGCTCCCCTGCGTGTCGGCGGCCACCGACCGCTGCACCGCCCGCACCGGGCCGCCGCCACCGCCCGCGCCCCGCCCCAAGATCGCCTGTAAGGCCGCCTACGATGGACCCCGTGCCTAACCCCTTCTCCCTGCTCGCCGAGCGCTGGCAGCCATCCGCCGAGATGGTCCGGCGCGCCGCGTTCGCCGCGCTGGTGATGAGCGTGGTGATCGTCGTCACCGGCGGCGCCGTCCGCCTCACCGCCTCCGGCCTCGGCTGTACGACCTGGCCCCGCTGCACCGACGAGAGCCTGACGCCCACCGCCGAGATGGGCTTCCACGGCGTCGTCGAGTTCACCAACCGAATGCTCACCTACGTGCTGAGCGCCGCCGTCGGCTGGGCGATCCTGGCCGCCCGCTGCCACCGGCCCTGGCGGCGCAGCATGACCAAGCTCGGCTGGGCGCAGTTCTGGCTGGTGATGAGCAACGCCGTGCTCGGCGGCATCACCGTGCTGACCGGCCTCAACCCGTACACCGTGGCACTGCACATGATCGCCGCGATGGCCCTGGTCTGGGTCGCGCTGCTGATGTGGGAGCGGTCCAAGGAGGGCGACGGCCCGGCGCAGCTGTCCGTGGCCCGGCCGATCCACCAGCTCTCGCACGTCCTGGTCACCGTGATCGGCCTGCTCGTCGCGGCCGGCACCCTGGTGACCGGCGCCGGCCACCACCCGGGCACGCCGAAGGACAACAAGATCGTCCCGCGCATCCCGATCGACTACGACCGCCTCGCCCAGTTCCACGCCGACTTCGCGTTCGTCTCGGTCGGCCTGGCCATCGCGGTGATCTTCGTCTTCGCCGCCGTCAAGGCGCCGCAGCCCGCCCGCGCCCGGGCCAAGGAGCTGCTCGCCGTCCTGCTGCTGCAGGGTGTGCTCGGCTTCATCCAGTACTTCACCGACGCCCCCGAGCTGATGGTCGGCCTGCACATGCTCCTCGCAGCGCTGACCTGGATCGCCGCCCTGCGCGTCCCCCTCGCCCTGCGCACCCGCGGGACCGAGCAGGTCGCCGACCAGCTCCCCGCCCAGACCCCGCAGCCCGCCTCGGTCTGAGCAGAAGCGAGACTCACGGCGAAGGCCCCATCCCCCGATGGGGCCTTCGCCGTGTTGTCACAGCAGCTGTCGCCCGTCGTGCGTCCGGATGCTCGTGGCGTGCCGTCCCGCAGCGCATCCAGGACACGGATCGGACGAGGGTGATCCGGCTGAAGGTGAGCGAACGGGCTCGGTGCGGCAGCCGATCAGGCGCTCACCGACCTGGGCGAGGATGACCGGAAGATGCGCGTTGCGGTGCTCGGCGACGTGGCCACCGGGTACCTGACCGCCGGGGCCGTCGACCAAGCCGTGGAGATCGGCCGACGGGCCCTGGCAGCAACCGTGGAGAGCGAGACGACAATGGGCCGCGTCCGGCTGGCCGCGCTCGCGGAGCAGTTGCCGGAGACGGCAGCGGCCCGGCACCTCCGCGAGGAGATCCGGGCCGCGCTCGGGTAGGCGCTCAGCTGGCGGTGGTCTCGGCGTTCACCCAGTCCAGATACGCGTTCGATCCGGTGACCACCGGGACTCCGATGATCTCTGGGGTGTCGTAGGAATGGAGTTCACCGATCCGGGCTGCCAGCCGGTCGGCGAGGTCCGCGCGGGTCTTGAAGTCGATCCGCCACTCGCCCTCGTTCTGCACGTCGCCGTCCCACCAGTACACGGAGTTGATCGCGTACACCTGCGCGCAGGCCGCGAGGCGGTCCCGCACCACTGCGGCGGCAAGCTCACGGGCCTTGGTCTCATCGTCATGGGTCGTGGTCACCACGATGAAGTCACGGTTCGGCATGAGCTTGAGCGTACGGGGGTGGGGCAAGGCTCACGACTACCTACCGGCGAGGCCATCGGCCGGTTCCCACCCGGCTACACCGGAGTTTCGGGATCACCGTCTCGCGACCCAGCCAGCGCGTGTGGATCGAAAGCGAGGACGGGCCGGGCTGGAACCTCCCCATCCGAAACGACGGCCCGGTTCCCCCAGGCGGGGGAACCGGGCCGTTCGTCGTACCGCAGGGCCGGTCAGATCTGGATGCCGGCCATGCGCTTCCACTCGTACGGGCCGGTCTTCACCTTGAGGCCCAGCTCGCCCTCGAAGTCGTCGTGCAGGGTCAGCCCGGCCAGCTCGGCGGCGCGCTTGCCCACGGCGTAGCTGGGGGCCACCTGGTCGCCCCAGGCGCCGTCCGCGCCCACCACGACGATCCGGGTGGCCACGGCGCCGACGTACTCGACGACCGCGTCGGCGCTGCCCCCGTGCTGCCGGGCGAAGCTGGTCAGGTTCTTGGCGATGCGCTTGGCACGGCGCTCGGTACGGGCGTCCGGCGCGGTGGCGGTCTCAACGCTGCTCATGCCCGCATGCTACCCACCGGTAGCGGCGCTGGCGACGGGAGCGCCCTGTGCACCGGGCCACATACTGGAGAAGTGACCTTCTCCGGTTGGCCGGCCGAGGCGCTCGACTTCTACGAGCAGCTGGAAGCCGACAATTCCAAGACCTTCTGGCAGGCCCACAAGGGGCAGTACGAGGACGCCGTACGGACCCCGATGGAGCACCTGCTCGCCGAACTGGAGCCGGAGTTCGGGTCGGGGAAGATCTTCCGGCCCAACCGCGACGTCCGGTTCAGCGCCGACAAGTCCCCGTACAAGACCCACATCGGCGCGCACCTGGAGAGCGGCGGCTACATCCAGCTCTCCGCCGATGGCCTGGCCTGCGGCAACGGCTTCTACCACCTCGCCCCGGACCAGCTGGAGCGCTACCGCGCCGCCGTCGCCGAGGACGTGAGCGGCGCCGAGCTGGAACGGGTGATCGCCCGGGTGGAGCGGGCCGGCCCGCAGGTGCACGGCCGGGACAGCCTCAAGTCGGCCCCGCGCGGCTACCCCAGGGACCACCCCAGGATCGAGCTGCTGCGCCACAAGGGCCTGGTGGCCTGGCAGGACTGGGAGCCCGCGAAGTGGCTGGGCACCCGCGCCGCGTACACCCGGATCACCGGCTTCCTGCACGCCTCCCAACCGCTGCGGGACTGGCTGGACGGCCACGTCGGCCCCTCCGAGCTCCCCGCCCGCTGAGAACGCGAAGAGCCCCGGTCCGCCTGGACCGGGGCTCTCCTCATAAGTCTCTACTTGACGAACGGGTCGATCGCGCAGACCACCATCAGCAGCGACAGGTAGGTGATCGACCAGTGGAACAGCCGCATCTCCTTGAGCTTCGCGCCCACGATCCCGGCCTTGGCCCGCCCGTACAGCGCGTGCGCCTCGCGCAGCCAGGCCCCGCCCAGCAGCACCGCGGCGACCGGGTACAGCCAGCTCATGTGCCCCAGCGGCCAGAGCGCCAGCGAGACCGCCACCATCACCCAGGAGTAGGCGACGACCTGCTTGCCGACCGCCACGTTGCCCTTGATGACCGGCAGCATCGGAACGCCGGCCCGCTCGTAGTCCTCTCGGACCTTCATCGACAGCACCCAGGTGTGCGGCGGCGTCCAGAAGAACACCACCAGGAAGAGCACCACCGCGGCCCAGGAGACCGAGTTGGTCACCGAGGACCAGCCGACCAGCACCGGCATGCAGCCGGCGATGCCGCCCCAGACGATGTTCTGCGAGGTGCGCCGCTTGAGCCCGAGCGTGTAGACGAACACGTAGAACAGCAGCGCGCCCAGCGCCAGCCAGGCGGACAGCCAGTTGACCCCGTAGCCCAGCAGCAGGGTCGAGACCACCGCGAGCACGACGCCGAAGACCAGCGCCTCGCGCGGCGAGACCATCCCGGTGACGATCGGGCGCCGCTCGGTGCGCGACATGACCGCGTCGATGTCCCGGTCGATGTACATGTTGAGGGCGTTGGCGCCGCCCGCCGAGAGGTAGCCGCCGACGACGACCTTCAGCACCAGCAGCATGTTCGGCACGCCCTGCTGGGCCAGGAACATCACCGGCACGGTGCTCATCAGCAGCAGCTCGATGATCCGCGGCTTGGTCAGTGCGACGAACGCGCCGACACGGGCCCCGAAGGGCCGGCGCGCAGGAGTCGCCCCGGTGACCCCGGCGGGACGGGTTTCGACGGCGGTCACTAACACCCCAACTGAAGATGAATCTTCGCAGGCGTCCACAGGAACGAAGGGTCCCGAATCGTCCGCTCTGCGCGTACCACGACACCATAGACGCTCCATATATCGCATCCGGCTCCGGGGTCCCCCGGCGAGGCGTAACGCACACCCCCGGGTGAACCGCCCGGGCGGGGTCGTCGGGGCCCTCCGGGGGGCCTCTGCCGGGGCCCGCTCGCCCGTCCTGACCACCGGAGCGGCGCGGGGCCGCGAATCGGGAGAGTCTGGGACAAATCCAGCCCGACCGTCCCAGTGGGAATCTGCGTGCGGAATTGCCGGTTGTCCCAGCACGGAGGGTGAGCCGTGACCCGGACGGTAGGCTCGCACGCAGAAGCGGGATCTACCCTCCGTGACCGGCACCACCCAACGTCGGGACCACAGCGCCGTGGCCGACCCGGTCCCCATTCACGGGGTCACTCTTCACAACGGAAGGAGCCCTGAGACAGGGTGAGCACTGCGCCGACGAACGCATTCGAGTGGACCGATCTGGACGAGCGCACGGTCGACACCGCGCGGGTCCTGGCCATGGACGCCGTCCAGAAGGTCGGCAACGGACACCCCGGGACGGCCATGTCGCTGGCCCCGGCGGCGTACCTGATCTTCCAGCGGTTCCTGCGCCACGACCCGACCGACCCGTCCTGGGTCGGGCGCGACCGCTTCGTCCTCTCCCCCGGGCACACCAGCCTGACTCTCTACACCCAGCTCTACTTCTCCGGCTACGGCCTGGAGCTGGACGACCTCAAGGCCTTCCGTGTCGCGGGCAGCCGCACCCCCGGCCACCCCGAGCACGGCCACACGGCCGGCGTGGAGACCACCACCGGCCCGCTCGGCCAGGGCATCGCCAACGCGGTCGGCATGGCGATGGCCGCCCGCTACGAGCGCGGCCTGTTCGACCCCGAGGCCCCGGCCGGCGAGTCCCCGTTCGACCACACCATCTGGGCCATCGTCTCCGACGGCGACCTGGAGGAGGGCATCTCCGCCGAGGCCTCGTCGCTGGCCGGCCACCAGAAGCTGGGCAACCTGGTCGCCCTCTACGACGACAACCACATCTCGATCGAGGGCGACACCGACACCGCCTTCTCCGAGGACGTCCTCAAGCGCTACGAGGCGTACGGCTGGCACGTCCAGCGGGTCGCCCCGAAGGCCAACGGCGACATCGACGTGGCCGCCCTCGCCGAGGCGCTGGCCGCGGCCAAGGCCGAGACCTCCCGGCCCTCGATGATCGCGATGCGCACCATCATCGCCTGGCCGGCCCCGGACGCCCAGAACACCGCCAAGGCGCACGGCTCCGCGCTCGGCGCCGCCGAGATCGCCGCCACCAAGAAGGTCCTGGGCTTCGACCCGGAGAAGACCTTCGAGGTCAGCGACCAGGTCATCGAGCACGCCCGCCAGGTCATCAAGCGCGGCAAGGCCGCCCGCGACCAGTGGCAGCAGGGCTTCGACGCCTGGCGCGCCGCCCACCCGCAGGCCGCCGCCGAGTTCGACCGGATCCGGGCCGGCGAGCTGCCCGAGGGCTGGAAGAAGGCCGTCCCGTCCTTCCCGGCCGGCAAGGACGTCGCCACCCGCAAGGCCTCCGGCGACACCCTCAAGGCCCTCGGCGCGGTGATCCCGGAGCTGTGGGGCGGCTCGGCCGACCTCGCCGAGTCCAACCTCACCACCATCGACGAGGACAGCTCCTTCCTCCCCGAGGGCAACCCGCTGAAGTCGGCCAGCCCCTACGGCCGGACGATCCACTTCGGCATCCGCGAGCACGCCATGGGCTCGACCATGAACGGCATCGCCCTGCACGGGAACACCCGCGTGTACGGCGGCACCTTCCTGGTCTTCGCCGACTACATGCGCCCGGCCGTCCGCCTGGCCGCGCTGATGAAGCTGCCGGTCACCTACGTCTGGACGCACGACTCGATCGGCCTCGGCGAGGACGGCCCGACCCACCAGCCGGTCGAGCACCTGGCCGCGCTGCGCGCCATCCCGGGCCTGGCCATGGTCCGCCCGGCCGACGCCAACGAGACCGCCGTCGCGTGGCGCACCGTCATCGAGCGCCAGACCAGCCACCCCGGCCCGGTCGGCCTGGCGCTGACCCGCCAGGGCGTGCCGACCTTCGACCGCGAGGTCTTCGGCTCCGCCGAGGGCACCGCGAAGGGCGGCTACATCCTGGCCGAGGCCTCCACCGGGGCTCCGGAGGTGATCCTGCTCGGCACCGGCTCCGAGGTCCAGCTGGCCGTCCAGGCCCGCGAGGCGCTGGAGGCCGAGGGCATCGCCACCCGGGTGGTCTCGCTGCCGTCCTTCGAGTGGTTCCAGGAGCAGGACCAGGCCTACCGCGACAGCGTGCTGCCGCCGTCGGTCAAGGCCCGGGTGTCGGTCGAGGCCGGCATCGCCCAGGGCTGGCGCGAGCTGGTCGGCGACCACGGCCGGATCGTGTCGCTGGAGCACTTCGGCGCCTCCGCCGACTACAAGGTGCTGTTCGAGGAGTTCGGCATCACCGCCGAGCGCGTGGTGGCCGAGGCCCACAACGCCCTGCGATCCCTCGAGGCCGTCAACCGCTAGCGGCTCCGGGCCGCGTGCCCGCCCGCACGCGGGCACGCGGCCCCCTCCGACCACCCCACGAAGCAAGAAGAACAAGGGACTGAAGCACCATGACTGACGCACTGAAGCGCCTCAGCGACGAAGGCGTTGCGATCTGGCTGGACGACCTCAGCCGCAAGCGGCTGAACTCCGGCAACCTGGCCGAACTGGTGCAGAACAAGCACGTGGTGGGCGTGACCACCAACCCGACCATCTTCCAGAAGGCCATCGCCGGCGCCGGCGACGACTCCTACGACGGCCAGCTGCGCGACCTCGCCGTCCGCAAGGTCACCACCGACGAGGCGATCCGCATGATCACCACCTCGGACGTGCGCGACGCGGCCGACGTGCTGCGCCCCGTCTACGACGCCTCCAACGGTCGCGACGGCCGGGTCTCCATCGAGGTCGACCCCCGCCTGGCGCACGAGACCGCCACCACCGTGGCCGAGGCCAAGCAGCTGTGGTGGCTGGTCGACCGCCCGAACGTCTTCATCAAGATCCCCGCGACCAAGGCCGGCCTGCCCGCGATCAGCGAGGTCATCGGCAAGGGCATCAGCGTCAACGTCACGCTGATCTTCTCGCTGGAGCGCTACAAGGCCGTCATCGACGCCTACCTGACCGGTCTGGAGGCCGCCAAGGCCAAGGGCCTGGACCTCTCCCAGATCGAGTCGGTCGCCTCCTTCTTCGTCTCCCGCGTGGACACCGAGATCGACAAGCGCCTGGACAAGATCGGCGGCGAGGCCAGGAACCTGCGTTCCAAGGCCGCGCTGGCGAACGCCCGCCTCGCGTACCAGGCGTACGAGGAGGTCTTCGGCAGCGTCGACGGCAAGACCGCCGGCAACGCCCGCTGGACCGCCCTGGAGGCCGTCGGCGCCAAGCCGCAGCGTCCGCTGTGGGCCTCCACCGGTGTCAAGGACCCGGCCCTGCCGGACACCCTGTACGTCACCGAGCTGGTCGCCCCCGGCACCGTCAACACGATGCCCGAGGCCACCCTGGACGCCACCGCCGACCACGGCGTGGTCACCGGCAACACCATCGTCCCCAACTACGCCGACGCCAAGGCCGTGCTGGACGCGATCGCCGCCGCCGGCGTGGACTACGACGACGTCGTGCAGCTCCTGGAGGACGAGGGCGTCGAGAAGTTCGAGCAGTCCTGGAATGAACTGCTCGACACCGTCACCGCCTCGCTCGCCTCCTTCGCCGACGAGAAGTGACCCCTGCTCACAGCCAGCGCACGAAAGCGGAGCCCATCAAGTGAGCACTGATTTCCCCGAGTTGACGTCGGAATCGGACGCGGACGATCTCCCGCCCGCGGCCGTCAACCCGCTTCGTGACCCCTCCGACCGACGGCTCCCGCGCATCGCGGGGCCGTCCGGTCTGGTCATCTTCGGGGTCACCGGCGACCTGTCCCGCAAGAAGCTGATGCCGGCCATCTACGACCTGGCCAACCGCGGTCTGCTTCCGCCGGGCTTCTCCCTCGTCGGCTTCGCCCGCCGCGAGTGGGACGACGAGGACTTCGCCAAGGAGGTCCACGACGCCGTCCGGGACCACGCCCGCACCCCGTTCCGGGAGGAGGTCTGGCAGCAGCTCGCCAAGGGCATGCGCTTCGTCCACGGGACGTTCGACGACGACGACGCCTTCGACAAGCTGCGCGAGACCATCGAGGAGCTGGACAAGGCCCAGGGCACCGGCGGCAACTTCGCCTTCTACCTGTCCGTCCCGCCGAAGTTCTTCCCGACCGTCGTCCAGCAGCTCAAGAAGCACGGCCTGGCCGATCCGCCGCAGGGCTCCTGGCGCCGCGCGGTCATCGAGAAGCCCTTCGGCCACGACCTGGAGAGCGCCCAGGAGCTCAACAAGGTCGTCCACGAGGTCTTCCCCCGGGACGAGGTCTTCCGGATCGACCACTACCTGGGCAAGGAGACGGTCCAGAACATCCTGGCGCTGCGCTTCGCCAACCAGATGTTCGAGCCGATCTGGAACCGGTCGTACGTCGACCACGTGCAGATCACCATGGCCGAGGACATCGGCATCGGCGGCCGGGCCGGCTACTACGACGGCATCGGCTCCGCCCGTGACGTCATCCAGAACCACCTGCTGCAGCTGATGGCGCTCACCGCCATCGAGGAGCCCGCCTCCTTCCACCCGAAGGCGCTGGTGGCCGAGAAGCTCAAGGTGCTCAGCGCCGTCAAGCTCCCGGCCGACCTCGGCCGGCACACCGTGCGCGGCCAGTACGCCTCGGGCTGGCAGGGCGGCGAGGAGGTCGTCGGCTACCTGGACGAGGACGGGATCGACCCCGAGTCCAAGACCGACACCTACGCGGCCATCAAGCTGGAGATCAACAACCGCCGCTGGGCGGGCGTCCCGTTCTACCTTCGGACCGGCAAGCGCCTGGGCCGCCGGGTCACCGAGATCGCGGTCGTCTTCCAGCGCGCCCCGTACCTGCCCTTCGACTCCTACGCGACCGAGGAGCTGGGGCAGAACGCCCTGGTCATCCGGGTCCAGCCGGACGAGGGCGTGACGGTGCGGTTCGGCTCCAAGGTGCCGGGCACCTCCTTCGAGGTCCGGGACGTCACGATGGACTTCGCCTACGGTGAGTCCTTCACGGAGTCCAGCCCGGAGGCGTACGAGCGGCTCATCCTCGACGTGCTGCTCGGCGACGCCAACCTGTTCCCGCGCCACCAGGAGGTCGAGCTCTCCTGGCAGATCCTCGACCCGATCGAGAAGTACTGGGACAGCCACGGCAAGCCCGCCCAGTACGCGGCGGGGACCTGGGGCCCCGTCGAGGCGGACGAGATGCTCGCACGAGACGGCAGGAGCTGGCGCCGGCCATGAAGATCGACCTCACCAACACGACGTCCAGCAAGATCAACGCCGCGCTGATGGAGGCGCGCCGGGCCCGCGGCTCCGGCGCCGCCGGCATGGTGCTCACCCTGGTGATAGTGACCGACGAGGGCAGCGCCTACGACGCCCTCAAGGCCGCCAACGACGCCTCCCGCGAGCACCCGATGCGCACCCTCGCGGTGATCAAGCGCGCCGGGCGCTCGCCCCGGGCGCGGGCCGAGACCCGGCTGGACGCCGAGATCCTGGTCGGCTCGGACGCCGGCTCCGGCGAGACGGTCGTCCTGCGGATGCACGGCGAACTCGCCTCGCACGCCCAGTCGGTGGTCCTGCCGCTGCTGCTGCCGGACGCCCCGACCGTCGTCTGGTGGCCGGACAACGCGCCGCACCACCCGGCGCAGGACCCGCTGGGCTCGATCGCCCAGCGCCGGATCACCGACGCCGTCACCGCGGAGTCCCCGGTCGGCCAGCTCGCCCAGCGCGCCCAGAGCTACACCCCGGGCGACACCGACCTGGCCTGGACCCGGATCACCGGCTGGCGCTCGATGCTGGCCGCCGCGCTGGACCAGCGGCCGTCCACGATCGTCTCCGCGGTCGTCGAGGGCGAGTCCTACAACCCCAGCGTCGAGCTGCTCGGCCTCTGGCTGACCAACCGGCTGCGCGTGCCGGTCGAGCGGGTCGTCACCAACGGCCCCGGCATCACCGCGGTGCGCCTGCGCACCAAGGACGGGGACATCACCCTGGACCGCCCGGACGGCCTGCTGGGCACGCTGTCCATGCCCGGCTCGCCGGACCGCCAGGTGGCGCTCAAGCGGCGCGAGACCTCGGAGCTGATCGCCGAGGAGCTGCGCCGCCTGGATCCGGACGACATCTACGCGACGGCCGTGCGCACGCCCGTCGAGCGGCTGCAGGAACCGGTCAACGCCGAGACCGAGGCGGCCGAGAGGGTCGCCCGCGAGGTCGCCGAGGAGGCCGAGGTCGCCGTCGAGGAGGCCGCCGAGGCCGCCGTGGCCAACCCGGACCGGGTGACCGCCGAGGCCGCGGAGCGCAAGCCCGCGCGCAGGGCCGCCGGCAAGCGCACCACCAAGGAAGGCGCATGACCAACGCGACTCCGCAGCTGGTCGTCCACCGGGACAAGGAGCTGATGGCCCAGGCGGCCGCGGCCCGGTTGATCACCCGGATCGTGGACGCCCAGGCCGCCCGCGGCAGCGCCTCGGTGGTGCTCACCGGCGGTCGCAACGGCAACGCCCTGCTGGCCGCGATCGCCGCCTCCCCGGCGCGCGACGCGGTCGACTGGGGCCGGCTGGACCTCTGGTGGGGCGACGAGCGCTTCCTGCCCGCCGCCGACCCGGAGCGCAACGCCGTCCAGGCCCGCGCCGAGCTGCTGGACGCCGTCCCGCTCGACCCGGCGCGGGTGCACGAGATGCCCGCCTCGGACGGGGTGGACGGCTCGGACGTGGAGGCCGCCGCCGCCCGCTACGCCGAGGAGCTGGCGAAGGCGGCCGGGCCGGGCGACCGGCTCGGCGTCCCGGCCTTCGACGTGCTGCTGCTCGGCGTCGGCCCGGACACCCACGTCGCCTCGCTCTTCCCCGAGCACCCGGGCGTGCGGGAGACCGAGCTGACCGTGATCGGCGTCCGCGGGGCCCCCAAGCCCCCGCCGGTGCGCATCTCGCTCACCCTCCCGGCGATCCGCACCGCCCGCGAGGTCTGGCTGCTGGCCGCCGGCGAGGACAAGGCGGGCGCGGTCGCGCTGGCCCTCTCCGGCCCCGGCGAGCTCCAGGCGCCCGCCTCCGGCGCGTACGGCCGCAGCCGCACCCTGTGGCTGCTGGACCGCGCCGCCGCGGAGCGGATCCCGCCGCAGCTCTACCCGCCGGCCTCCGCGTAACCGGATCCGGCAACGCCGAAGGGCGCCACCGTCGTTCGACGGTGGCGCCCTTCGTGCTGTTGCCGCTGTCCGGGCCGGAGCCGTTCCGCTCAGATCTCGCCGCGGAGCTTCGCCAGCGCCTCCGCCAGGATCGCCTCGCCGTCGGCGTCGGTGCGCCGCTCACGGACGTAGGCGAGGTGGGTCTTGTACGGCTCGTTGCGCGAGGGCGCCGGCGGGTTGTGCTGGTCCTGCCCCGCGGGGAAGCCGCAGCGCGGGCAGTCCCAGGTCTCCGGGATCGCCGCTTCGGCGGCGAAGCTGGGACGGGTCTCGTGCTTGTTCGCGCACCAGAAGGAGATCCGGTTGCGCGGGGCGGACTCGCCGCGCTCCGCCTCGCCCATCGGGCCGGCCCCGACCCTGCTGCCACGGATGGCATTGCCACTTGCCACGGTCTGACTCCCTGCGTACTGGTGCGCCGACCCGCCGCGGTGCGCGTCGGTGGCGAAAGTCGTCCTAGTGTAAGCAGGAGTTAAGCATCCGCCACCATCGCCTCCGCACCCGACCGTCCCAGGATAGGCGCTCGGGCGACGGGGCGTCAGGGATACGTCAGCTCTGGTACTTCAGCACCAGGCCCAGGACGATGATGCACGCGAACCACCCCGCGCCGACCACGATGGTGATGCGGTCCAGGTTGCGCTCGGCCACCGCCGAGCCGCCGCCGGTGGACATCGCGCCACCGCCGAACATGTCGGACAGGCCGCCGCCCTTCCCCTTGTGCAGCAGCACGAGCAGGATCATCAGCAGACTGAAGATGATCAGGGCAATCGAGAACCCGAGAACCACGACGGGACCAACTCTCTCGTATCTTCGGCGAAGGGGCCGGGCCGCGTACGGCGGTCCGGCCCCAAAGCCTACGTTGCTGCGGCGGCGTTAGCCTACTGCCTGCTCACGGTAGCGCACGATCTTGACGAACTCGTCGGCGTCCAGCGAGGCACCGCCGACCAGGCCGCCGTCGATGTCGGGCTTGGCCATCAGACCGGCCGCGCTCGACGACTTCACCGAACCGCCGTACAGCACCCGGACCTTGCCGGCCAGCTCGGCGTCGTACAGCTCGGCGATCCGCTTGCGGATGGCGGCGCAGACCTCCTGCGCGTCCTCCGGGGTGGCCACCTCGCCGGTGCCGATCGCCCAGACCGGCTCGTAGGCGACCACGATCGACTCGGCCTGGTGGGCCGGGACGTCGGCCAGGCCGCCGTCCAGCTGCGCCAGGGTGTACTCGACGTGGGTGCCGGCCTTGCGGATCTCCAGCGGCTCGCCGACGCACAGGATCGGGGTGATCCCGGCGCGGTAGGCGGCCTTCACCTTGGCGTTGACGATCTCCTCGTCCTCGCCGTGGTACTGGCGGCGCTCGGAGTGGCCGATCACCGCGTAGGTGCACTTGAGCTTGGCCAGCATCGGGCCGGAGACCTCGCCGGTGTAGGCCCCGCCGTCGTGCTGCGAGATGTCCTGCGAGCCGTACTTGATCTTCAGCTTGTCGCCGTCGACCAGGGTCTGCACCGAGCGCAGGTCGGTGAACGGCACCAGGACGGCGACCTCGACGGCCTCGTAGTCCTTGTCGGCCAGCGCGAAGGCCAGCTTCTGGGTGTGCTGGATGGCCTCGAGGTGGTTGAGGTTCATCTTCCAGTTGCCCGCCATCAGCGGGAGACGGTCGGTCATGTGTTTCAGTCCTCCAGAGCGGCGAGACCGGGGAGGGTCTTGCCCTCCAGGTACTCGAGGCTGGCGCCACCGCCGGTCGAGATGTGTCCGAAGGCGTTCTCGTCGAAGCCCAGGATGCGGACGGCCGCGGCGGAGTCGCCGCCGCCGACCACGGTGAACGCGTTGCTGTCGATCAGGGCCTGGGCGACGGCCCGGGTGCCGTTCGCGTAGTCCGGGTGCTCGAAGACGCCCATCGGACCGTTCCAGAACACCGTGCCCGCGTCGGCCAGCTTGGCCGCGTACAGCTCGCGGGTCTTCGGGCCGATGTCCAGGCCCTCCTCGTCGGCCGGGATCTTGTCCGAGTCGACGGTCGAGGGGTTCGCCGGGGCCTTGGTCTTGAGGTCCGGGAAGTCGGCGGAGACCAGGACGTCCGCCGGCAGCACGAACTCGACGCCGCGCTGCTCGGCCTCGGCCAGGTAGCCGAGGACGGTCGGGATCTGGTCCTCCTGCAGCAGCGAGATGCCGACCTCGTGGCCCTTGGCCTTGAGGAAGGTGTACGCCATGCCGCCGCCGATCAGGATCCGGTCGGCCTTCTTCAGCAGGTTGTCGATCACTCCGAGCTTGTCGGAGACCTTGGCACCGCCGAGCACCACCACGTACGGGCGGGCGACGTCCTCGGTGAGCTTCCTCAGCACGCCGACCTCGGTGGCGATCAGGTCGCCCGCGGCGTGCGGCAGCAGGGCCGGCAGGTCGTACACCGAGGCGTGCTTGCGGTGCACGGCGCCGAAACCGTCGCCGACGTACAGGTCGGCCAGCGCGGCCAGCTGCTCGGCGAAGGCCTTGCGCTCGGCGTCGTCCTTGCTGGTCTCGCCGGCGTTGAAGCGCAGGTTCTCCAGCAGCGCGACCTCGCCGTCCGTCAGCGCGGCCACGACGGCCTTCGCGCTGTCGCCGACGGTGTCGGCGGCGAAGGCGACGTCCTTGCCGAGGATCTCGCCGAGGCGCTTGGCCGCCGGGGCGAGCGAGAACGCCGGGTCCGGCGCGCCCTTGGGGCGGCCGAGGTGCGAGGCGACGACGACCTTCGCGCCGGCCGCGGCCAGCTTGGCGATGGTCGGCGCGACGGCGCGGATCCGGCCGTCGTCGGTGATCGTGTCACCGTCCAGCGGCACGTTCAGGTCGGCGCGCACGAAGACGCGCTTGCCGTCGATACCGGCTTCGATGAGCTCTTCGATGGTCTTCACGGGGATTCGGTTTCTCCTGGGGAGATGGTTGATGCGCAGTGAGGCGGCACGGCGCAGGGGCCGCCTGAGAAGTCCTTGAGCGCGGAACGAGGGCCCGGTCGGCACCGTACGCCGTCCGGGCCCTCGCCCCTACATCACGTCAGCTCCCGCAAGGTCAGAGCTGCCCGCCGACGAGGGCGACCAGGTCGACGACGCGGTTCGAGTAGCCCCACTCGTTGTCGTACCAGCCGAGCACCTTGACCTGGTTGCCCTGGACCATGGTGAGGCTGGAGTCGAAGATGCAGGAGGCCGGGTCGTTCACGATGTCCGAGGAGACGATCGGGTCCTCGGTGTAGGCCAGGATGCCCTTGAGCGGGCCCTCCTGCGCGGCCTTCTGGAAGGCCGCGTTGACCTCGTCCTTGGTGACCTCGCGCTCCAGGGTGACGACCAGGTCCGTGATGGAGCCGGTCGGGACCGGGACGCGCAGCGAGGTGCCGTCCAGCTTGCCCTTCAGCTCCGGCAGGACCAGGGCGGTCGCCTTGGCGGCACCCGTCGACGTCGGGATGATGTTCTGCGAGGCCGCACGAGCACGGCGCAGGTCCTTGTGCGGGAAGTCCAGGGTGACCTGGTCGTTGGTGAACGCGTGGACGGTGGTCATCAGACCCTTGACGATGCCGAAGCTCTCGTTCAGCACCTTCGCCATCGGCGCCACGCAGTTGGTGGTGCAGGAGGCGTTGGAGATGACGTGGTGGTTGGCCGCGTCGTACTTGTCGTCGTTGACACCCAGGACGATGGTGACGTCCTCGTCGGTGGCGGGCGCCGAGATGATGACCTTCTTCGCGCCGGCGGCGAGGTGCTTCTTCGCGGCCTCGGCCTTGGTGAAGATGCCGGTGGACTCGACGACGATGTCGGCGCCCAGGGCGGCCCACGGGAGGTTCGCGGGGTCACGCTCGGCGGTCACCTTGAAGGTGTGGCCGTCGACGGTGATGCTGTCCGCGGTGTGCGAGACCTCGCCCGGGAAGGTACCCAGGGTGGTGTCGTACTTGAGCAGGTGAGCCAGGGTCTTCGTGTCGGTGAGGTCGTTGACACCGACGATCTCGATGTCCGCGCCCTGGGCCTTGACCGCGCGGAAGAAGTTGCGGCCGATGCGGCCGAAGCCGTTGATGCCTACCCGGATCGTCACGAACCGATCTCCTCGTTAGGTACGCCGGGCGCGAGGCCCGACGGGGGTGAGATTTGGGAAGTCCCCGACCGCCTACGACCCTACCCCTCCGGGGCCTCGCACGGCACATCGCACCGCCTGCCGAGACCGGGCGTGGCGCGGCCGAAACCCGATTTCAGGCCGTCCGGCCTTGCTCCGCCGGGCAGTTGGTCCCGGGCCAGTGGTCTCTACCAATTCGGGTGTGCCGGCAGGTCCGGAAACCCGTTCGGGACGCCGTCCGCGACCCCGTCCGGGAAGCGGCCGGACGGCGGTCCCGGAACGCCGACGGCCGGCGCCCCGGATCGGGGCACCGGCCGTGTGTTCGTCACGGAGCGTGAGCGTCAATTCAGCGCCATCTCGTCGGTGAGGCTCGCCTCGGTGCTCGGCAGGCCGAGCTCGGAGGCCCGCTTGTCCGCCATCGCCAGCAGCCGGCGGATCCGACCGGCCACCGCGTCCTTGGTCAGCGGCGGGTCGGCGAGCGCGCCCAGCTCCTCCAGCGAGGCCTGCTTGTGCTGCATCCGCAGCTGGCCGGCCGCGGCCAGGTGCTCCGGCACCTCGTCGCCGAGGATCTCCAGCGCACGGGCCACCCGGGCGCCGGCCGCCACCGCGGCGCGGGCCGAGCGGCGCAGGTTGGCGTCGTCGAAGTTGGCCAGCCGGTTGGCGGTGGCCCGCACCTCGCGCCGCATCCGGCGCTCCTCCCAGGCGAGCACCGACTCGTGCGCGCCGAGCCGGGTCAGCAGGGCGCCGATCGCGTCGCCGTCGCGGATCACCACCCGGTCCACGCCGCGCACCTCGCGGGCCTTGGCCGGGATGCCGAGCCGGCGGGCGGCGCCGACCAGGGCGAGGGCGGCCTCGGAGCCGGGGCAGGTGATCTCCAGCGAGGAGGAGCGGCCCGGCTCGGTGAGGGAACCGTGCGCCAGGAAGGCCCCGCGCCAGGCCGCCTCGGCGTCGCAGGTGGCCCCCGAGACGACCGCCGGGGGCAGGCCCCGGATCGGGCGGCCGCGGCCGTCCACGAGCCCGGTCTGGCGCGCGAGCAGCTCGCCGTCCTTGACCACCCGGACCACGAAACGGCTGCCGCGGCGCAGCCCGCCGGGAGCCATCACCACGAGGTCCGAGGAGTGCCCGAAGATCTCCAGCAGGTCCTTGCGCAGCCGCCGTGCCGCCGCTCCGGTGTCCAGCTCCGCCTCGATCACGATGCGGCCGCTCACGATGTGCAGCCCGCCCGCGAACCGCAGGATCGCCGACACCTCCGCCTTGCGACAGCAGGCCCGGGTGACCGGGAGCCGGCTGATCTCGTCCTTCACCGCTGGAGTCATCGCCATGGCCCGATCCTTCCATGTGTCCGGAAAATCCGGTCGTACGCTGCCGCCAACAGCTCGGGGTCGTGTCGCGGCGTCCCGTCGGTGCGGGCCACCGAGCCGAGTACCAGAGCCGCGCCCATCCGCTCGGCGGCCTTCTCCAGGCCGTCCAGGTCGGCCTGGCCGAAGGCCCCGCCGGTGACGGCGCGCTCGTCCACCAGGATCGCATCCACCGCGAGGTCCGGAGCGTGGTCGGCGATGACCTCCAGGTGACGCTGGGGGGTGAAGCCCTCGGTCTCGCCGGGCTGGGGGGCCAGGTTCAGGGTGAGCAGGCGGCGGGCGCGGGTCTCGGTGAGCGCCTTGGCCAGGTCGGGCACCAGCAGGTGCGGCAGCACGCTGGTGAACCAGGAGCCGGGGCCGAGCACCACCCAGTCCGCCTCCCGGACGGCGGTGACCGCCTCCGGGACGGCGGGCGGCCCGTCCGGCAGCAGCCGGATCGACTGCACGGTGCCCGGGGTCACCGCGACGTGGGCCTGGCCGCGGACGGCCGTGACCTCGGTGGGGTGCCGCGGGTCGTGGCCGCGGACGGTCGCCTCGATGTCCAGCGGCACCGCCGACATCGGCAGCACCCGGCCCTGCACGTTGAGCAGCCGGCCGACCCAGTCCAGTGCCGCCACCGGGTCGCCGAGCTTCTCCCAGAGCGCGACGATCAGCAGGTTGCCGACGGCGTGGCCGCCGAGCTCGCCGTTGCCGGTGAAGCGCTGCTGGATCACCTCGGACCAGGTGCGGCCCCAGTCGTCGTCCCCGCACAGCGCGGCCAGCGCCTTGCGCAGGTCGCCCGGCGGCAGCACGCCGAGCTCCTCGCGCAGCCGACCGCTGGAGCCGCCGTCGTCGGCGACGGTGACCACGGCGGTGAGGTCGGTGGTGAGCCGGCGCAGCGCGGACAGCGAGGCGGACAGGCCCTGCCCGCCGCCGAGCGCGGCGATCCTGGGCGCCGGATTGGTGCGGGCGGGACTGCTGCGCGGGCGGCCCGGCGC
This sequence comes from Kitasatospora sp. NPDC001132, assembly GCF_053598415.1. Classification (NCBI taxonomy): domain Bacteria; kingdom Bacillati; phylum Actinomycetota; class Actinomycetes; order Kitasatosporales; family Streptomycetaceae; genus Kitasatospora; species Kitasatospora sp. NPDC001132. Next base: position 171,905 of record NZ_JBSFKF010000005.1, on the reverse strand, counting down.
CGTGGGCCGGGCCGGGCTGCCCGCCCGGTCACCGGTCCTGCTCTGCGGCTGCCGCCCGGGCACGTATCCCGCCACAATCACCTCGCGTTCCTCGGCCCGCCGACCGCTCCGCCGGCGGGCCCGGCAGGGAGGCGGCGGTTACTCCCGTCCCATGTCACGGTGGACGAGCACCGTCTCGACTCCGTCGGCGATGAGACGCTTGGTCAGACGCTCGGACATGGCGACGCTGCGGTGCTTGCCACCGGTGCAGCCTACGGCAAGCGTCATGTAGCGCTTCCCCTCGCGGCGGTATCCCTCGGTGATGACGCGCAGCAGCTGGGCGTAACCGTCCAGGAACTCGTTGGCTCCGGGCTGCTGGAAGACGTAGTCGGCGACGTCCGCGTCGGTGCCGGTGCGGGCCCGCAGTTCGGGCACCCAGTGCGGGTTGGGCAGGAAGCGACAGTCCACCACGAGGTCGGCGTCGACGGGCAGGCCGTACTTGAAGCCGAAGGACATCACGGTGGCGCGCAGCTCGGGCTCGTCGTGGTCGGCGAACTGGGCGTCCAGCTTGGCGCGCAGCTGGTGCACGTTGAGGTTGGAGGTGTCGATCACCAGGTCGGCCTCGCCGCGCAGGTCGCGCAGCAGGTCGCGCTCCTGGGCGATGCCGTCCACGATCCGGCCGTCGGCCTGCAGCGGGTGCGGGCGGCGGACGCTCTCGAAGCGGCGCACCAGCGCCTCGTCGGAGGAGTCCAGGAAGACGACCCGGAGCCGGACGCCGCGCTTCTCCAGCTCGTCCAGCGAGGTGAGCAGGTCGTCGAAGAACTGCCGGCCGCGGACGTCCACGACCACGCCGATCCGGGCGACGTTGCCCTGGGAACGGGCGCCCAGGTCGACCATGGTCGGGATCAGGGCCGGCGGCAGGTTGTCCACCACGAACCAGCCGAGGTCCTCCAGGCACTTGGCGGCGGTGGAGCGGCCGGCTCCGGACATGCCGGAGATGATCACCAGCTCCGGCGCGTTCTCGGCCACGTCTGACACGGTCACTTCGGTTCCCCGCTCTCGGTCTTTCTGCTGGGGAGAACGCGTACGGCTCGGCCGCCCTTCCCCGGCCCGGGCAGGCGGGCGGGGCCGGGGCACACCGGCTGACGGGCGGCGTCGGCCGTCATGGCGTCTCCTGGGATGGTGCGGTCTGGGGTGCTGCTGCCACCGGCTCGGTAGTCTCGTCGACCCCGTCCTCGATGATCTCGCCGGTCGCGGTGTTGACCGCGGGTGCGGCGGGTGTACGGGACGACAACGCCTCCGCAACAGTCTGCGCGGTGCGGCGTCCGATGCCGGGTACCTCGCAGAGCTCGTCCACGGTGGCGGCCCTGAGCTTCTTCAGCGAACCGAAGTGCTTGAGCAGCGCCCGGCGGCGAGTCTCGCCGAGGCCCGGGACGGAGTCCAGTTCCCCGGCGGTGAGTCGCTTGGAACGCTTGTTGCGCTGATAGCTGATCGCGAAGCGGTGCGCCTCGTCGCGGACCCGCTGGAGCAGGTAGAGGCCCTCGCTGGAGCGGGGCAGCACCACCGGGTCGTCCTCGCCGGGCAGCCAGACCTCCTCCAGGCGCTTGGCCAGGCCGCACAGCGCGACGTCGTCGATGCCGAGTTCGTCCAGGGCGCGCCTGGCGGCGGCGACCTGCGGCTGTCCGCCGTCGACGACCAGCAGCTGGGGCGGGTAGGCGAAGCGCTTGGGGCGGCCGTCCTCGGTGCGCGGGCCGTCCTCGGGCCGGCCGTCCTCGAAGGGGCCCTCCTCGGGCTCGGGGACGGCCCACTCGCCGGTCTGCTCGCGCTCCTGGAGGTAGCGGCGGAAGCGCCGGCTGATCACCTCGTGCATCGAGCGGACGTCGTCCTGGCCCTCGAAGCCCTTGATCTGGAAGCGCCGGTACTCGCTCTTGCGGGCCAGGCCGTCCTCGAAGACGACCATGGAGGCGACCACGTCCTCGCCCTGGAGGTGGGAGATGTCGTAGCACTCGATGCGCAGCGGGACGGAGTCCAGCTCCAGCGCGTCGGCGATCTCCTGGAGGGCGCGGCTGCGGGTGGTGAGGTCGGAGGCGCGCTTGGTCTTGTGCAGCGCGAGCGCCTGCTGGGCGTTGCGCTGCACGGTGGCCATCAGGTCCTTCTTGTCGCCGCGCTGGGGGACGCGCAGGTCGACCTGGCTGCCGCGCAGGCCGCCGAGCCACTCGCGGACCGGCTCCACCGGGTCCGGCAGGGCGGGGACGAGCACCTCGCGCGGGACGGACTCGCCGCCGCCGTAGAGCTGCTGGAGGGCGTGCTCGACCAGGCCGGCGGTGTCGACGTCCTCGACCTTGTCGGTGACCCAGCCGCGCTGGCCGCGCACCCGGCCGCCGCGTACGTGGAAGATCTGCACGGCGGCTTCGAGTTCGTCCTCGGCGACGGCCAGCAGGTCGGCGTCGGTGGCGTCGGCGAGCACGACGGCGTTCTTCTCCATCGCGCGCTTGAGGGCGCCGATGTCGTCCCGCAGCCGGGCCGCCTTCTCGTACTCCAGGTCGGCGGCGGCCTCGCGCATCTGCTCTTCCAGCCGGCGCAGGTAGTTGCCGGTGCGTCCGGCCATGAAGTCGCAGAAGTCCTCGGCCAGCGCCCGGTGTTCGTCCGCCGAGACCTTGCCGACGCAGGGCGCGGCGCACTTGCCGATGTAGCCGAGCAGGCAGGGCCGGCCGACCTGGCGGGCGCGCTTGAAGACGCCGTTGGAGCAGGTGCGGACGGGGAAGACGCGCAGCAGCAGGTCGACCGTCTCGCGGATCGCCCAGGCGTGGCCGTACGGGCCGAAGTAGCGCACGCCCTTCTTGTGCGCCCCGCGCATCACCTGGACCCGCGGGTACTCCTCGTTGAGGGTGACGGCGAGTTCCGGATAGCTCTTGTCGTCGCGGTACTTGACGTTGAACCGCGGGTCGAACTCCTTGATCCAGGAGTACTCCAGCTGGAGCGCCTCGACCTCGGTGCCGACCACGGTCCACTCCACCGAGGCGGCGGTGGTGACCATGGTCGCGGTGCGCGGGTGGAGGCCGGCCAGGTCCTGGAAGTAGGAGGACAGGCGCGGCCGCAGGCTCTTGGCCTTGCCGACGTAGATGACCCGGCCGTGGGCGTCACGGAACCGGTAGACGCCGGGGGACGTCGGGATCGCACCGGGCGCGGGGCGGTAGGTGCTCGGGTCAGCCATGGGTCCACCGTACCGACTGCGGCCGGGGCCACGGGGCGGAGATCGTCAAGGGGGACCGTGGCGGTCGTGAGGCGGTCAACTCGGTCAGCTCGGGGTCACCTTGAGGTTGCCGCCCTCGACCGTGACGGTGTAGGCGGGCAGCGGGGTGGAAGCCGGTCCGTCCTGCACGGCGCCGTCGGCGATGGCGAAACGGCTGCCGTGGCAGGGGCACTGGATCTGGGCGTCCTTCACCTGGTCCACGAGGCAGCCGGCGTGGGTGCACCGGGCGTTGAACGCCTTGTACTGGCCGGCGGTGGGCTGGGTCACCACGATCTTCTGCTCGCGGTAGACCTTGCCGCCGCCCTCCGGCACGGCCGAGGCCGGGCCGAGGTCGACCGGGCCCTTGAGGGCGCCCTTGTCGGAGGAGGACGAGGACGAGCATCCGCTGACCGCCATGGTGCCGCCGGCCGCCAGGACGGCCGCGGCCCCGCAGAGCAGGGTGCGGCGGGAGGCGGCGGGGCTGGTCTCGGGGGCCTCGGACATCGGTGTGCTCCTACGGTTGCTGCTGCTGCGAGGGACCACGGAAGTCTATGCGGCGCCCGCCCCGCCGTTCCCGGGGTGCCCCTGGCTGTCAGGGTGGCCCGGGAACGGCGGGGCGGGCGGGCGGAGCTACTTCTTCGCGGCGGCCGCGCGCTTGCGCGGCGCCTTCTTCGCCGGGGCGGCGGCCGGGGCGTCCGTGAAGCCGGCCGGCAGGATGTCCCGCAGGAACTTGCCGGTGTGGCTCTCGGGGACGGCGGCGATCTGCTCCGGGGTGCCCTCGGCGACCACCGTGCCACCGCCGGAGCCGCCCTCGGGGCCCATGTCGACGACCCAGTCGGCGGTCTTGATCACATCGAGGTTGTGCTCGATGACGATCACCGTGTTCCCCTTGTCGACCAGCCCGCTGAGCACCTTGATCAGCTTGCTGATGTCCTCGAAGTGCAGGCCGGTGGTGGGCTCGTCCAGCACGTAGACCGTCCGCCCGGTGGAGCGCTTCTGGAGCTCCGAGGCGAGCTTGACGCGCTGCGCCTCACCGCCGGACAGGGTGGGCGCGGACTGGCCGAGCCGGACGTAGCCGAGGCCGACGTCGTTGAGCGTCCGCAGGTGCCGGGCGATCGCCGGGACGGCCTCGAAGAAGTCCAGCGCCTCCTCGATCGGCATGTCCAGCACCTCGGCGATGGACCTGCCCTTGTAGTGGACCTCCAGCGTCTCCCGGTTGTACCGGGCGCCGTGGCAGACCTCGCACGGCACGTAGACGTCCGGCAGGAAGTTCATCTCGATCTTGATGGTGCCGTCGCCCGAGCAGTTCTCGCAGCGGCCGCCCTTGACGTTGAAGGAGAACCGGCCGGGCAGGTAGCCGCGGACCTTGGCCTCCTGCGTCTCCGCGAAGAGCCGGCGGACGTGGTCGAACACCCCGGTGTAGGTGGCCGGGTTGGAGCGCGGGGTGCGGCCGATCGGCGACTGGTCGACGTGCACCACCTTGTCCACCTGGTCGGTGCCGGTGATCCGGGTGTGCCGGCCGGGCACGCTGCGGGCGCCGTTCAGCTCCCGGGCGAGGTGGGTGTACAGGATGTCGTTGACCAGCGTCGACTTGCCGGAGCCGGAGACACCGGTGATCGCCGTGAAGGTGCCGAGCGGGAAGCCGACCGTGACGTCCTTGAGGTTGTGCTCGCGGGCGCCGTGGACGGTCAGCTGGCGCTTCTTGTCCCGCTCGCGGCGGGAGCTTGGGATCGGGATGGACCGCTTGCCGGAGAGGTACTGGCCGGTCAGCGACTCCTTGTTGGTGAGCAGCTGCTTCAGCGAGCCGGAGTGCACCACCTTGCCACCGTGCTCGCCGGCGCCCGGGCCGATGTCGACCACCCAGTCCGCGGTCTTGATGGTGTCCTCGTCGTGCTCCACGACGATCAGGGTGTTGCCGATGTCGCGCAGCCGCACCAGCGTCTCGATCAGTCGGTGGTTGTCCCGCTGGTGCAGGCCGATGGACGGCTCGTCCAGCACGTACAGCACGCCGACCAGGCCGGAGCCGATCTGGGTGGCCAGCCGGATGCGCTGGGCCTCGCCGCCGGACAGGGTGCCGGCCGCGCGGTCCAGCGAGAGGTAGTCCAGGCCGACGTCGACCAGGAAGCGCAGCCGCTCGTTGACCTCCTTGAGGACCCGCTCGGCGATCTGCTTGTCCCGGGCGTTCAGCTTCATCGCGCCCAGGAACTCGGAGCAGTCGCTGATCGACATCGAGGAGACGTCGGCGATCGACTTGTCCTGGACGGTGACCGCGAGCACCACCGGCTTGAGCCTGGTGCCCCGGCACGTCGGGCAGGGCACCTCGCGCATGTAGCCCTCGAAGCGCTCGCGGCTGCTGTCGCTCTCCGCCTCGGTGTGCCGGCGCTGGATGAAGGGGATCGCGCCCTCGAAGCCGGTGCTGTACGAGCGCTCCCGGCCGAAGCGGTTGCGGTAGCGGACCTGCACCTGGTGCTTGTGCCCGTGCAGCAGCGCCTTCTTGGCCCGGGCGGGCAGCCCGGCCCAGGGGATGTCGGTGCGGAAGCCGAGCTCCTCGGCCAGCGCGTCGATCAGGCGCTGGAAGTACTCCTTGGCGTGCCCGGCCGACCACGGGTGGATCGCGCCCTCGTCGAGCGAGCGCTCGACGTCCGGCACGACCAGCTCCGGGTCGACCTCCATCCGGTTGCCCAGGCCCGAGCAGTCCGGGCAGGCGCCGAAGGGCGAGTTGAAGGAGAACGAGCGCGGCTCCAGCTCCTCGAACGACACGTCGTCGTACGGGCAGTAGAGGTGCTCGGAGTACATCCGCTCGCGCTCCGGGTCGTCCTCGGGGAGGTCGACGAAGTCGAGGACGACCATGCCGCCGGACAGCCGCAGGGCCGTCTCCACCGAGTCGGTGAGCCGCCGCTTGGCGCTGTCCTTGACGGTCAGGCGGTCGATCACCACCTCGATGGTGTGCTTCTCCTGCTTCTTGAGCTTCGGCGGCTCGGCGAGCTGGATCGTCTCGCCGTCGACGCGGGCGCGGGAGTAGCCCTTGGACTGGAGGTCGGCGAAGAGGTCGACGAACTCGCCCTTGCGCTCGCGCACCACCGGGCTCAGCACCTGGAAGCGGGTGCCCTCGGCGAGCTCCAGCACCTTGTCGACGATCGCCTGCGGCGACTGCTTGGCGATGGGGCGGCCGCAGTGCGGACAGTGCGGCTTACCGATCCGGGCGAACAGCAGGCGCAGGTAGTCGTAGACCTCGGTGATGGTGCCGACGGTCGAACGGGGATTGCGGTTGGTGGACTTCTGGTCGATCGAGACGGCCGGGGAGAGGCCCTCGATGAAGTCCACGTCGGGCTTGTCCATCTGCCCGAGGAACTGACGTGCGTAGGAGGACAGCGACTCGACGTAGCGGCGCTGGCCCTCGGCGAAGATCGTGTCGAAGGCGAGCGAGGACTTGCCGGAGCCGGAGAGGCCCGTGAAGACGATGAGGGAGTCGCGGGGCAGGTCGAGCGAGACGTTCTTGAGGTTGTGCTCGCGAGCACCGCGGACGATGAGGCGGTCGGCCACTGCTTCTGGCGCCTTTCTCCGGGGCGAGACGGCTTGCGGTGAGTATCGGTACTTCTTCCAGGATGCGGCAGCCAGCCTATAGCTCAGACGTTCGAATCTCGACTCTGTCCAGCGGGGACCACCCGAACGAGTGAGGGCCGCCCCGGGACGGTCCGCACCCGGACCGAAATACCCCTGCTCAGGGCCCCGATTCGGCGGTAGCGTCACCTGGTCAACGAGCGAAGCCCCGCAGGGGCAACGCGCCGTCTCGTCACGGAAGGCAGATTCGATGACCGACCCGCAGCCGACCGACCCGCAGTCCGCCGCCGCCTCCGCCACCCGGCACCTGGCCCAGGTCGAGGAGAGCACCCGGCACCTGCTGCACACCGCGGCCGAACTGAAGCCCGAGGCCCTCGCCGAGCCCTCCGCGCTGCCCGGCTGGACCCGCGGCCACGTGCTGGCCCACCTCGCCCGCAACGCCGACTCCCTGGTCAACCTGCTGAACGGCGCCCGCACCGGCACCGACATCCCCCAGTACGCCAGCCACCAGGCCCGCGACGAGGGCATCGAGCGCGACGCGCCGCGGCCGCTGGAGGTCCAGCTCGCCGACCTGCGCGACTCCCACGCCGGCTTCGCCGAGGCCGCCGCGCTGCTGGGCCCCGAGGCCTGGGCCGCCGAGGTCAGGCACCGCTTCGGCTACGTCTTCCCGGCCTGCGACATCCCGGCCAAGCGCGTGGTGGAGCTGGAGTACCACCACGTCGACCTGGACGCCGGGTACACCCCCGCGCACTGGCCGGAGTCCTTCGCCGTCGCCCAGTTCCGCAAGCTCTCCGAGGGGCTGGCCGAGGAGGCCGGCCTGCCGGCCGTCGAGCTGGTCTCGGACGACACCGGGGACCGCGCCGTGATCGGCACCGGCGAGGTGTCCCTGACCGTCGAGGGTCCGGTCCGCGCGCTGACCGCCTGGCTCTCCGGCCGCTCCGCCGGGGACGGCCTGCGCCGCACCCCCGACACCGCCCTCCCCCAGCTTCCCCCGATGGGCTGACGGCGCGAGGATGATCCCAGGAGCCACTGCAGAGGGAGCGAACGGATGACGTACCACGGAGCGGTCAAGGTCGGCGGAGCGCCGGACGTGCGGGAACTGGCCCACCTGATCATCACCAAGGTGGCCGTCGGCCCGTACGACAACAACGCCTACCTGCTGCGCTGCCGGGCCACCGACGAACAGCTCCTGATCGACGCGGCCGCCGACGCGCCGGTGCTGCTGGAGACCGTCGGGGACGACCTCGAGACGGTGGTCACCACCCACCGGCACCACGACCACTGGGGCGCGCTGGCCGAGGTCGTCGCCACCACCGGCGCCCGCACCGCCGCCGGCGAGCACGACGCCGAGGGCATCGACGTCCCCACCGAGCTGCTGCTAGCCGACGGCGACAAGCTGCGGGTCGGCGAGGTCGAACTGACCGTCCGGCACCTGGTCGGGCACACCCCGGGCGCCATCGTGCTGATCTACGACGACCCCCAGGGCCACCCGCACGTCTTCACCGGCGACTGCCTCTTCCCCGGCGGCGTGGGCAACACCTGGGGGGACCCGGAGGCCTTCCGGACCCTCTACCGCGACGTCACCGAGAAGATCTTCGACGTCCTGCCGGACGAGGCCTGGGTCTACCCCGGCCACGGCAACGACACCACCCTCGGCGCCGAGCGCCCGCACCTCGAGGAGTGGCGCGAGCGCGGCTGGTAGCCCGCCCCGCCGAACGCCCCGCCGGACACCGGGCCCCCGCGACCGGAAGCGGTCGCGGGGGCCCCGGCGTGCACCCGGCGGATCAGGCGTCGAGCTTCTCGCGCTCCTCGCGCTCGGCCTTCTTCGAGGCCCGCAGACTGGTGAAGGTGGTGATCGCCAGCACCACCACGATGAAGCCCAGCGAGAACGGGATGCCGATCTCCGGGGCCCACGTCGCGCCGGCCTCGTGCGCGGCGTGCAGCACCAGCTTCACGCCGATGAAGCCGAGGATAACCGACAGGCCGTACGACAGGTGGACCAGCTTCTTCAGCAGGCCGCCGATCAGGAAGTACAGCTGGCGCAGCCCCATCAGGGCGAAGGCGTTGGCGGTGAAGACGATGTACGGGTCCTGGGTCAGGCCGAAGATCGCCGGGATCGAGTCCAGCGCGAACAGCACGTCGGTGGTGCCGATCGCCAGCATGACGATCAGCATCGGGGTGATCAGCCGGCGGCCGTTCTCAAGGACGAACAGCTTGGTGCCGCGGTAGTCGTCGGTGGCCGGGAAACGCCGCGTGATCGACTTGAGGACGCGGTTCTCCTCGAACTCCTCCTCGCCCTCCTCCTCGGCGCGGGCCTCCTTGATCAGCTTCCAGGCCGTCCAGATCAGGAAGCCGCCGAAGATGAAGAACACCCAGGAGAACTGGGAGACCAGCGCGGCGCCGCCGGCGATGAACACCGCCCGGAGCACCAGCGCGATGATCACCCCGAACATCAGTACGCGCTGCTGGTAGATCCTGGGCACCGCGAACTTGCCCATGATCAGGATGAACACGAAGAGGTTGTCGACACTGAGCGACTTCTCGGTGATGTAGCCGGCGAAGAACTCACCGGCGGGCTCCCCGCCGGAGTGCCACCAGAGGAAGCCGCCGAAGAGCACCGCCAGGGCGACCCAGACGGCCGTCCAGATCCCGGCCTCCTTGATCGAGACCTCGTGCGGCTTGCGCCCTCCGATGAAGAAGTCGGCCACGACCAGTGCGATCAGCACCAGGATCGTGGAAACCCACATGGTTACGGAAACGTCCACTACTGCTCCTCCGGCAGGTAGGCGAGACGGTCATCGTCACTGCCGGAGGTCTCTTCCGCCCATCGGGCCAGCGCCCCGGGGTGCCGCGACGGGCACCCGTGATGACGGGGTCGGCTGTCGAGGAATACTCCCCTCCGCTGCCAACGAGAGTAACAGGACAGCCAAGGAATGGTAAAGAAGGTAAAGAACCCGGAGGCCCGGCTACAGGAACGGCTCGATCGCCGGCAGCAGGTCCTGGAAGGTGCGCCCCTTGGCCGGCGCGCCGATCGCCTGCATCTCCCAGCCGCCGTTGCCGTCCCGGACCACCTTGGCCATGATCTGCCCGGTGTGCGGCCCGCCGCCCGCCAGCTCGTAGCGGGCCAGCTCCAGCCCGGTGGTCTCGTCCACCAGCCGGCAGTGCGCCCGCTGCACCTCGGCGAAGGTCTGCCCGGTGTACGAGCTCACCGTGAACACCACCTGGGTGATGTTGACCGGCACGTGCACCAGGTCGACCAGGATCGCCTCGTCGTCCTCGGCCCCCGAGCCGCCCTCCAGGTTGTCGCCGGTGTGCCGGACGGAGCCGTCGTTGCTCTCCAGGTGCGAGAAGAACACCACGTCGGACGGGGTCTTCTCGGCGTACAGCAGCGCCGAGGCGTCCAGGTCGATCTTCCGGGTTCGGCTGCCGAACAGCCCGCGCTTGGGGGCCGCCTGCCAGCCCAGGGCCATCCGCACCACGGTCAGGGTGCCGCCCTGCCCCTTCTGGAGGCTGACCTTCTGGCCCTTCGCCAGGTTCACCGACACGACGTTGTCCTCTCTGCCGGCCGCGCGGTCACACCCGCGCGGCTCCACGGTGGAACACCCCGTCGCCGTCCCCCGGCTGAGGCCCCCTCTGCGTACGGCCCGCGATCCCGTCCCGCGGGCACGGTGCCGCAGGCCAGCCTAGGGCCTGCGGCACCCCGCCCTTCCCCGGGTTTCCCCGTTTGTGGCAAGGCTGAGACACCTGTGCTCTTGACCGGTGCCATTCCGGCCAGGACCGTTCGCCGCGCGGAGGCTCCCCTCCGACGTACCTACGCCACACCGGCCTCGCGCATCTGCCGCAGTTCCCTCTTCAGCTCCTTGACCTCGTCGCGCAGCCGGGCCGCGACCTCGAACTGGAGGTCCGCGGCGGCCGTGTGCATCCGGTCGGTCATCTCCTGGATCAGGTCCGCCAGCTCGGCGGCCGGCAGGGACTTGCCCGGCTTGCGCTCCGCGCCCAGCGCCGGCACCGGGGCCTTGCCCTTGCCCTGGTTGCGGTAGCCGGTGGAGAGCAGCTCGTCGGTGTCGACGTCCTCGCGGGCGAGGGTGTCCAGGATGTCGCCGATCTTCTTGCGCAGCGGCTGCGGGTCGATCCCGTGCTCCTTGTTGTAGGCCTGCTGCACGGCCCGGCGGCGGTTGGTCTCGTCGATGGCCTTCTCCATCGCGGGGGTGATCTTGTCCGCGTACATGTGGACCTGGCCGGAGACGTTGCGGGCCGCGCGGCCGATCGTCTGGATCAGCGAGGTGCCGGAGCGCAGGAAGCCCTCCTTGTCCGCGTCCAGGATCGCCACCAGCGACACCTCGGGCAGGTCCAGGCCCTCGCGCAGCAGGTTGATGCCGACCAGCACGTCGAACCGGCCCGCCCGCAGCTCGCGCAGCAGCTCCACCCGGCGCAGGGTGTCCACGTCGCTGTGCAGGTACCGGACCCGGATGTCCAGGCCGAGCATGTAGTCGGTGAGGTCCTCGGCCATCTTCTTGGTCAGCGTGGTGACCAGGACGCGCTCGTCCCGCTCGACCCGCTTGCGGACCTCGTGCACCAGGTCGTCGATCTGGCCCTCGGTCGGCTTGACGATCACCTCGGGGTCGATCAGGCCGGTCGGGCGGATGATCTGCTCGACCTGGCCGTCGCCGCGCGACAGCTCGTACGGGCCCGGCGTCGCCGAGAGGTAGACGGTCTGGCCGATCCGCTCCAGGAACTCCTCCCACTTCAGCGGGCGGTTGTCCATCGCGGAGGGCAGCCGGAAGCCGTGCTCGACCAGGGTGCGCTTGCGCGAGGCGTCGCCCTCGTACATCGCGCCGATCTGCGGGACGGTGACGTGCGACTCGTCGATGACCAGGAGGAAGTCCTCCGGGAAGTAGTCGAGCAGGGTGTTCGGCGGGGAGCCGGGCTCGCGGCCGTCGAAGTGCATCGAGTAGTTCTCGACGCCCGAGCAGGTGCCGATCTGGCGCAGCATCTCGATGTCGTAGGTGGTGCGCATCCGCAGCCGCTGGGCCTCCAGCAGCTTGCCCTGCTTCTCCAGCTTGGCGAGGGTCCGCGTCAGCTCCGCCTCGATGCCGTTGACCGCGCGCTCCATCCGCTCGGGGCCGGCCACGTAGTGCGAGGCGGGGAAGACGTAGACCGAGTCGTCCTGGCTGATGATCTCGCCGGTGAGCGGGTGCAGGGTGTACAGCGCCTCGATCTCGTCGCCGAACATCTCGATCCGGACGGCCAGCTCCTCGTAGACCGGGAAGATCTCGATGGTGTCCCCGCGGACCCTGAAGGTGCCGCGGGTGAAGGCCACGTCGTTGCGGGCGTACTGGATGTCGACGAAGCGGCGCAGCAGGTCGTCCCGGTCGATCTCCTGGCCGACCTTCAGCCGCACCATGCGGTCCACGTACTCCTGCGGGGTGCCGAGGCCGTAGATGCAGGAGACCGAGGCGACCACGACGACGTCCCGGCGGGTGAGCAGCGAGTTGGTCGCCGAGTGGCGCAGCCGCTCGACCTCCTCGTTGATCGAGGAGTCCTTCTCGATGTAGGTGTCCGTCTGCGGGACGTACGCCTCGGGCTGGTAGTAGTCGTAGTACGAGACGAAGTACTCGACCGCGTTGTTCGGCAGCAACTCGCGGAACTCGTTGGCCAGCTGGGCGGCCAGCGTCTTGTTCGGCGCCATCACCAGGGTGGGCCGCTGGAGCTTCTCGATCATCCAGGCCGTGGTGGCCGACTTGCCGGTGCCGGTGGCACCGAGCAGCACGACGTCCTTCTCCCCTCCCCTGATCCGCCGCTCCAGCTCGGCGATCGCCGCCGGCTGGTCGCCGTTCGGCTGGAAGGGGCTGACGACCTCGAAGGGCGCCACGGACCGCTCAATACTCGTGATGGGACGCACCACTCAACGGTACGACCCACCACCGACAAGCGGGGTCCTACCCGGCGCTGTCCCGGGCGAGGGCGACCAGGCGGGAGATGGCGCGCAGGTACTTCTTGCGGTAGCCGCCGCGCAGCATCTCCTCCGGGAAGACCTGGTCGAAGGGCAGGCCGGAGGCGGTGATCGGCAGCTCGCGGTCGTACATCCGGTCGGCCAGCACGACCAGGCGCAGCGCGGTGGACTGGTCGTCGACCTGCTTGACGCCGCGCAGGCAGACCGCGGTGACGTCGTCCAGCAGCGCGCCGTAGCGGCTGGGGTGGACGGCGGAGAGGTGGGCGAGCAGGGCGTCGAAGTCGTCCAGCGAGGCGCCGGGGGTGCGGGCCGCGGCGGCCGCGACGGCCTCGTCGGTGTACGGCGGCGGGGCGTCCGGCAGGCCGCGGTGGCGGTAGTCCTGGCCGTCGATCCGCATCGGGCGGAAGTGCGCGGACAGGCCCTGGATCTCGCGCAGGAAGTCGGCGGCGGCGAAGCGGCCCTCGCCGAGCTTCTCCGGCAGGGTGTTCGAGGTGGCGCACAGCTTCACGCCGTTGTCGACCAGCCGGCCGAGCAGGGTGGAGACCAGCACGGTGTCGCCCGGGTCGTCCAGCTCGAACTCGTCGATGCAGAGCAGGGTGTGGCCGGAGAGGGTCCGCACGGCCTGCTGGAAGCCGAGCGCGCCGACCAGGTTGGTCAGCTCGACGAAGGTGCCGAAGGCCTTGGGGCCGGGGGCGGCGTGCCAGAGCGAGGCGAGCAGGTGGGTCTTGCCGACGCCGTAGCCGCCGTCGAGGTAGACCCCGGCCGGGCCGGTGGGCGCGGGGGCGGAGCGGCGGAACCAGCTGCGCTTGGGCGCGGAACCGTTTCCTCCACCGAGGGTGGCCGCGAACTGCTCCAGGACCTGGACGGCCTCGTACTGGCTCGGCTGGATCGGGTCCGGGATGTACGTCCCGAAGCTCACGTCGGCGAACCGGGGCGGCGGGACCATCTCGGCGACCAGCCGCTCGGCGGGCACCACGGGACGGCGGTCGGTGAGCGCGATCGGGGAGCCGGACACGGGGGCGGCGGTTATCGGCTCGGGCGCGGTTGCGGAGTGGGAGGCTGCGGGCACATCAGTAGAGGGTACGCCTGCCGGGTGAGCCGTCCGAACGACGCACGGGTCCGGACGCGGGGCCCGCGGCCCCGGACGGCCCTCGGCCCGCGGCCCCCGGACGGCGCCGGGGCCGCGGTGGAAGACTGAGGACATGCAACAGTTGATCAGCCCGCTGGACGGGCGGCTCGAGGATCCGGCCGCACTGGAATCGCTCGCCGCCGTGTACGCGTACCCCGAACAGGTGAATCAGGGGCGCCCCTGGCTGCGCGCCAACATGGTGTCCGGCCTGGACGGCGGGGCCAGGCTGGACGGGCTCTCCGAGGGCCTCTCCGGCGACGCCGACAAGCGGATCTTCGGGGTGCTGCGGGCGCTGTCGGACGTGGTACTGGTGGGCGCGGAGACGGTCCGCGCCGAGGGCTACCGGCCGGCCAGGGCGCGCAAGGAGTTCGCGGCGGCCCGGGCGGCGGCCGGGCAGGCGCCCGCCCCGGTGATCGCCGTGGTGAGCCGCTCGCTGCAGCTGGACCTGACGGCTCCGCTGTTCACCGAACCGCTGGTCAGGACGGTGGTGATCACCACCGAGGACGCCTCCGAGGAGCGCCGCCGGGCGGTCGCCGAGGTGGCCGACCTGGTGCTCGCCGGCACCGGCGCGGTGGACCTGCGGGCGGGCGTGGCGGCCCTGGCCGCGCGGGGCTGGACCCGCCTGCTGACCGAGGGCGGCCCGCGCCTGCTGGGGCAGCTCGCGGCGGCCGGCCTGCTGGACGAGCTGTGCCTGTCGCTGGCCCCGCTGCTCACCGGCGGCGACGCGCCGCGCATCCTCCACGATGCGCAAATGCCGGACGTGCAGCGGATGCGGCTGGTCTCATTGATCGAGCAGAAAGGTTTCCTCTTCACCCGCTACCTGCGTCGCCCGGGTTCGGATGACCCCGTGACCCCCTGATCGTGAGCCCGTTATGCGATGCCGGGGCCCGGGGGCCGGCCACTGGAAGGGACTCACGTGTTCAAGACGGTACTGATGATCGAAAAGGCTCTCTCGGACGCGGACGTGGAACTCGTCACCACGCTCCACGGCGAGGAGGAGGTGTCCTTCGTCGTCCTGATGCAGCCGCGCGGCAAGCAGGACGAACTGCTGCGGGCGCTCGACGACGTCGCCCTCGGCCACCTCGACAAGGTGGTGCACGAGCACGACGAGTCCGAGAGCGGCCCGACGGTGGCCACCGAGTCGCTGGAGCACAGCCTGCGCCACCTGCGCACGGCCGGGGCCGCGGCGGTGGGCGAGCTGGTGGAGGAGAAGCCGCTGGCGCGGCTGCGCGCGGTCGTCGAGGAGCAGCGGGCGGACGAGGTGGTGGTGCTCACCTCGCCGCACTTCGTCGAGGAGTTCTTCCACCGCGACTGGGCCTCCCAGGCCCGGCACAAGGTGGGGGTCCCGGTGCTCAGGCTGTTCGCCAGCGACTCCTAGCCCCGCCCGGTGGTGGTGCAGAATCGTCCTTGCGGTCCGCCCGCGAGGACGATTCCGTCTTCCCGTCCCGTCCGCCCGACCTGTCTGCCCCCGCCCGTACGGAGCCACGCTTTGAACGACGCCGCCCACGACCTGCACGCCCCGCACTTCATCGGCATCGGCGGCGCCGGGATGTCCGGCCTGGCGAAGATCCTCGCCGTGCGCGGGGCCGGCGTCTCCGGCAGCGACTCCAAGGAGTCCGAGACCGTCCTCGCGCTGCGCGCCCTCGGCGCCACCGTGCACGTCGGCCACGCCGCCGAGCACGTCCCGGACGGCACCAGCAGCGTGGTCGTCTCCAGCGCGATCCGCGCGGACAACCCCGAGCTGGTCGCCGCCCACGAGCGCGGCATCCCGGTGGTGCACCGCTCCGACGCGCTGGCCGCGCTGATGGGCGGCCGCCGGGCGCTGGCGGTGGCCGGCACCCACGGCAAGACCACCACCACCAGCATGCTCGCCGTCGCCCTCGGCGAGCTGGGCCTGGACCCGTCCTACGCGATCGGCGGCGACCTCGACGCCCCCGGCTCCAACGCCCACCACGGCACCGGCGAGATCTTCGTCGCCGAGGCGGACGAGAGCGACCGCAGCTTCCACAAGTACGCGCCCGAGGTGGCGATCGTGCTCAACGTGGAGCTGGACCACCACGCCAACTACGCCTCGATCGAGGAGATCTACGAGTCCTTCGAGACCTTCGTCGGCCGGATCGTCCCCGGCGGCACCCTGGTGGTCTCGGCCGACCACGACGGCGCCCGCGAGCTCACCTCCCGGGTGGCCGGCCGCGAGGGCCTGAACGTGGTGACGGTCGGCTCCGCCGAGGACGCCGACCTGCGGGTGCTCTCGGTGGTCGCCCACGGCATGACCAGCGAGGTCACCGTGCTGCTGGACGGCGCCGAGCTGTCCTTCACCGTCTCGGTGCCCGGCCGGCACTACGCCCACAACGCGGTGGCCGCCCTGGCCGCCGGCGTCGCGCTGGGCGTCCCGGCCGCCGACCTGGCCAAGGCGCTCGGCGCCTACACCGGCGTGCGCCGCCGCCTCCAGCTCAAGGGAGAGGCCGGCGGGGTCCAGGTGATCGACTCCTACGCCCACCACCCCACCGAGATGACCGCCGACCTGGAGGCGATCCGGGAGGGCCTGACCGGCGGCGGCCGGGTGCTGGTGGTCTTCCAGCCGCACCTGTTCAGCCGCACCCAGCAGCTCTCCGAGGAGATGGGCCGGGCCCTGGCGCTGGCCGACGCCTCGGTGGTGCTGGACATCTACCCGGCCCGCGAGGACCCGATCCCCGGCGTGACCAGCGAGCTGATCATCGACGCGGCCCGCCGGGCCGGCGCCGAGGTCACCGCCGAGCACTCCTTCGCCGCCGCCCCCGCCCTGCTGGCCGGCCTCGCCCGCCCGGGCGACCTGCTGCTCACCATGGGCGCGGGGGACGTCACCAACCTCGGCCCGGCCATCCTTGACCATATCGAGGGAGGCCTGACGCACCTCGCGAACGTTGCATCCAACGTCTGACCCACGTCCGTCCGACGTACGCCGCGACCGGGAGCCGTGAGATGAGCTACGAGATCGAGAAGACCGAGGCCGAATGGCGCGCCCAGCTCAGCCCCGAGGAGTACCACGTGCTCCGCGAGGCGGGCACCGAGCGCCCGTTCACCGGTGAGTACACCGACACCAAGACGGTCGGTGTCTACAGCTGCCGGGCCTGCGGGTCCGAGCTGTTCAGCTCCGAGACCAAGTTCGACAGCCACTGCGGCTGGCCGTCCTACTACGCGCCGCTGGCCGGGGACCGGGTCCAGTACATCGAGGACACCTCGCTCGGCATGCGCCGGGTCGAGGTGCGCTGCGCCAAGTGCGGCGGGCACCTCGGGCACGTCTTCGAGGGCGAGGGCTACGGCACGCCGACCGACCAGCGCTACTGCATCAACAGCGTCTCGCTGAGGCTGAAGCCGGCCGAGTAACGGCGTACGCGAGGGCCCGGGCACCCCGAGGGTGTCCGGGCCCTCGCGCTACCCCTCGACCGGCTGGAAGCGGACCGGCAGGTGCGTCAGCGCCCGGTGGAACGGGCCCGGACGCCAGAGCAGGTCCTCGGCCGGTGTGGCCAGTTCGAGGTCGCTGAGGCGGCTGCCCAGCTGCTCGATCGCGGTGATCGCGATCAGCAGGGCCGGGTCCCGGGCCGGACAGGCGTGCGGGCCGGCCGCCCAGGCCAGGTGGGCGCTCTCGCCGCTGCGCGGCCCGCTGTCCTCGGCGGGCGGCGCGGCCTGGGAGTTGGCGGCCGCGTACGAGACCAGCACCAGGGAGCCCGCCTCGATCTCTCGGCCGTGGAAGGTGATGTCGTACCGCGGGTAGTGGGCCGAGAAGTTGGCCATCGGCGGCGCGTGCCAGAGCACCTCGTCGATCGCCTGGTGGGCGGTCATCGCGCCGCCGAACAGCGAGCCGGCGTAGCGGGCGTCGGTGAGCAGGCGCAGCAGGGCGTTGCCGATCAGGTTGGTGGTCGGCTCGTGTCCGGCGATCAGGGTCAGGGTGATCTGCCGGATCACCTCGTCGTCGTCCAGCCCGACCGGGTGGGTGACGTACCAGGAGGTGAGGTCGTGCCGGGGGCGCTCGCGGCGCTCGGCGACCATCGCGGTGACCACCGCGAGGAGCTTCCCGTACGCGGCGCCCGCCTGTTCGGTGGACTCGATCAGCCCGGTGATCGCGGCCACCATCTCGCCGTGCTGCGCCTCGGGCACGCCGAACCAGGTGGTCAGCGCGAAGGCGGGCAACTGACGGGCGTACTCGGCGATCAGGTCGGCCCGCCCGACGGCGGCGAAGCGGTCGATCAGCCGGTGAGCGGTCTCGGCGACCTGGCGCTGGAGCCGGTGCGGTTCGAACAGCGCGAGGGCGTCGGTGATCACCGTCCGGTAGCGCGCGTGCGTCTCGCCGTCGCTGAACAGCGCGGTCGGGCGGTAGCCGAGCATCGGCATCAGCGGGGAGTCCGGCGGCAGGTTGTGCTGCCAGACCCGGGAGTCCTTGGAGAAGGTGTCGGTGTCGCGCAGCAGGTCCAGCGCGGCCTGGTAGTCGGTGACCAGCAGGGCCTCCACGCCGGGGGCGATCTCCACCGGGGCGACCGCGCCGTGCCGCCGCAGCCGCTCGTAGACCAGCTGGGGATCGGCGGCGAAGTCCGGGCCGTGGATCGGGGTCGGGCGGGACTCGGCGGTCACGGCTGCTCCGGTGTGACGGGGGCGGCGGGCGCCGCGGGCAGGGAGTCCAGGACGTGCTCGGCCAGCGCGATCAGCGCGTCCAGGCTGCTGTCGCGGTCCCGGGCGTCGCAGAGCAGCAGCGGGGTGGCGGCGTGCAGGTCCAGGTGGGTGCGCAGCACGTCGACCGGGTGGTCCGGTGCGTCCGGGAAGCGGTTGACGGCGACGGCGTACGGCAGGCCCTGCTCCTCGACCATGTCCATGATCTCGAAGGAGTCGGCCAGCCGTCGGGTGTCGGCGAGCACCAGGGCGCCCAGGGCGCCGCGGGCGATGTCCCGCCAGAGTGGGAAGAAGCGGCGCTGGCCGGGGGTGCCGAACATGTAGAGCACGACGTTCCCTGGCAGGGTGAGCCGGCCGAAGTCGACGGCGACGGTGGTGGTGACCTTCTCGGGCACGCCGGCCAGGTCGTCCACCGGACGGCCGGTCTCGGTCATCGCCTCTTCGGTGTGCAGGGTGGCGATCTCGGACAGGGTGCGGATGAGGGTGGTCTTGCCGACCCCGAACGGGCCGGCCACCACCAGTTTCATCAGCGTCTGGTCCTGGTCGGGCAGGTAGCCCACCCGGCTCTGGTCTTCCGGGCCCGGCCGGCCGGCCGGGTCACCGGAGCGCACGGAGTCCAACGAGGAGCCTCTCGACGATGGAGCGGTCGGTCTGCTGGGCGCGCGGGATCGGCGCGCGGGCGCGCAGGCAGCCCGCCTCGACCAGGTCGGCCGCGAGGAAGACGGTGGCGCTGACCGGCAGCCTCAGGTGCGCGGCGGCCTCCACCACGGTGAGCGCGCCCGGGCGCAGCAGTTCCCACAGCCGGCGGTGTTCGGGTTCGAGCGCGTTCGGCGGGTCGGCGCGGTCGGCGAACAGCACGGTCAGCCGCTCGAAGCCCTTGGTGCCGGGGCGGCTGCGACCGCCGGTGGCCAGGTAGGCGGGCACCATCCGCCTGCGGGGGGTGGCGGTCATGACCGCTCGTCGTCGTCCTGCCGCCGGGTCGGGCTCGCGAGCGCGCGACCGAGGGCGGCGACCTGCAGCTGCATCTGGTAGGCCACGTTGCCGAGTTGGGCTTCCGGCGAGGTGAAGACGGCGAGCGAGGTGTTCTCCCCGGCGGGCACCACGACGGCGTAGCCGAGGTCGGACTCCACCACGGTCTGGGCCAGCCTGGGCCGCTCGACGTCGGTGAACGCGGCGGTGAAGGCACGGGCGGCGGCGTGCACGGTGGCGGTCATCGCGGCGACCCGCTCGGCCGAGGCCCGCTCCAGGCCGTCCGAGGCACCCTCGACCAGGCCGTCCCCGGTGGCGATGACCGCGTGCAGCACCCCCGGCAGCTCCAGCAGCGGGGTCAGCACCCACGAGATCTCGTCGGTGGTGGTCGGGCTGGGCGTGCTGCTCACTGCTCTGCTCCTTCTAAGGTCGGACCGGCGCTCCGGGCGCCGGGGTCATGGTCGGCGGCGGTGTCGCCGGAAGTGCCGGTGCTGCCGGTGGCGCCCGTACGCGTGCCGGTCGCGCCGGTGGTGCTGCCGGTGTTCGTCGTGCCGGTGGTGCTGTCGCTGTGTCCGGGAGCGGCCGGGCCGGGTGCGGCGCCGGCGGCCTCCTCGCGGGCGGCCCGGGCCACGGCGGCCCGGCCGGAGTCGGTGCCCCGCTGCAGCGCCTGCCAGTGGGCGGCGGCCCGCTCGGGGGTGCGGTCGGCCAGGGGGGCGGGGGCGGGCCCGGCGGCGGCCGGGCGCTCCGCGGCCAGCGGACGGCGGCGGCGCCGGGTCGGCAGGCCGGTGCCGTCGTCGACCGCGGGTGCCTCGGCCACGGGTGCCTCGACCACGGCCACGGCGGCGTCCACCGCGGGCGCACCGGCCGCCGCACCGGCCGTCGGCTCGTCGCCTTCCGGGCCTTCCGCGACCCGGTCGGGCACCACCCGGATCGCCGGGACCGGGTGCGGGCCCGGCCGGTTGTGGCGGTCGGCGAGCCGCGGGCCGCCCTGCTCGTCCACGTCGCGCATCGGCGGCACGGCCCCGACGGTGGGCGCCGGCGCCGGGCCGGGCCGCAGCGGCAGCGGGGTGAGCACCGACAGCTGCCGCTCGTCGTCCACGACGGTCACCAGCGCGGCCGGGATGCGCAGCACGGTCCGCATGCCGCCGTACGGCGAGGGCTCGATGTGGCAGGAGAAGCCGTACTGGCGGGCCAGCTTGCCGATCACCGCGAAGCCGGTCTTGGGCGGGTTGCCGAGCTCGGTGAGCAGCATGTCGGGCGGGCCGGCCAGCAGTCGGCGGGCGCGGCGCAGCTGGTCCTCGTCCATGCCGATGCCGCTGTCGTCGATGATCACCAGCGCGCCGCGGCCGCCCTGCTGGACGGTGACCGGGACGTCGGTCTCCGGGTGGGAGTAGGCGGTGGCGTTGGCGAGCAGTTCGGCGATGCTGACGGCGATCGGCTCGGCGGCCCGGGCGACCACGGCGAGGTGCTGCTCGCGCAGGTGGTTGGCGACCTTGATCCGGGCGTACCCGGGCACCCGGGAGAGTGCGCCGACGACCACCTCGGCGAGCGGCGAGTCGGTGCGGGCCAGGCCCGGCCAGGCCTCGCAGAGCACCGCGACGGTCTGGATCCGGCGCAGCGCGACCTCGTTGCGGAAGTCGACCTCCAGCAGCCGGGGGTCGTCGTTCTCGTGCTGGAGCTGCTGGACCAGGCTCTGGATCTGGTACAGCAGGGTCTGGATCCGGGAGGTGGCGCCGCGCATGGCGGCACGGGCGGCGGCGTCCACCCGTTCGCGCTCGTCGGCGAGGGCGGCGAGGGCGGCGTCCAGGACGGCCTGCAGCGCCCGGACCGCCTCGGGGCCGACGACCTGCGGGTCCAGCGGGCCGACCAGCGGGGCGTTGGCGTGGGTGAGCCGTACGGCGGTGGCGGCGACCCGCTCCTGGGCGAGGTGGCCGATCTCGGCGAGCAGCGCGGCGCCCCGCGCCTCGGCGGCGGCGAGCGCTTGCTCGGCCCGCTCGGCGCGGGCGGTCGCGGCGTCGCCCTGCTGCACGGCCTCCCGGACGTCGGCCTGTGCCTGCCGGGCCGTCTCCTGCGCCTCGCGGACGCTGTCCTCGGCGGCCCGGGCGCGCTCCCGCTCCCGCCGGGCCTCCTCGGCGGAGTGCCGGGCGGCCTCCTGCGCGTCGCGCTGCTGCTGCTCGGCGCGGGCGAGCCTGCCCTCGGCGGCCCGGGTGCGCTGCTCGCCCCGGCCGAGCGCGGTCTCGGCGGCCGTCGCCCTGGCGAGGGCCCGGGCCCGGCCGCGGGCGAGCACGGCCGCGGCCACGGCGGCGACCAGCGCCAGGACGATCAGCGCGATCAGCGTCATCGAAGTCCTCGGGAGTGCTTGCGGGGTGGACCGGGTGGTGCGGCGGGGCCGGGGGGAGGCGGGGCGGGCGGGGTCAGTTCCGGACGGTGCGCGGGCGCGGGGCGCGGGCGGAGTCCTCGGCCAGTTCCCTGGCCACCATCGCGACCTGGCCCAGGGCCTCCAGGGCGCCGGGGGCCGCCGAGCCGTCCAGGTGCCGGTACTCGGCCGCCATGGTGAGCACCAGCCGCTCGGGCAGGCCGAGTTCGGGGTAGCGCTGCTCGGCGATCACCCGCCGGGCGGCGTCGAGGGCGGGTATCCCGGCGGCGTGCAGGGCGTGGGCGCGCCCGCGGACGTAGGCGAGGTAGCCGATGTGCTCCCGGACGCCGTCGCGGTCGAGCACCGGGCCGTGGCCGGGCACGAAGATCTCCGCGCCGGTGGCGAGGGCCCGCTCGCAGGCGGCGATGACGTTCTCCAGCGGTCCGGCCCAGTGCGAGGGGTGGTCGCCGGGCTGCTCGGGGGTCGAGGAGAAGATCACGTCGCCGGTGAACACCGCGCGCTGGTGCGGGAGGTGGACCAGCAGGTCGCCGCCGGTGTGGGCGGCGGGCAGGCTGGTGATCCGCACCGGGTAGCGGCCGACGGTCAGTTCCAGCTCACCGGTGAAGACGGTGTCGGGGCGCACCGGCTCGGTGTCGGACCAGTCGAACCGCCCGAAGTGCTCCTTCAGGTAGCCGCCGAGCGGCGAGTCCGGGTCGCTGCTGGCGACCAGGGCGTGCTGCTGCTTCGGGGTGGGCTCCCAGTGGATGTGCTCCAGCGCCTCGCGGGTGGCGATCACCTCGGCGTCCGGCAGCACCCCGGCGCCCCACAGGTGGTCCCCGTTGGCGTGGGTGACGACCACCCGGTCGATCCCGACCCCGTCCGGCAGCAGCCGCCGGCTCGCGGCGAGGAACTCCCCGGCCATCGAGGGGTCGTACGGCGTGTCGATCCAGAGCGCGGTGGTCTCCGAGGCCAGCAGCCCGCAGTTGGCCAGGCCCCAGCCCCGCTTCGGCGGGAGCCACACGTACAGGTCGTCGGCAATCGCGCTCACGTTCGCACGGCTGATCGTCATGTGCGCGATTATGCCCATGCAGTGACAGGAATGGAGCAAAACTATTACAGTTCAAGCCACTTCACGCCCGAAGGGGAATGGTCTGTCCCGTTTCGCCCCACGTAGTCTGGACCATATCTGGCCGAAGTGCCCCTGCCCCGTTCCGGAGCGTCAGATCCCCTGCTCCAAGGGCTGCTTCGGCTGCTCCAGCTGCTTGGTCCCCTTGCGCTCCCCCGCGCAGCGCTCGTAGCCCAGCCACGCGTTGATCGCCAGCATCGGCGCGTTGGTCGTGTCGTTGCTGGTGTACGCGTGCCGCAGGCCGGCCGCGGCGGCGAGCCGCAGGGACTCCAGCTTGGCCAGCTTGGTCAGCCCCCGGCCGCGGAACTCCCGGCGGCAGGCGGTGAACGCGGACCAGTAGCGGCCCAGCCCGTCGGTCTGCGCCATGCTGAACGCGGCCGGGCGGCCGTCCACCACGGCGACCACGCTCAGGGCGAGGTCCCGGTCCGGCCGGGTCCAGTCGTTGCGCAGCCAGTCCTCGTACTCGTAGGCGTCCATCGGCACTTCGCTGCCGGGCTCGTCCAGGATGGCGTCCGCCTCGACCAGGAACACCGGGTGCGGGTCGGCCGCCCAGTCGGCGGCCGGGCGCAGCTCGACACCGGCGGGCCGGACGGGCGCCGCCGGCAGCGGCAGCGCCAGGTCCCGTCCGGCGAACTGCATGGTGCGTCCGAGCCGGTAGCCCCGGGCGGTGGCGAAGGCCAGCGAGGCGGGCTCGTCGTCCAGCCAGGTGTGCAGCTCCGTCACCCCGTGCCCGGTCAGGTGCCGTTCGGCCGCGGCCAGCAGCCCGGTGGCCGCGCCGTGCCGCCGGAACTCGGGCAGCACGCTGCCGTTGGCGTAGCCGACGCCCTGGACCGTCGTCCCGAGCACCACCCCGCAGCGCACCGCGCCGACCACCCGGCCGTCCAGCTCGGCGACGAAGGTGCGGAAGTGCTCCTCGGGGCTCGGCTGGGCGTTCAGCCAGATCAGGGTCTCGGCGGAGAGCACCAGGTGCTCGCGCCCGGCCCGGTGGGCCGCGGCCACGGCCTCGGCGTCCTCGGGGCGGAAGTCACGGATCGTCATGTGTGCGTTCGAAGAAGTCATGGATTCCCACGCTAGCCGCGCCCTGCCGTCCGGCGCCCTCGGTTTTCCCGCCGGCCTGGCACCCCGACCGAGGGGCCGGCCCGGACCCCGGACCGGTGTCCCGACCCCCGGGGCGGCATGCTCAAATAATGCTCTGAGAAGACCGGGTGAGGCTTGGCAGCCACCCCGCCCGGGGACATTCTCAGCAGCACGGCCGCGCGGTTCCGGCGACGACGCCCGCACCGGTCGACGGCCCTTCCGACCCGGCCTCCCACCCGGCCCTCCGAAGGGGGCGAACGATGACCTCCCCTGCCCTGGACCTGCCCGCCTCCACCACCTCGACCCCGGCAACCCCGCCCCGCCTGGGCATCGGTCTCGGCTGGCGCAGCGAGATCGACACCGTGGTCGAACGCCAACCCGGCCTGGACTGGGTCGAGGTGGTCGCCGAGAACGTCTGCGCCGACCACCTGCCCGAATCCCTGACCGTCCTGCGCGGACGCGGCGTCACCGTCGTCCCGCACGGCGTCGGCCTCGGTCTCGGCGGCGCCGACCTGCCCGACCCCGGCCGCCTCGACCGGCTCGCCGAGGTCGCGCTGGCGCTCGGCTCCCCGCTGGTCACCGAGCACCTCGCGTTCGTCCGGGCCGGCGGCCTGGAGGCCGGCCACCTGCTGCCCGTCCCCCGCACCCGGGACTCGCTGCGGGTGATCGCCGAGAACGTCCGGATCGCCCAGGACCGGCTTCCGGTGCCGCTCGCCCTGGAGAACGTCGCCGCCCAGCTCGCCTGGCCGGACGACGAGTTCACCGAGGGCCAGTTCCTCGCCGAGCTGGTCGAGCGCACCGGCGTCCGACTGCTGGTGGACGTCGCCAACCTGCACACCAACCGGGTCAACCTCGGCATCGACCCGGCCGCCGAACTCGACCGCCTGCCGCTGGAAGCGCTCGCCTACGTCCACGTCGCGGGCGGCACCCTGGTCGACGGCGTCTGGCACGACACCCACGCCCACCCCGTCACCGCACCGGTGCTGGAGGTGCTGGCCGAACTCTGCGCCCGGGTCGCCCCACCCGGGGTCCTGCTGGAGCGGGACGCCGACTTCCCGCCGCCCAGCGAACTCTCCGGTGAGCTGGACGCCATCCGCCGGGTGCTGGAGGGGAGCGCCCGGCGATGACCGACACCACGACAACGGAGCACGAAGGCCGGACCGCCCCGGCGCGGGAGGTCACCGGCCGGACCGCCGCCGACCAGGACCTCGCCGCCGCCCGGCGGCGCCTGGCCCGGCGCCAGGAGGAGCTGCTGGCCGCCCTGGTGGCCGGCGGCCCCGTCCCGCCCGGCTTCGACCGGCAGCAGGTCCGCGCCCAGTCGGCCGGCCTGGCCGCCAAGCGGCGGTCCACCACCGCCAAGGTGGCCCCGGAGCTGCCCCGCGTGCTCGGGGAGCAGTACGGACCGCTCTTCCTCGGCTACGCCCGCTCCCACCCGCAGACCGGCGGCTACCGCGCCGACGCCCGGGCCTTCGCCCAGTGGGTGCTCACCGACGGCGGCCCGCTCGCCGCCGAACGGCGCCGGGCCCTGGAGCAGTGGCTCCACCCGGCCCCCGTACGGCCGCCGGGCCCGCTCGCGCGCCTGCGCCGGGCACTGCGCAGACGGCGGCCGACGGCCTCCACGACGCCCTGACGAACCATCACCACCTCGGGGGAACCATCCATGTGGCACAACAGCTACTTCATCGTCCCGGCCCTCCTGCTGGCGGCCGCCGCCCTGTACGCCGCCCAGACCCGCCAGCGGATCGGCCGGGTCCGGTACGCCAAGGGCCTGCCCGGCCGCGGCCTGCCGCTGCTCGACGCCGCGTTCCTGTCCGGCGGACCGGGGCGGGTGTTCGACACCGCCGTGGTCCGGATGCACATGAGCGAGCAGGCCGTGATCAGCCGCTCCGGCCTGGTCACGCTCACCGGCGCCAAGCCGTACGACGCCGTGGACAAGGCCGTCCACGACGCCGTCGGCCCGACCGGGAGCCGCGGACTCGGCGAGCTGCGCCACACCGTGATGCGCTCCGCCGCCGTCCAGGAGATCGGCGACCGGCTCGCCGACCGCGGCCTGCTGCGCCACCCCGAGCGGCTGCGGCGCGCCCGCACCGCCCGCCGGCTGCTCTGGCTCGCGCTGCTCGTCGTGGCCGCCTCCGCGGCGGCCTCCCTGCTGCTCGACGACGGCGCCGCCGGGCACCAGCGCCCGAACCTCTGGACTCCGGGCCTCCTGCTGCTCGGCGGCTTCACCACCCTGCTCGCGACCCGGCCGGTCAAGGGCCGGATCACCCCGGCGGGGCAGCGCCAGCTCTCCCTGATGGGGGGCACGCCGTGGACGCCCCACTCCGGGATGCCGGCGCGGCTGGCCGGCGGCGCGCTGCTGGGCGCACTGGCGCTCGGCGGGCTGGCCGCCGCCGGGCTGGACGACCAGGAGCTGGAGGCCGCGATGCTGGCGGCGGCGGCCGAGGAGGAGGCCGTGCGGCAGGCGGTCTCCGCGAACGCCTCCGGGGCGTCCTCGTCCTCGACGTCGACCTCCTCGTGCTCCTCGGGGTCCGACGGCGGCTCCGCCTCCTGGTGCGGGTCCTCCGACTCCGGCTCCTCCGGTTCCAGCTGCGGTTCGTCCAGCTGCGGCTCCTCGTCCTCGTCCAGCTGCAGCTCCGGTTCGTCCGGCTGCGGCTCGTCGTCCTCGTCCAGCTGCGGGTCCAGCTGCGGCGGCGGCTGCGGCTCATGACGCCCCGGACGCAGGTGCGCGGGCAGGGCCCGGGGCACCGCCGGACGTCACAGTTCGGTATCGCGGGCCGGGAAGCGTTCCGCCCGCCGTCGACGCAGGCATAGAACAAGCCCATGTGGTTGCTGTTCCTCATTCCGGCCTGTGTCGCGGCGGTCCTGTCCTGCCTCCGACTGGTCCGGATGACCGCCACCGCCGACGCCCTCGCCGACCGGAACGGCCTGCGGCCCCCCGAAGCCGTCGGCATCGGCCTGTACGAGACCGCCTACCTGGCCGGCGGCCCGGACCGGGTCGTCGAACTCGCCCTCGTCCTGATGGCCGGCCGCGGACGGCTGCACCTGGCGCACACCGGCTGGACCACGGTGGTCGACCCCAAGGGCCGCAGCCGCCTGGAGCGGGCGGTGATCGCCACCGTCGGCCGCGAGGGCCAGTGCCGGACCGACGAGCTGCGCCGGGCGATGGCCGAGCACCCCACCGTGCTGGAGATCGGCGCCCGGCTCGCCCTGGCGGGCCTGGCCACCCCGGCTCCGGTGCAGCGCGACACCGTGGCGGTGATCCGGCAGGTCCGGCACGCGCTGCTGCTCACCCTGATGCTGCTGGCCGCCTCGCTGGCCCTCGGCGGCTTCACCGGCGGCGACACCCTCGCCCCGCTCGCCTGGTTCTCGCTGCCGCTGGTGCTCACCTCCGGCACCCTGCTGATGGCGCGGGTCGACGTCTACCCGTACACCCGATGGGCCTCCCCGATCGGCCAGGAGGTCCTGCGCGAGGTCCGTCCGGCCCGCCAGCGCGGCCTGGCCGACGACGAGGAGCGCGAGCTGCTCACCGCCGTCGCCATGAACGGCCCGGCCGTCCTGCCCGACGCCCGGCTCCGCGCCGCCCTGCGCCCGCACCGGACCTGAGCCCGCACCCCGGCGGAAAAGCGGCTGCGCCAACCCCTGCGACCAGGGCAGACTTCCGCCCGTGGACAACCGGGACCGCGCCGTGCTCGACCGCGCCCGGGCCGAGGGGCGGCTGGTCCGGCTGCGCCGCACGCTCCGCGGCGCCGACCGGCTGGACGGCTTCGTCCTCGGCACCGGCCCGGTCTGGACCCTGCTCGCCAACTGCGTGGACCACCGCCTCGACGGCTGGACCGCCGTCCTCACCGGCACGCTGCGCAAGGTCCGCGACCGGGGCGGCCCGGAGGCCCTGACCGTGCGCGCGCTGTGCGGCCGCGGCCTGTGGCCGGTCCCGCGCCCGGCACCGAACTGCCGCTGGACGACCTGTCCGGCCTGATCGCCACCGCCTCGGCGGAGTACGGCCTGATCGCCCTGCACGCCGAGGTCCTCGATCCGGACGTCTGCCGGGTCGGCACGGTCACCGAGCTGCGCCCCCGCTCGCTCCGGAGGCCCCCTGGTACCCGAAGCCGGTCAAGTACCGTGTCCGCGACGTCACCCGGATCGACCTCGGCACCCACCACGTGGACGTGCTGCGCGAGTTCGCCGGGCCCCGCCCGTGACAGGCCGGAGGCCGGCCCCCGCAGGGGAACCGGCCTCCGGGAAGCGCGTCGGACCGCTCAGACCAGGCCGTTCAGCAGCTCGCTCACCGGCTTGCGGCGGCCGGTGAAGAACGGCACCTCCTCGCGGACGTGCAGCCGGGCCCGGGAGGGGCGCAGGTCGCGCAT
Organism: Kitasatospora sp. NPDC001132; assembly: GCF_053598415.1. Lineage (NCBI taxonomy): Bacteria > Bacillati > Actinomycetota > Actinomycetes > Kitasatosporales > Streptomycetaceae > Kitasatospora > Kitasatospora sp. NPDC001132. Next base: position 143,515 of record NZ_JBSFKF010000005.1, on the reverse strand, counting down.
CAGGTCGACGATCCGGTGCAGCTCGTCCGCCTCGAAGGCGAGCAGCCACTCGTAGTCGCCGAGCGCGAACGAGGCCACCGTGTTGGCCCGCACGTCGGGGTAGCCGCGGGCCATCTGGCCGTGCTCGGCGAGCATCGCGCGCCGCTCGGCGTCCGGCAGCAGGTACCACTCGTAGGAGCGGACGAACGGGTACACGCAGACGTAGTCGCGCGGGCGCTCGTCGGCCAGGAACGCCGGGATGTGCGACTTGTTGAACTCGGCGGGGCGGTGCAGCGCCATGTTCGACCAGACCGGCTCCAGCAGCCGGCCGAGGCCGGTGCGGCGGAAGCGGTTGTACGCCTCCTGGAGGTCGTCCGAGTCGGCGGCGTGCCACCAGACCAGGATGTCGGCGTCCGCGCGCAGACCGGAGACGTCGTACGTGCCGCGCACGGTCACGTCCTTGGCGGCCAGCTGGGCAAACAGCTCGTCCACCTCGGCGGCCAGCGCGGTGCGGTCCTCGGGCAGGGCGCCCTTGAGCTTGAACACCGACCACATGGTGTAGCGGATGACCTGGTTCAGGTCGCGCGCCTTCTTCTTCTCGGGCTGCTGCTCCGGCTCCCGCTCAACACTCTCAGTCATGCGTCCATTGTCCTCTCCGTGGAACCTGCCCCGGTCTCCGGGGTCAACAGTCTGTCGACGAGCGCCGCGGCGGCTGCCGCCGATCCGATGCACGCCGGAATGCCCACCCCGTCGTACGCGGCGCCGCACAGCGCCAGCGCGCCCACCCGCCCCGCCGCGGCCCGCACCCGGGCCACCCGGTCCAGGTGCCCCACCGGGTACTGCGGCAGCCCGGCCGAGAAGCGGGACACGAAGGTGTCGTACGGCCGGGCGGTCAGCCCGATCGCCTCCTCCAGGTCCGCCAGCGACCGCGCCACCAGCTCCTCGTCCGGCAGCCCCAGCGCCTCGTCCTCGCGGTACCGGCCCAGCGAGGTGCGCAGCAGGAACGTGTCCGGCGCGGAGCGCTCCAGCCACCCCCACTTGTTGGAGGAGAAGGTCGACGCCTTGATCCGGCGCCCGTCCACCGGCGGCACCAGGAAGCCGCTGCCGCTCGGCGGTTCGGCCAGGTCGGCGCGGCGGAAGGCCAGGGTCACCAGGGCCATGCCCGCGTACTCGACGGCGTCCAGCTCGGTGGCGGCCGCCGGGGCGTCCTCGCGCAGCAGCCGGGCCGCGGCGGGGGCCGGGACGGCCAGCACCACGGCATCCGCGTGCAGCACCTCGCCGCCGGTCACCACCCGCCAGCCGTCGGGGGTGCGGCGCAGCTCGTCCACCGGGGCGTCGGTGCGCAGGTCCACGCCCGCCTCGACGCAGGCCGCGGCGACCGCGCCGGGCAGCGTGCCGAGTCCGCCGCGCAGGCCCTGGAACACCGGGGTGCCGACCACCTTCGGCCGGGAGGCCAGCTCGTGCACCCCGTCGACCAGCGAGCCGCCACCGCGGGCGATCGACAGCAGCTGCGGTACGGCGGCGCGCAGCGAGATCTCGTCGGCGCGGCCGGCGTAGACGCCGCCGAGCAGCGGCTCGACCAGCCGGTCCACCACCTCCTGGCCCAGCCGGTCGGCGACGTAGCGGCCGATCGCGACGTCCTCGCCGACCTCGCCGGGCCGCTCGTGCCGGGCCCGCTCCAGCCCCTCGTCGGTCAGCACCCCGGAGGCGGCCAGCGCCTCCAGGTCACCGGGGACGCCCATCACCTGCCCACCGGGCAGCGGACGCAGCGCGCCGCGGGTCCAGATCGCGGCCTTCGCGGTGGTCGGCGGCTCCAGTTCCTCGCCGAGCCCGACCGCCCGCGCCAGCTCCACCGCCTCCGGCCGCCGGGCCAGCACCGATTCGGCCCCGAGGTCCACCCGGACCCCGCCGACCTCCCCGCCCCACAGCTTCCCGCCGACCCGCCCGGACGCCTCCAGCAGCGTCACCCGCGCCCGCGCCGGCCCCCCGGCGGCCCCACTCAGGAACGCGGCCGCGGCCAGCCCCGCGATCCCACCACCGACGACGACGACCCGTGCTTGCGACATGCTCCGCAGTCTCGCAGGTCTTTACGCCGATGCCTCAATCCCCTGCCCGCCCGAGGTCGATCACGATCGGGCACGGCACCGGGGCGTTCGAGTCTGCCGCGGAAGATCCCGGCGGGCGCTACGAAGCGGTCACCGGGTCCGGTTCGTGGACGTGCACGGCCGACCGACCCGTCGCCTTCCTCCTCGACGATCCGGTAGTGCGGGATGCCCGCCTCGGCGTACCAGCCCCCGGCGCTCGGCGGGTACGTCCGTTGCGGAAGCTCGTCCATGGGGTCGAAGCATCGGAAATGCCGTGTCCCGTAGGCTGATTCGCATGGAACCGATCATGGTGAGTGCGTGTCTGGCCGGGATTCCCTGCCGGTACGACGGGCGGGCGAAGACCTCCGAGGGCGCCGTGCGCCTGGTCGAGGAGGGGCGGGCCGTGGTGGTGTGCCCGGAGGGGGCGGGCGGGTTGCCGACGCCGCGGCCGCCGGCGGAGATCGTGGGCGGGGACGGCGCGGACGTGCTGGACGGGCGGGCCCGGGTGGTGGACGCGACCGGGGCGGACTGCACCGCGGAGTTCCTGGCCGGGGCCCGGGCGGCGCTGGCCGCCGCCGAGGAGGCGGGGGCCCGGCGGGCGGTGCTGATGGCGCGCAGCCCGTCCTGCGGCTGCGGGCAGGTGTACGACGGGACGTTCACCGGGGAGCTGCGCCCCGGTGACGGCGTGACGGCGGCGCTGCTGCGCCGGGCCGGGATCGAGGTCACGGCCGGGTAGCGGGCCTCCGGCTCCGGAGGCCCGCCACCGGGAGGTCAGCGGGCGCTGGCCTCGTGGACGAAGGCGACGAGGCGGCTGAGCGCGTCCGGGTCCATGGACGGCAGCACGCCGTGGCCGAGGTTGAAGATGTGGCCGCTGGTGCCGAGCGCCTGGGCGGCGTGCAGCACCTCGCGGGCCTTGGTCTCCACGACCTTGGTGGGCGCGAACAGCACGGCCGGGTCGAGGTTGCCCTGGAGGCCCTTGCCCTGACCGACCCGCTCGGCGGCGACGTTCAGCGGCACCCGCCAGTCGACGCCGACGATGTCGGCGCCGGCCTGGCCCATCAGGCCGAGCAGTTCGCCGGTGCCGACGCCGAAGTGGATCCGCGGCACGCCGTACTCGGCGACGGCGTCGAAGACCTTGGTGCTGGACGGCATCACCGAGCGGCGGTAGTCGTCCGGCGCGAGCGCGCCGACCCAGGAGTCGAACAGCTGGACCGCCGAGGCGCCGGCCTCGATCTGCACCTTGAGGAAGGCCGAGGTGATGTCGCCGAGCCGGTCCACCAGGGCGGCCCACAGCTCGGGCTGCCCGTACATCATGGCCTTGGTGTTCTCGTGGTTCTTGGACGGGCCGCCCTCGATCAGGTAGCTGGCCAGCGTGTACGGCGCTCCGGCGAAGCCGATCAGCGGGGTCCCGCCGAGTTCGTCCACCAGCAGGCCGACGGCCTCGGTGATGTAGGGGACGTCGTCCGGCTCCAGCGGGCGCAGCCGCTTCAGGTCCTCGAAGGTGCGGATCGGGTCGGCGATGACCGGGCCGATGCCGGGCTTGATGTCGACGTCGATGCCGACGGCCTTGAGCGGCACCACGATGTCGCTGAAGAAGATCGCCGCGTCCACCTTGTGCCGGCGCACCGGCTGGAGGGTGATCTCCTTGACCAGCTCGGGCCGCATGCAGGACTCCAGCATGGGGATGCCCTCGCGGACCTTCAGGTACTCGGGCAGCGAGCGGCCGGCCTGGCGCATGAACCACACCGGGGTGTGCGGCACGGGCTCGTGCCGGCAGGCGCGCAGGAACGCGGAGTCGTACGCGGCGCCGCGGCGCCCGGGGGTGCTCGGGCCGTCGTGGGTGGCCGCCGTGGTGTCTGCCGTAGTCTCGCTCACGCGTCAAATCTTCGCACGCGTGCGGCGCCCGGTTCCCCGGTCGGTCTCGTCGGTTCCTCCAAGATCTGTCCGGGTTTGCCGTTCCGGCACGCCGCTGGGAGAGAAGTTGCGGCGATAACCCCGTTCTTCGACCTAGTCTTCGGGACATGGCAGCGGTCGGAGGGCACCCCGCGCAGGGTGGCGGAGCAGGTGGCGGAGCGGGTCGCGAGGGGGCGCCGAGCGAGTTCAGGGCGGCGGTGGCGGCCCTGGACGGGGCCCGGCTGCGACCCGAGGTGCAGCTCTCCCCCGCGCCGGCTCCGCGCCGGCTGGCCCCGTACTCCTTCGCGGTGACCGCCTCGGTCGAGGTTGACGGCGAGGAGCTGGCGGACGGCCGACTGGTGCTGCTGTACGACCCGGCCGGACAGGAGGCCTGGAACGGGGAGTTCCGGGTGGTCACGATGACCCGGGCCGAGCTGGAGCCGGAGATGGCCGGCGACCCGATGCTCTCCGAGGTCGGCTGGGCCTGGCTGCTGGACGCCCTGCAGGCGCACGGCGCCGGGTACGCGGAGCCGTCCGGCACGGTGACCCTGGCGTCCTCCCAGTACTTCGGCGGTCTGGCGGACCGCCCGTCCTCGACCGAGGTCGAGATCCGGGCCTCCTGGACGCCGGCCGACGGCCGCTTCGAGCGGCACCTGGCGGCCTGGGGCGACCTGCTGTGCATCAGCGCCGGCCTGCCGCCGGCCGCCCCCTCCCCGCAGGGGCCCGCCGAGGTTCCTTCACTCGGTGGGGTGGTCCCGATGCCCGCCCGGCGACGCCCCCGGTCGCACTGACGGGTGGTGCGGGGCTCCGACGCCGCTCCGGGGCCGGACGCCACCCCCAGGGCTGACGGAGTGTGACTTCGGACCCGCTCTGCGTCAATTCACCGGTCGATACCGACCGATCGGCATCGAATCTGATCGATTTTGTGCGAATCGCAGGCATGTCGCATCAATCGTTTGCGCGATTTGTCCGTATTGTTACTCACTAGATCGTGATCTTTCGCTAAAGCCGGGCGCGGTTGCTGCCGAAGCAGACTGTGACCCTTTCCGAACGCGGAACACTCCGACCGCCCCCATCGGGGTTCCGTCCGCCACTCCCCGCAGGAGGCCTGGTGTCGGTCCTTCTTGAGCACCCCGCAAACGTGGTCGCCTACCGGCCGACCAAGCCCACCGCCATGGTGGTCATCGCCGATCCCCGCGTCCGTAACACCGTCACCCGCCACCTGTGGGCACTCGGCGTCCGGGACGTGATCGAGGTGTCGTCGATCGCCGAGGCCCGCCCCAGGGTCTCCACACCGCGCGACATCTGCGTCGCCGACGTGCATCTTCCCGACGGCTCCGGACTGACCATCCTCGCCGAGACCCGCGCCGCGGGCTGGCCCAACGGCCTGGCGCTGTCCGCCGCCGACGACATCGGCGCGGTCCGCAGCGCGCTGGCCGGCGGCGTCAAGGGCTACGTGGTGACCGGTACCCGGACGAACGTCGCGATGCCCGGCCGCCCAGGCCTGCCGCTCGGTGCCGCCGGGCTGGCCGGCCGGATGCGCCGCCCCGGGATGCCGGGCATGCCGGGCGCAGGCGGTGCTCCGGGCGCTCCCGGAGCACCGGGAGCGCCGGGAGCGCCGGGAGCGCCGGGCGCGCAGCAGGCCGCCTACCGCGAGCTCTCCGGCCGCGAGGTCGAGGTGCTGCGGCTGGTCGCCGAGGGGCAGTCCAACAAGGCGATCGGCGTGGCGATGGGCCTGTCGGCGCTCACCGTCAAGAGCCACCTCGCCCGGATCGCCCGGAAGCTGGGCACCGGCGACCGCGCCGGCATGGTCGCGGTCGCGCTGCGCACCGGCATCATCCACTGAGCCGAGCGCTCCGGACCGCTGCGGCGGCCGAGGAGGAACGTTTCCTCCTCGGCCGCCGCCGAGCTGTCTCCCCTTCGGCCGCCGGTGCGCCGCCGTCCCGGTGCCCGCGGCGCGTGGACACCACCCCACGGCGCGTGGACCCCGCCCCGCGGGCGGGCGGTCCCGGCCCCGGAAGCGCCCCGGGCGCGGTCCGGGCACGACCCGCTCACCGGCCCGTTCGCCGACCCGGCCGCCGACCTGATCACCGGCCCGGCCGCCCTCCCGGGTGAGCGGGCGATCAACAGTCTGACCAGTCCGACAACACTCCCGGCCGCGAGGACCGTCGTACCCTTGGGGGGTGACCGACGCCGTAGCAGCCATCCCAGAAGAAGCAGCCCCGGTCCCGCTCCTCGAACCGAGGGAGGGGATCCCGCCCGTGGTGGCGGACGAGCACACGCTGGCCGACATCGTCGCCGCCTTCGCCTCGGGCACCGGACCGGTGGCCATCGACGCCGAACGGGCCTCCGGCTACCGCTACGGGCAGCGCGCCTACCTCATTCAGCTGCGCCGCGAGGGTTCCGGCTCCGCCCTGATCGACCCGATCGCCTGCCCGGACCTCAGCGCGCTCGGCCGGGCCGTCGAGGACGCCGAGTGGGTCGTCCACGCGGCCAGCCAGGACCTGCCCTGCCTGTCCGAGGTCGGCATGAGACCCCGGCGCCTGTTCGACACCGAGCTGGCCGGGCGGATCGCCGGCTTCCCCCGGGTCGGCCTCGGGCCGATGACCGAGAACATCCTCGGGCTGAGCCTGGCCAAGGAGCACTCCGCGGTCGACTGGTCCACCCGCCCGCTGCCCGAGCCGTGGCTGCGCTACGCCGCTCTGGACGTCGAGGTGCTGGTCGAGCTGCGCGACGCACTCGAACGGGAGCTGGACGCCCAGGGCAAGCTCGGCTGGGCGATGGAGGAGTTCGCCTCGATCGCCGCCGCACCCCGCCCGGCCCCGCGCACCGACCCGTGGCGCCGCACCTCGCAGCTGCACAAGATCCGCCGCCGCCGTCAGCTGGCCGTGGTGCGCGAGCTGTGGCTGGTCCGCGACCGGATGGCCCAGGAGCGCGACGTCTCTCCCGGCCGGGTGCTGGCGGACGCCGCGATCGTCAACGCCGCGCTGGCCATGCCGCTGACCATCGCCTCACTGCAGGCCGTCCAGGGCTTCGGCCCCCGGGTGCACCGGCGCCAGCTGGAGCAGTGGCTGGCGGCCGTGCAGCGCGGCCGGGAGATCCCGGAGAACCTGCTGCCGCCGGCCACCGCTCCGCACGACGGACCGCCGCCGCCGCGGGCCTGGGCCGAGAAGGACCCGGTGGCCGCCGCCCGGCTCGCCGGCGCGCGCGGCGCGATCGCCGAGCTGGCCGAGCGGTACCAGGTGCCGGCCGAGAACCTGATCACCCCGGACCTGGTCCGGCGGGTCTCCTGGCAGCCACCGGCCGAGCCGGGCCCGGAGCACGTGGCCACCGCGCTGCGCGGGCTCGGCGCCCGGCAGTGGCAGGTGGACCTGGTGGCGCCGGCGGTGGCCGCCGCGTTCGCCGCGGCCGCGGCCGCGGCCCAGGGCTGATCGGGGGCGGGCCGATCCGCGACTCGATCCGGCCACCGGTGGAAGGGGATGTCGTCCGTACGGGCGACATCCCCTTCGTCGTACCCGGGTTCGTCGTACCCGGGACGGACGCTCCTGGTCGGACGGGTCGGGCAACGTGTCGGGGGACACATGGTCCGATCCCTCCGAGAGGCCTGGGCAGGTTGGTTACCGACGGGTAGCATGACCGTGATGCGGCGCCGCTCGGGTCTTCGACGGCGGCAGCCTGCCCACCTCGAAATGTTGGTCCCTGGGAGGAGAGCCCCCGTGCCTCGTACCGCGAGGGACGTCGTCTTCGTCGATGGCGTCCGCACCCCGTTCGGCAAGGCCGGCCCGAAGGGCATCTACCACGAGACGCGCGCCGACGACCTGGTCGTCAAGTGCATCCGGGAGCTCGTGCGCCGTAACCCGAACCTGCCCGTCGAGCGCATCGACGAGGTCGCCGTCGCGGCCACCACGCAGATCGGCGACCAGGGTCTGACCATCGGGCGCACCGCCGCCCTGCTGGCCGGCCTGCCGAAGTCCGTCCCGGGCTACGCGATCGACCGCATGTGCGCCGGCGCGCTGACCGCCGTGACCACCACCGCCGGCGGCATCGCCTTCGGCGCGTACGACGTGGTCGTGGCCGGCGGCGTCGAGCACATGGGCCGCCACCCGATGGGCGAGGGCGTCGACCCGAACCCGCGCTTCGTCTCCGAGAAGCTGGTCGACGAGTCCGCCCTGTTCATGGGCATGACCGCGGAGAACCTGCACGACCGCTTCCCGCACCTGACCAAGGAGCGCTGCGACGCCTACGCCGTGCGCTCCCAGGAGAAGGCCGCCAAGGCGTACGCCAACGGCGACATCCAGCCCGACCTGGTGCCGATCACGATCCGCAACACCAACCCCGAGGTCGGCGAGACCGGCTGGGGCCTGGCCACCGTGGACGAGCCGATGCGCCCGGGCACCACGATGGAGAACCTGGCGGCCCTCAAGACCCCGTTCCGCCCGCACGGCAACATCACCGCGGGCAACTCGGCCGGTCTGAACGACGGCGCCACCGCCTCGCTGCTGGCCGCCGAGGACGTCGCCGAGGAGCTCGGCCTCCCGGTCAAGATGCGCCTGGTCTCCTTCGCCTTCGCGGGCGTCGAGCCCGAGGTCATGGGTGTCGGCCCGGTGCCGGCCACCGAGAAGGCGCTGGCCAAGGCCGGTCTGACCATCGACGACATCCAGGCCTTCGAGGTCAACGAGGCCTTCGCCGTCCAGGTCCTGGCCTTCCTGGACCACTTCGGCATCGCGGACGACGACGAGCGGGTCAACCCGTACGGCGGTGCGATCGCCTTCGGCCACCCGCTGGCCTCCTCCGGCGTGCGCCTGATGAACCAGCTGGCCCGCCGCTTCGAGCAGCGCCCGGACGTCCGCTACGGCCTGACCACGATGTGCATCGGCTTCGGCATGGGCGGCACCATCATCTGGGAGAACCCCCACTGGAGCGGAGAGACCCGGAACACCGAGCTCGAGGGTGGTAAGTGACCATGGCCGACACCACTGAGCTGCTGACCCGCGGCGCCGAGCTCTTCCCGGGCGAGGTCGTCACGACCGCGCACGTCCGCCACCTCGACCTGCCGCTGCAGGCCGGCAAGCTGGCGCTGATCACCCTCGACAACGGCTTCGACCACACCAAGCCGACCACCTTCGGCCCGGGCTCGCTGCTCAAGCTGAACGCGGCGCTGGACCAGGTCGAGGCCGAGGCCGCCGAGGGCAAGATCGTCGGTGCCGCGATCACCGGCAAGCCGTTCATCTTCGCGGTCGGCGCCGACCTCAAGGGCGTCGAACTGCTCAAGGAGCACGCGGACGCGCTGGCCATCGGCAAGGGCGGCCACGACGTCTTCAAGCGGATCGCCTCGCTGTCCGTCCCCACCTTCGCCTTCTACAACGGCGCGGCGATGGGCGGCGGCGTCGAGGTCGGCCTGCACTGCGACTACCGCACGGTGTCGGCCGGCGTCCCGGCCTTCTCGCTGCCCGAGGTCTTCCTCGGCCTCGTCCCCGGCTGGGGCGGCTGCACCATCCTGCCGAACCTGGTGGGTGCCGGTAAGGCCGTCAAGGTCATCATCGAGAACTCGATGAACCAGAACAAGCAGCTCAAGGGCAAGGACGTGTTCGAGCTGGGGATCGCCGACGCGATCTTCGAGCCGGCCGACTTCCTGGAGCAGTCGCTGCTCTGGGCCGCCAAGGTCGTCAAGGGCGACGTGGTCGTCGAGCGCGAGGCGATCGACCGGGGCAAGGCCTGGGACGACGCCGTCCTCTGGGGCCGCATGGTCGCCGACGGCAAGGTCCACGGCGCCGCCCCGGCCGCCTACAAGGCGCTGGACATCATCGCCGCGGCCAAGGACTTCGACCTGGCGGACAAGGCGAGCCTGCAGGCCGGCTTCGACGCCGAGGACGCGGCCCTGGCCGACCTCATCATGAGCGGCGAGCTGCGCAGCGGCATCTACGCCTTCAACCTGGTGCAGCGCCGGGCCAAGCGCCCGGTCGGCGCGCCGGACAAGTCGCTGGCCCGCCCGGTCACCAAGGTCGGCGTCGTCGGCGCCGGTCTGATGGCCTCGCAGCTGGCGCTGCTGTTCGCCCGCCGTCTGGAGGTGCCGGTGGTCCTCACCGACATCGACCAGGAGCGCGTCGACAAGGGCGTCGGCTACGTCCACGCCGAGATCGACAAGCTGCTCGGCAAGGGCCGGATCAGCCCGGACAAGGCCAACCGCCTCAAGGGCCTGGTCTCCGGCTCGCTGGACAAGGCCGCCGCCTTCGGCGACGCGGACTTCGTCATCGAGGCCGTGTTCGAGGAGATGGGCGTCAAGCAGACTGTCTTCGCGGACCTGGAGAAGGTCGTCTCGCCGACCTGCGTGCTGGCGACCAACACCTCCTCGCTGTCGGTCACCGAGATGGCCTCGAAGCTGCAGCACCCCGAGCGGGTCGTCGGCTTCCACTTCTTCAACCCGGTCGCGATCCTGCCGCTGCTGGAGATCGTCCGCGGCGACAGCACCGACGACGCCTCGCTGGCCACCGCCTTCGCGGTGTCCAAGAAGCTGAAGAAGACCTCGGTCCTGTGCAAGGACCGCCCGGCGTTCGTGGTGAACCGGATCCTGACCCGCTTCATGGGCGAGATCCAGAACATCATCGACGAGGGCACCCCGATCGCCGACGTCGAGAAGGCCGTCGAGCCGCTCGGCCTGCCGATGTCCCCGATCGTGCTGCTGGAGCTGGTCGGCCCGGCCATCGCCCTGCACGTCTCGGAGACCCTGCACGGCGCCTTCCCGGAGCGGTTCACCGTCTCCGAGAACCTCGCCAAGGTGGTCAAGGCCGGCAAGCGCGGCTTCTACACCTGGAAGGACGGCCAGCAGGTCCTCGACCCCGAGGTGCTGGAGCTGCTGTCCTTCGGCGACTCGGTGCTCACCGAGGAGCAGGTCCGCGCCCGCGCCCTGGAGGCCGTGGCGCAGGAGATCGGCCTGATGCTGGAGGAGGGTGTCGTCGCCGAGGCGCAGGACATCGACCTCTGCATGATCACCGGTGCCGGCTGGCCCTTCCACCTGGGCGGGATCACCCCGTACCTGGACCGTGAGGGCATCTCCGAGCGGGTGAACGGCAAGCCGTTCCTCGCCGTCGGTGTGGCCTCGGTGCCCGCCTAAGGAAGGCCCGTACCCGGAACACGGAGGAGCCCCGGTGACCCATTGGTCACCGGGGCTCCTCGGTGTGTACGGGACTCCCGCCCGATGTGGTGTGCACGGAGTTGTCAGGCGTTGACTCCATGTACAGGGGTCTCGGGGGCCCTGGTGGTCTCGGTGCTCTCAGCGCCAACGTGCTCTCGGTGCTCTCGGTGCTCTCAGTGCTTGAGGCGGTAGACCACGGTGTCGGCGAAGACGCCGACCATCTCGTAGTGGGTGTCCAGCAGGTTCTCGATCCTGGGGACCATGACCGGCTGGTACGGGGCGATGCCGGAGTCGTCGACCACGACCTCGGGCAGGCCGTTGGCGAGCTCCTTGTCGAAGGTCTGCCAGGCGTTGGAGACGCTGAACTGCTCGCCGACGTTCTGGTTGCCGTCCTTGCCGCCGCTGTAGTTGGTCAGGAAGCCGGCGGTCAGGTAGCGGCTGGCGGGCTTGCGGTCGGCCAGCCAGTAGAGCTCGGGGTGCATGCCCCAGACCAGCACGGTGTCCTTGGGGGTGGTCTGGGCGGCGACGGCGGTGGCCACCTCGGTGGTGCGGTTGAGCCGCTCCCCCGGCCAGGCCAGTGCCAGGCACCAGAACACCGTGGCGGCGGCCGTGGTGTACAGCAGGACGGGCTTCCAGCGGATCGCCGAGGTGGCGACCGCCCCGGTGCCGAGCAGGACCAGTGGCGGCATCAGCTGGAGGTAGTAGTGGCCGAAGAAGTGGAAGCCGACGCTGACCGCGACGACCGAGGAGAGCAGCCAGACCCACAGGTCGGTGGTCGAGCCGTGCTCCTCGCCGGCCACCGGCAGCGGGCGGTGGCGGTACTTGAGCCAGAGCCGTCGCCCGACCGGGAGCAGGAAGCCCAGGCCGGCCGCGGCCAGAATGGCCGAGTTGCCGAACGCCCGGCCGAGCATCTGGAGCCAGGCGCCGCCGAAGGAGGCGTAGTCGCCGCTGCCGGTGACCACCCAGAACAGGAAGCCCTTGGGCTTGGTGAGGATCACCGCGACCAGCGCTATCGGCAGGGTGAAACCGAACCCGATCTTGAACAGCGCGGGCGGCCAGCGCACCCCGCGCCGGCGGGCGTCCTGGAACAGCATCCAGAGCACCGGCAGCAGCACCGCGCCGCCGGTCTGCTTGGTCAGTGAGCACAGGGCGACGGCGATGCCCGCGGCCAGCCAGCGGCGCCGTTCGGCGTACCGGAAGGCGGCCACCATGGCGGGCAGCATGAAGACCTCGAAGGTCGCCGCCTGGGTGTCCTCCGGGGAGAGCCCGATGGAGACCAGCAGGTAGAGCAGCCCGGCCCCGGCCCCGGCCCGGTTGCCCCAGCGGCCGCGGGCGATCGAGGCCAGCAGGATCGCGGTGACCAGGTGGGCCACCACTGCCAGGGTGCGCAGCGGCCAGAGCGAGGCGGAGCCGAAGACCGCGAAGCAGGCCTGGTAGAGCCAGGGCAGCAGCGGCGGCTTGCGGTCGACCACGGTGTCGTACAGCACCCCGCCGTCCGCCAGCATCCGGGCCTGGGTGGCCAGGAAGCCCTCGTCCGGGCTCCAGACGGGACGGGCGAAGGAGGGGATGTGGGTGAGGAGGGCGACCAGCGCGAGAACCGGCACCAGCCTGGTCCAGTACCCGGTCAGCACACGGGTACGGACGCGCTCGGGCAGGCGCTCGGCCAGTCCGGTGAGGCGGAGGCGGGTGGGGGTCGACACGGGTGACAACCTACCGGGCGGGACCGGTGCCGGTGGCGCCGGTCCCGCCTTTCGGTGCGATTGTCAGCTTGTCTTACGACGAACTGTTACGGAGTTACGACAAACGGTCGTCGGTGGAACGGGGAGCGGTCCACAGGGACCGTCGCCCCGGTCAGGCCTTGACCGGGGCGACGTCCAGCTTGGCCACCAGCGCGGTCACCTTCCGGGCGATGTCCGGGCCGTTCAGGCCGATCTCGGCCAGGATCTCGGCCCGGCTGGCGTGGTCCAGGAACTCCTGCGGGATGCCGAAGTCGCGCACCGGCAGGTCCACGTCCGCGTCCCGCAGCGCCTGCGCCACGGCCGCGCCGACGCCGCCCACCCGGCCGTTGTCCTCGATGGTGACGACCACCCGGTGCTCGGCGGCCAGGCCCGGCAGGGCCGGGTCCACCGGCTTGACCCAGCGCGGGTCCACCACGGTGGCGGTGATGCCCTGGGCGGCCAGCAGGTCGGCGACCTCCAGGCTGGTGGGGGCCATCGCACCGACCGAGACGATCAGCACGTCGGCGCGGTGGGCGCCGGAGGGCTCCTCGGCGGCGCGCAGCACGTCCATGCCGCCGACCCGGCCGACCGCGGGGACGGCCGGGCCGACCGTGCCCTTGGAGTAGCGGACCACGGTCGGGGCGTCCTCGACCTCGACGGCCTCGCGCAGCTGGGCGCGGACCTGGTCGGCGTCGCGCGGGGCGGCCAGCCGCAGGGTCGGGATGATCTGCAGCATCGACATGTCCCACATGCCGTTGTGCGAGGCGCCGTCGTCACCGGTGACGCCGGCCCGGTCCAGGACGAAGGTGACGCCCAGCTTGTGCAGGGCGACGTCCATCAGGACCTGGTCGAAGGCCCGGTTCAGGAAGGTCGCGTAGACCGCGAACACCGGGTGCAGGCCGTTGGTGGCCAGGCCGGCCGCGCTGGTGACGGCGTGCTGCTCGGCGATGCCGACGTCGAAGATGCGGTCCGGGAAGGCCTCGGCGAACGGGGCCAGGCCCACCGGGTGGAGCATGGCGGCGGTGATGCCGACGATGTCCTCGCGCTCGTGGCCGAGCGCGACCATCTCCTCCGCGAAGACCGAGGTCCAGCTCTGTCCGCCGCCGCTCTGGATCGGCAGGCCGGTCTCCGGGTGGATCTTGCCGACCGCGTGGAAGCGGTCCTCGTCGTTGTTCTCGGCGGCGTGGTAGCCGCGGCCCTTCTCGGTGAGGCAGTGCACGATCACCGGGCCGCCGAAGCCGCGCGCCTTGGTCAGCGCGGACTCCAGGGCGGTCAGGTCGTGGCCGTCGATCGGGCCGATGTACTTGAGGCCGAGGTCCTCGAACATGCCCTGCGGGGCGATGAAGTCCTTGAGGCCCTTCTTGGCACCGTGCAGCGTCTCGAACAGCTGCTGGCCGACCACCGGGGTGCGCTGGAGCGCCTCCTTGCCCCAGGACAGGAAGCGCTCGTAGCCCTGGGTGGTGCGCAGGGTGGCGAGGTGGTTGGCCAGGCCGCCGATGGTCGGCGAGTACGAGCGCTCGTTGTCGTTGACGACGATGACCAGCGGACGGTCCTTGGCGTCGGCGATGTTGTTGAGCGCCTCCCAGGCCATGCCGCCGGTGAGCGCGCCGTCGCCGATCACGGCGACGACCGGGTCGTTCTTGCCCAGCAGCTGGTTGGCCTTGGCCAGGCCGTCGGCGTACGACAGGACGGTGGAGGCGTGCGAGTTCTCGATCACGTCGTGCTCGGACTCGGCGCGGGACGGGTAGCCGGACAGGCCGCCCTTCATCCGCAGCCGGGAGAAGTCCTGGCGGCCGGTGAGCAGCTTGTGGACGTAGCTCTGGTGACCGGTGTCGAAGAGGATGCGGTCACGCGGTGAGTCGAAGACCCGGTGCAGCGCGATGGTGAGCTCCACCACGCCGAGGTTGGGGCCGAGGTGGCCGCCCGTCTTGGAGACCTCGGTCACCAGGAAGGTCCGGATCTCCTGGGCCAGTGCGGCCAGCTGTCCGGGCGTGAGCCGGTCGAGATCGCGCGGTCCCCGAATGCGGGTCAGCAGGGCCACCCGTTCCTCCTCGTTCAGTGTTCGCGGACCACGGACGGTCCGACGGGCGTCGCTGCCCGGTCCGGTGGCACGCCGACGGTCCCGGCCGGTGCCGACCGGTCGAGTCTAATGTCCGCCTGCCGAACACCGAGCGGCGCGCCCGGTACCACTGTTCGGTCGTGCCGTTCCGAGAGGTCGGGCAGGGGAGGCGGGTCATCTCGGATTGACGCACGCGCGTTCGAGCATGCTTGTGCGGTCGGGCCGGCCGCTCGGAAGTCGAACCGTCCGGAACCGACCGTTCGGAGCCGACCCTTCAGAGACGACTGTTCGAGGCTGACCATTCAGGATCGGCCGTTCAGGGCCGACCGCTCGGGACGGCCCCGGCCTGCGGCCTCACGCGCGGCCGAGCGCGCCGGACTCCCCCATCTCGCTCATCACCAGGGCCAGCGCGCCGAGCACCTCGGCCCGGCCGCCGAGGGTGCCGGGGACGACCGAGAGCTGACGGGCGGCGCTCGGGATCGCGTAGCGGGCCACCGAGTCCCGGATCGGGCCGAGCACCAGTTCGCCGGCCTCGGCGAGGTCGCCGCCGAGGATGACCCGGCGGGGGTTGAGCAGGTTGCACAGGGTGGCGACGCCGGTGCCGATCTGCCGGCCCGCGTCGGCGATCACCCGGCGGCAGCCGAGGTCGCCCTGCTGGGCCAGCTCGACCACCCGGGGCAGGCTGAGGTCAGGGCCGAGGGTGGGGATCAGCAGCGAGAGCAGGTAGCGGGAGCCGACGAAGGTCTCCAGGCAGCCGCGGTTGCCGCAGCGGCAGACCGGCCCGGCCTCGTCCAGGGTGATGTGCCCGATCTCGCCCGCGGTGCCGCCCGGCCCCCGGTAGATCTGGCCGTTCACCACCAGCCCGGCGCCGACACCGCTGGCGACCTTGATGTAGGCGAGGTCGCTCAGCCCGCGCCCGGCGCCCCAGACCAGCTCGCCGAGCGCGCCCAGGTTGGCGTCGTTGTCCACGTGCACCGGCATGCCGAGCCGCTCGGCCAGCTCCCGGCCCGGGGCGATGCCCGTCCAGCCGGGCAGGATCGCGGTGGAGCCGAGCGCGCCCGTCTCCACGTCGATCGGTCCCGGCACGCCGAGGCCGACGCCGATCACCTTGTCGGAGCGGAACCCGGCCTGCGCCAGCAGCCGCTCGACCATCGCCTCGGCGCGGTCGAAGCCCTGCTGGGCGGAGACGTCCACGTCGATCGGGGCGCTCTCCTCGGCCAGCACCCGGTGGGCCAGGTTGCCGACCGCGACGCGCAGGTGGGTGTGGCCGAAGTCGATGCCGACCACGATGCCGGCGTCCCCGCTGAGCGAGACGCTGCGGGCGCGGCGGCCGCCGGAGGAGGTGTCGGCGACCACGACGGTGCCGCTCTCCTTCAACTCCCGCACGATGTTGGAGACGGTGGCCGCGGACAGGCCGGTGCCGCGGGCGATCTCGGCCTGGGTCAGCGACCCGGCCATCCGCACCGCGCGGAGCACCCGTTCCAGGTTCGCCCGGTGCAGCGACGACTGCGAGCCCGGTGTGTCCGTCGACATGATCCACCCTCCCAGGGCGGGGACCCCTCCGCCGGGTGTCCCCTTCAACTCCTGAAGGGTACGGCCCGGGGGCCCGGCCGGGGATCCCGGCCGGAAGGGACGGGAGCGGGAGGGAGCGCGGAGGGCGGCGGGCCGGCGCTGGCCGGGACACCGGGCGCCGGCGTGGGGGCACGGTGATCGGCGGGTGAAGGTGTTGCACGGCCTGGACCTGCGGGGACGGGGAACCGCGGTCCTGGCGGCGGCCGAAATGCGCACACCACTAGCATGGTGCCCAATTCTCACCGTCCCACCGGAGCCGTGGCCGGCGCCGACAGGGGACGCTTCCAGACATGACGGGGAATCAGATGGCAGGGGATCACCCTACGCCGGGGGCAGGCGAAACGCCCGCCAGCGGTCCGCAGGACAACCGGGGCGTCTCGTTCGGACGCCCGCCGGGCGGCGGTGTGGATCCGGCCGCCGTCGCGGACCAGATGACGCAGCTCGACGGCGCGGCCGTCCCCGGCCCGGCCGCGCCCGCGGGCCCGCCGCCCGCCCAGCCACCGGCACCGCCCGTACAGCCGCCGGCCCAGCCGCCCGCGCAACCGCCCGTCGGCAGCCCGGAGTACGCGGCGTACGCGCCGACCGCGACCGGCTTCCCCACCCAGGCCCCGCCGCCGCCCGGCGCCGCACCGGTCGGCCCGTACGACCCGGTCCCCGGCGCGTACGGCGCCCCGGACTCCGGGCAGGCCTACAACGCGGGCGGCTACAACTACCAGCAGCAGCCCGGCTACAGCTACCCCGTCGCGCCCGTCGCCCCCAAGCAGCGCAACCCCGTGCTGCTGTGGGGCGGGATCATCGGCGGCGTGCTGGCGATCTCGATCGTGATCGCCCTGGTCGTCCTGCTCAAGGACCCCAAGCACGACACCGACCCGACCCCGGGCCCGGTCGCCGGCGACAGCGGCGGCACCGGCGACGGCGGGAACGGCAACGGTCCCACCCCCGCCCCCAAGGGCGGCACCTTCAACGTCGCCTGGAGCGCCCCCAAGCCGGCCGGCGCGGACGGCTCGCCCCAGATGCTCGGCGTCTGGGGCACCGACAAGCTCGCCGTGCGCGTCGACGGTTCCGGCATCAAGGCCTACAACCTGGGCGACGGCAAGGAGGCGTGGACCATCCCCGTCCCGAGCGGCAGCAAGGAGCTGTGCACCGCCTCGTACGCCCCCAACTCCAAGGGCGTCGCCGCCGTCTCCTTCAACACCGGTGACAGCGACTGCTCCACCGTCGGCGCCGTCGACCTGGCCCAGGGCAAGCTGCTCTGGAGCGTCAAGGTCTCGGCCGACCGGATGTCCTCGCCGACCCTCAGCGTCACCGAGAACGTCGTCGCCGTCGGCGGCAACGCGGTCGGTGCCCTGAACATCGCCAACGGCCAGCCGGCCTGGCAGTACCAGCCGCGCGACAAGGACTGCATCCTGCGCGGCAAGGCGGCCGGCGCCCAGATCGCGGTCAGCGACCGCTGCTACGGCACCAGCGGCCCGAAGTCGCAGCTGGTCATCGTCAACGCCGAGACCGGCAAGCCGGCCAGCGCCCCGGTCACCCTCACCGGCAACATCGAGCAGGTCGACTCGGTCATCCAGGACAAGCCGCTGGTGCTGCTGATGTCCAGCGGCCCGCAGGGCGACTACATCCTGCCGTTCGACAAGGACAACAAGCCCGGCAACCAGATGTCCGTCAAGGAGCCCGGCGCGGACAGCCTGCGGCTCTCCGGCCAGGACGAGGCCGTCACCCACAACGTGGTCAGCGGGACCACGCTGTACGTCCAGGTCAGCGGCAGCAAGGCCGGCATCAACGCCTACGACCTGACCACCGGCAAGCGGCTGTGGTCGGCCAACTCCGGCTCGGCCGGCAACGACATGCGCCTGGTCGCCGGGACGGACAAGGACGGCAAGGTCCGCGCGATCGTCGACCAGGGCTACAACAAGCCGGCCCGACTGGTGACGCTCTCGCCGACCGACGGTTCGATGACCGACCTCGGCACCATGACCATGCCGAGCAGCATGAACATCGGCAGCAGCAGCAACGAGTACGTGATCTCGGCGGACGGCGCCGCGGTCTACGCCTTCCGCCGCCTCAGCTCCAGCGACGGTCCGCTGACCAAGTGGAAGAAGTGACGCCGGGATGACCCCGGGGCATGACCCCACGTCGTGACCGACCCGGGCGGGGCGGGAACGGGCTGACCGCCCGGGCCCGCCCCGCCGTGATTTTCCGGCCGCCCCGTACGTTGGACGTGCGAGGATTCGGACCATCAGTCTGACAAAGGAGTGCAGCGAGTGCCCGGCACAAACCTGACCCGTGAGGAGGCCCGCACCCGGGCCGACCTCCTCCACGTGGACGCGTACGACATCGAGCTCGACCTCGGTTCGGCCCGCGAGGGCGGCACCTTCCGGTCCACCACCGTGGTCCGGTTCACCGCCACCACCCCCGGCGCGGAGACCTTCATCGACCTCGTCGCCCCGAGCGTCGAGGAGATCACCCTCAACGGCGTGCGGCTCGACCCGGCGAGCTTCGCCGACAGCCGGATCCCGCTGCCGGGCCTGGCGGCCGAGAACGAGCTGCGGGTCGTCGCGAACTGCGAGTACACCAACACCGGTGAGGGCCTGCACCGGTTCGTCGACCCGGTCGACGGCGAGACCTACCTGTACACCCAGTTCGAGGTGCCGGACGCCCGCCGGGTCTTCGCCAACTTCGAGCAGCCCGACCTGAAGGCCGCGTTCGCGTTCACCGTGACCGCGCCCGCGGGCTGGGTCGTGGTCTCCAACTCGCCGACCCCGGAGCCGGTCGGCGAGGGTGACACCCGGGTCTGGACCTTCGAGCCCACCGGCCGGATCTCCAGCTACATCACCGCGCTCGTCGCCGGCCCGTACGTCGGGGTCTTCGACACCTACGAGAACGGCGAGCAGAAGGTGCCGCTGGGCATCTACTGCCGGCCCTCGCTGCGCGAGTTCCTGGACCCGGAGGCCGTCTTCGAGGTCACCAAGCAGGGCTTCGACTACTTCCAGGAGAAGTTCGACTTCCCGTACCCGTTCGCCAAGTACGACCAGCTCTTCGTCCCGGAGTTCAACGCCGGCGCGATGGAGAACGCGGGCGCCGTCACCCTGCGCGACCAGTACGTGTTCCGCTCCAAGGTCACCGACGCCGCGTACGAGGCCCGCGCCGCGACGATCCTGCACGAGCTCGCCCACATGTGGTTCGGCGACCTCGTCACCATGGAGTGGTGGAACGACCTCTGGCTCAACGAGTCCTTCGCGACCTACGCCGAGGCGGTCTGCCAGGCCGAGGCCCCCGGCTCCAGGTGGCCGCACTCCTGGACCACGTTCGCCAACCAGATGAAGACCTGGGCGTACCGGCAGGACCAGCTGCCGTCCACCCACCCGATCATGGCGGACATCAACGACCTGGAGGACGTCCAGGTCAACTTCGACGGCATCACCTACGCCAAGGGCGCCTCGGTGCTCAAGCAGCTGGTGGCGTACGTCGGCCAGGACGCGTTCTTCCAGGGCGTGCAGGCGTACTTCAAGCGCCACGCCTGGGGCAACACCCGGCTCAGCGACCTGCTCGGCGCCCTGGAGGAGGCCAGCGGCCGCGACCTCAAGGCCTGGTCCAAGGCCTGGCTGGAGACCGCCGGCATCAACGTGCTGCGGCCCGCCGTCACCGTCAACACCGACGGCGAGATCGAGTCCTTCGCGGTGCTCCAGGAGGCCCCCGCGCTGCCCGCCGGCGCCAAGGGCGAGGCCGTGCTGCGCCCGCACCGCATCGCGATCGGCCTGTACGAGCTGAACGGCGACGCGCTGGTGCGCACCGACCGGATCGAGCTGGACGTCGACGGCCCGCGCACCGAGGTGCCCGAGCTGGTCGGCCGCCACCGCCCGGCCGTCGTGCTGCTGAACGACGACGACCTCTCGTACGCCAAGATCCGGCTGGACGAGGACTCGATGGCCGTCGTCACCGAGCACCTCGGCGGCTTCGCCGACTCGCTGCCGCGCGCGCTGTGCTGGGCCTCCGCCTGGGACATGACCCGCGACGGCGAGCTGGCCGCCCGCGACTACCTGTCGCTGGCGCTGTCCGGCATCGGCCGCGAGAGCGACATCGGCGTGGTGCAGTCCGTGCACCGCCAGGTCAAGCTCGCCCTCGACGCCTACACCGACCCGCAGTGGCGCGAGCAGGGCCTCGAGCGCTGGGCCGCCGCCGCGGAGGAGCACCTGCGCGCCGCCGAGCCCGGCAGCGACCACCAGCTGGCCTGGGCCCGCGCCCTCGCCTCGGTCGCCCGTACGGACGGTCAGCTGGACCTGCTCGCCGGACTGCTGGACGGCACGGTCGAGGTCAAGGGCCTCGCGGTGGACACCGAGCTGCGCTGGACGCTGCTGGTGCGCCTCGCGGCCACCGGGCGGGCCGACGAGGCCGCCATCGCCGCCGAGCTGGAGCGGGACAACACCGCGGCCGGCCAGGAGCACGCGGCCACCTGCCGCGCCGCCCGGCCGACCGCCGAGGCCAAGGCGCAGGCCTGGGCGTCGGTGGTGGAGTCCGACAAGCTGACGAACTATGTGCAGGAAGCGGTCATCGCGGGCTTCCAGCAGTCCGACCAGCGCGAGCTGCTCGCGCCGTACGCGGCGAAGTACTTCGCGGCGGTGAAGGGCATCTGGGAGACCCGGAGCCACGAGATCTCGCAGCAGATCATCGTCGGGCTGTACCCGGCCCTGGAGGTCACGCAGGAGACGCTGGACGCGACCGACGCGTGGCTGGCCTCGGCCGAGCCGGCGCCGGCCCTGCGGCGCCAGGTCGTCGAGGCGCGGGCGGGCGTCGAGCGCGCGCTCAAGGCCCAGGCGGTCGACCGTGCGGCGGGGGCCCGCTGACGGCGCGCGGATAGCCCGAAGGGGCGCCGGACGGGATCGTCCGGCGCCCCTTCGGGGTTGGTGCGGGTCCTGGGTGGACGCGTGCTTCCGTGGCGGTCGCGGGCTTCCGTGGCGAACGCGGGCTCAGGTGGCCGGCGCCCGCCTCCACGCGGCGTTACTTCTTCTTGCCCTTGCCGTACGGCAGGCCGGCCAGACCGGCGATCACCGCGAAGGCGACGAGCGGGAGGAACACGAACAGGCCGAGGGTCTCGCCGACGCTCAGGCCGGAACCGGGGTCGTCACCGTCGTCCCGGGCGAAGGCCATGGCGGGCGACGACAGCAGCATCATCAGCGTGACCGTTGCGCTAACCGCGCCGGCTCGCAAAGCGTTCCTCTTGTCCACGTTTCCAACTTACTCGCTGCTTATGGGAGGGCGCGCGTCGGGGTCCGCCTGGCGGATTCGGGCAGGGCGAGGAGCTGCGCGAGCAGGCCGGCGGCGGGGGCGGTGGCGAGGCGTTCGAGGGTGACCGGGTCGCCGGCGCCGTCGGCGACCGGGAGGCGCCAGTTCGGGTACTGGTCCCAGGTACCGGGCAGGTTCTGCGGGCGCGGGTCGCCGACCAGGTCCGGCAGCCAGACCCCGACCAGCTCCGCCGGGGTGGCCCGCAGGAAGCGGTACAGCACCGGCATCGACAGCGGCTCGTCCGGGCCGATCAGCCCCAGCCGGGCCAGTTCGGCCCGCCAGTCCGCCAGCTCCGCCGCCGCCCGCTCCTGCTCCTCCCCCAGCGGCCTGGCCAGCAGGCCCAGCCGGTGCCGCAGCTCGA
Organism: Kitasatospora sp. NPDC001132; assembly: GCF_053598415.1. Classification (NCBI taxonomy): domain Bacteria; kingdom Bacillati; phylum Actinomycetota; class Actinomycetes; order Kitasatosporales; family Streptomycetaceae; genus Kitasatospora; species Kitasatospora sp. NPDC001132. The sequence goes on along the minus strand of NZ_JBSFKF010000005.1, from coordinate 121,434 downwards.
CGTGCTCGCCGGAGAGCCGGGCCGCGGTGCTCGGCAGGTCGTGGGTGGTGAGGGTGGCCAGGCAGCCCGGCCGCCAGCGGTCCGGGTCCAGGATCGCGCCGCCCGCCTGCCAGTCCCGCTCGAACCAGAGCACCGAGGTGCCGAGCACCCCGCGCGCCGCCAGCTCCTCCCGCACACCCGGCTCCACCGTGCCGAGGTCCTCCCCGATCACCGCCGTACCGGCCCGGTGCGCCTCCAGCGCCAGCACGCCGAGCATCGCCTCCGCGTCGTAGCGCACGTACACGCCCTCGGTCGGCGGGTGGCCGTTCGGCACCCACCAGAGCCGGAACAGGCCCATCACATGGTCGATCCGCACCGCCCCGGCGTGTCGGGCGGTGGCCCGCAGCAGCTCCGCGAACGGGGCGTAGCCGGCCTCGGCGAGCGCGTCCGGGCGCCACGGCGGCAGGCCCCAGTCCTGGCCGTGGGCGTTGAAGGCGTCCGGCGGGGCGCCGACCGAGATGCCGCCGGCCAGCACGTCCTGCAGCGCCCAGGCGTCCGCGCCGTCCGGGTGGACGCCGACGGCCAGGTCGTGGATCAGCCCGACCGGCATGCCCGCCTCGCGGGCCGCGCGCTGGGCGTGGGCGAGCTGCTGGTCGACCTGCCAGGCGAGCCAGCGGTGGAACTCGACCCGCGCCCCGAGCTCCTTCTCCGCTCGCTCCACCTGTGGGCCGTCCGGGTGACGCAGGCCCTTCGGCCAGTGGTGCCACACCGGGCCGTGCTCCTCGGCCAGGGCGTTCCACAGCGCGTGCCGGCGCAGCCACTCCCCCTCGCGGCGCCGGTACGCCTCGTACTCGGCCTGCCGCCCGGGCCCGCGCGGTACCCGGTGCAGCATTTCCAGGGCCTCGCGCTTGAGCCGCCAGACGGCGTCCCGGTCGATCAGGGCGTCGTGGCCGATGACCTCCTCGCGCAGCCGGGCGGCGCGGCGGGTCAGCTCCTCGGCGTGGTCGCGCTGGTCGCCGACCAGGTAGGCGTACTCGGGGACGGCCTCGATCCGCAGGTGCACCGGGTCGGCGAAGCGGCGCGAGGACGGGCGGTACGGGGAGGGGTCGGAGGGGGTGCCGGGAAGGGCCTGGTGCAGCGGGTTGATCTGCACGAAGCCCGCGCCGAGCCCGGCCCCCGCCCACCGGGCCAGCTCGACGAGGTCGCCGAGGTCGCCCATGCCCCAGGAGCGCTCGGACAGCACGGAGTACAGCTGGGCGAGGAACCCCCAGCCGCGGCCGGGGAGTTGCGGCAGCCGCTCGGGGGCGACGATCAGCGCGGCCCGGGCGGTCCTCGCGGTGGTCTCCGCCGTGAGCACGTGGCGGCCCAGCGGGAGGTCCCCCGGCAGCCAGTGCGAGTGCCCGCGCGGCAGCTCCCAACTCCCGCCGTCCTCCAGCTCCACGAGCAGCCGGGCGTCCGCCGGCAGGTCCAGCGCCGTACGTCCTCCCTGCCGCACCACCACGCACGGCGGCAGCAACCGGCCCCGCTGCTCGGCCCGGTGACGCTCCAGCGCCTCCCCCACCTCCTGCGGCGACCCGGCCGCCACCCCCATCGCCCCCAGCACGGCCACCAGCGTCCGCGCCCCCACCGCCTGCCCACCCGGCCCCGGGTAGCGGGTGTCCACCCCGTACGCCTGCGCCAGCGCCACCAGTTCGGCGGGCGGCGGTGGGGCATCCTGCGCCGGCACCTGCTCGGCTCCGTCACTGTCGTGGTAAGCGGCCACTCGCGGCTCCCTGCGATGTCTCGGCAACGCCCGGTCAGGACAGCCACAGTCCTACCCGCGTGACGCCTCGATCACCCAGCGCGACACAGCGTCAACCGCTCCGGACGCGCCGAAGGGCCCGGTTCGGAACAACCGAACCGGGCCCCTGACACTCGAACCGGACCCGTCAGGCCTGGACCTGAGGATCACCGAACCGGTGGAGCTCCACCACGGCCTCCAGCGCCTGCCAGGCGACCCGACAGCCCTCTTCCAGCGGACCGATCTTCTCGCCGTACTCGATGAGGTTGTCCAACTCTCAACCGGGCCGACGGCCCCGTGCACCGACCGTGTCTAACCCGGCGGTGACGGGTGCGAGATCAGCCACCAGCTTCACGTGCGCCGACCGATCCTCCGGCTCACCAGAATTGCGGTCAGGACGGCGCTCCAGCGCTCTTCCCCATCCTGCAGTATCAGCTCTCCTTGTCCCCCTTGTCCTCCCACGCCGGACGTTCGGTCCTAGCGGCCGGGCATATCCGGCCCAAGTGAAGTGCCGGCGGAATCCGCCGCTGTCCCGGACGTCACCACCATCCCTGCCTCGAACGCGCGACCAGCCCCAGCTCTTTGACTGTCACAGCAGCACCCGGGCGGGGCTTCAGGCCTCCTGCCCGGGTGCTGTTCTGCGCTCAAGCGGACCACGACGGTACCGGGCGGATCAGTCGGGCCGACGCAACGGGATCGGCTGCCCCTCTGTAAAAGCACGCAGCCCGACGACACCGGCCGGGGACAGGAGGGCGGTAGGCACCTGCTGGTAGGACGGGTCCACCACGGTCCGCTCGAAGAACTCGTACGCCCACTCGTCACGGCTGTCGGCGGCGGCTCCGACGCCGGACACGATCCCCCTCAACAGCCATGTCGGGCCGTCACAGCCGAGCACCCGAATGACACTCATTGCCGTCCCGCCCGAACCGCTCGCCACCGGGACCTTGCACCTGAGCTCCAGACCGGTTCGTCCCGCCCAGGCCTGTGCCTCACCTCCGAGCTGTCGAACGTTACTCACGAAGCTCTCACGTGCCGTCGCCCAATAGCCCGACGACGTCGCATGGAATGCCTGGAGCTGCAGCCCCGTCTCGCGCCCCTTCTTGACGGCGACCTCCAGGAGGGAACCGGACGCCGACCTGTTGATCTCGAAATCGACACCCGGGCTCCGCGGAATCTTGAGGCCCCCGAGGTCGATGACCTCCACTCCCCGCCAGCCGGCCTCGCTCACGTCCCACGGGCCGACGTCGACGCCCCGCACAGTCAGACGGAACGGATCCTCTGCTCGAAGGAAATCACCTGCGGTTTCCTCAGCCACCTGGAGCAGCTCTTTGACCTCGTCTTCACCCATCGCCTCGTCATCGACCAAGGCGGCCAGCACGACAAGGATGTTCCGCAAGCTGAACAGCTGGTGCCGTCCGCCCAGTTGAACAGCGGACAGGTCCCCTGTCAGGCCGGCGACCACGGTGTCGAGATCGGCCCCCTCCAGGCGCCGTGCCGTAGGCACAGCCGCCTGGGAAGGGAATTCCACACCGTCATCCCGCCTCAGCTGCAAGAGGATCTTGGCTGCAAAAAGCAGCAGCAAAGCTGGCGTGACGCTCGTCGGCCGGTCCTCCCAATTCGCCTCGATCGACCTTTCCTCCGTCAAGGAGCCATCCGCACGGAATTCTTCTAGAATCCCGGTAGCAACATCAACCGATTCGACCATTGCGCCTCAACTTGTACTTGTAGACGGCGTGTACCGCCGTGACGGTCACCGCAAGAAGTGCTTGGGTGGCATCCGCTCCAGCGCCGTCCTGACTGAGCGACTTCACCGTTTTCCCCAAGTTGTTCGGAATTCCCTTCACCATCGACACACGCTTATCCGCCTCGGTTCCGACCTCCTCGGAGGCCCGCCGAATCTTGCCCTGCGGCTCGGAGAGACGGCCGATGGGCTTCTGGTAGCCACCTGTCGCAGGATCGAAAAGGGCCGGGACGTGCGCGGGGTCCACCGAGCCGTTGGACGACCCCTTGTTCTGAGAGCCTCCATTGCCACTCTTGCACTGGTCATTGTGAACGAGGACCGGAACAGCGCCCGCAAGGACGTAGTACGTGTGCTACGCGACCCCTCTCCACCTGCTTTCTTGCAGGTCAACGGTGGTTTGACGGTTCGTCGCCGTCCGTGAATGTGCGTCGAAGTCCGTGGTTGTTGCCGTCGCCGCTGCCGTCAGAGGATGGCTATGACCAGGATTCGCGTCGGACTGCTGCCCTCTGCCGTCTGCATGACGGGCACCGACGCAACGCCGAAGATCAAGGACCCGCAGACCGGCGAGATCGCCACCGACCGTGAGACGGGCGAGCACTTGTTCACGGTCACGGTGATGCTCATGGAGGAGGGGCGCGCGGAGGTCATGAAGCTCACCGTCCCCCAGTCCGGCCTTCCCGACGGGCTCAAGCCGGGCGTCATGGTGCGCCCGGTGGACCTGTTCGCCACGCCGTGGGCGCGGATCTTCAACGGTCAGCTCTCGGAGGGCATCGCCTACCGGGCGGGCCACTTGGAGGCGGTCAAGTGAGCTGCTCTGTAGGGGCATTGGCTTTCCGGCTGCCCGTTTCAACCGGTGCCGGCAGCCGGTTCGCCCTCGGGTTCATCTACAACGTGGAAGGCGTGAAGTGAAGGACGTGAATGAGATCGCCCCGGTCCTGATCGGGGCGGTGCTCGCCCTGGCGGCTCTGTGGGCCGTGGTCGGCCTGGTCCGGTACCTGCGGGTCGATCGTGAGACGCGGGCAAGCATCTGGCAGGGGATGCGCATCCGGTTCGGGTGGGAGCGCCTGGCCAAGATGGCGGGCCTGTCGGTGACCGACAAGACGCCGACGTTCCTGGCCGAGTTGGTCAGCCGTGAGGGCGAGGTGCCCAAGCCGCGGGTCCTGGTGCCTCGGATCAAGGTGAAGCCGGACCGGTTCGGGGTGGTGGTGCGGGCCAAGTGCCTGCCGAAGGTCGGGCTGGAGGAGTTCCAGCGCTCGGCGCGCTTCCTGGCCGACGCCTGGCGCTGCACGCGGGTTTCCGTGCTGCCGGACGGTCCCGGGCGGGTAGTGATCCGGGCTGTGCACCTGGACCCGCTCATCACGCCGACCGAGCACGTCCCCACGGGAACGGTGCCGGGGAGCCTGGACACGTGGGGGCTCGGGCTGGACGAGTCCGCGGCCGACGTGAGCCTGCCGCTGGCGAACGTTCCCGGCGTGACCGTCGCCGGCCTGCCCGGCTTCGGGAAGACGTCGCTGATCAACAAGCTCATCTGCGACCTGGCCCCCTCCGACGCGGTTCAGTTCGCCGTGGCGGACGGCAAGGTCTCCACCGCTCACGAAGGGGACTACGCCGATCTGACGCCCCGCCTGTTCGCCTTCGCGGGGGACGACCTGGCAGAAGCCAACGCGCTGTTCAAGCGCATGGTGAAGCTGCGGCGGGGCCGGTCCTCATCCATCCGCGCCGTCCTGGGCGTGAAGAACATGTGGCACGTCGGTCCGTCCCGCATCTGGCCGCTGACGATCCTGGTCATCGACGAAGCGCACACGTACTTCCGCGAGTACAAGGGCAACGACGCTGAGACGAAGAAGCTGGCTGCCCTGTCGGCGGAGAACGCCCGACTGGTCGAGGACCTGGTGAAGAAGGGCCGCAGCGTCGGCATCATGGTCATCCTGGCCACCCAGAAGGCGACCGGCGACGCGATCCCGACGTTCATCCGGGACGTGTGCCCGCTGGGGCTGTCCTTCGCGCAGAAGACGGCGGAAGCCTCCGTGGCCGCGCTCGGGGACGACATTCGCAACTGGCCGGACGCGAACCCGGTCAATCTCCAGGACCCGGCCTACGTCGGGGTGGCCTCCATGGGAGTGCAGGGCCGCCCGGGCTTCACCCGCGTGCGTACCCCGTACGTGTCCGGCGCGGATGCGGCCCGGGTCGCCGACGACACCGCCCATCTGACCGAAGACCCGGCCGCGTACCTCGACGTCTATCCGGGCCCCGTCGACTGGAAGCCCGCCTTCATGGACGACGACGCCGACACCCTGATGACCGAAGCTGCCTGACCACTCATGTAACTCAATATCAAGAAAGGAGAGTTGGCCTAATGGCCGAGGATCGCCTCACGCAGCGCATCGTGACCGTGGTCATGGCGGTCATCGCCCTGCTGGCGTTCGTGTTCTCCTTCGGCAACGTCTGGGCACTGGCCCTGCGCCTGGGGGTGCCCCACCCGGTGGCGCCGCTGATCGCCCCCATGGTTGACCTGTCCGTAGTCGGGCTCCTCGTCGGCCTGCGCCTGCTGTCCCTGCGCGGCGTCCCGCAGGAGGAGCTGACGGCCGCAACCCGGCTGATGCACCTGTGCGGCCTGCTGACCCTGGCCCTGAACGTCGCCGAACCCCTGGCAGCCGGACACTACGGCCGTGCCGCCGTCGATGCGGTCGCCCCGCTGCTGCTGCTCGGCTGGGGCCAGGTCGGCCCCCAGTTCCTCCGCCACTTCCACACCCTGAGCGCCCCGAACCCGGCGCAGGCCGCCGTCCCGCTTCCGGCCGTGGAACACCTGCCGGACCCGCTCGCATCGCTCGGCCCCGGACCGGAGCCCGTCCTCGCACCGCCCTCCGTACCGGCGCCTGCCCCGGCTGTGATCCTCGCCGCTGAGCCTGAGCCTTCCCCCGTGCCGGCCAAGACGACCGCGTCCGTCACGCTCCCGGCCGTTCCTGAGGCCCTGCTGACGGCTGCCCGGCGCATCGCCGAGACGCACCACGCTGAGCAGGGCGAGCACATTACTCCCGGTCAGCTGAAGGCCCGCCTGGGCGTCACGCTGCCGCTGGCCACCGCCGCACACGCTCAGCTCTCCGCCTGAGCCCGCCGGCCCCTTCTCCACCTGACCGACCCCGCCCGACGGGGCTCGGCTTTCCATGCCCCGAGCAGCACCAACACGCCTTCCTGACTGGCTGGTTGCTGCTCGGGGCCACCCCACCCGACAGAAGGGACACGCCCCGACATGGTTGCCCTGGACCTGCGCCACGTGGCAAGCCCCGCCGTGCGGGACCTGATCCACCTGGTCAACCTGCCCGACTTCGACCGCGCACACCAGCAGATCGACCGCCTCGGCGGCTGCACAGAACCCGTGCGCCTGCTCGGCCAGACCACCACCATCGACACGGCAACCGGTGAGGTACTGCGCTCCTACAACACCGCCGACGAACCCACGGGCAGCCTGCTGACGACGTGCGGCAACCGTCGGGCCTCGCGCTGCCCGGCCTGCTCCCGTGTCTACGCTGCCGACACGTTCCACCTGATCCGGGCGGGCCTGACCGGCGGCAAGAACGTGCCGGACACCGTCCGCACCCACCCCCGCGTGTTCGCCACGCTCACCGCGCCGTCCTTCGGCCCCGTCCACAACCGCCCCACCGACACGGGCGGAATCCTCCGGCCCTGCCGCTGCGGCAAACTCCACGAACCCACAGACGCGCTGCTCGGCACCCCGCTGGACCCGAAGACCTACGACTACCCGGGCGCGGTGCTGTTCAACGCCCACGCCGGAGCCTTGTGGGCACGCTTCACGATCTACCTGCGCCGTGAGATCGCCGCCCGGCTCGGCCTGACCCAGAAGACCGCCCGCGCGGTGCTGCGCGTCTCCTTCGCCAAGGTCGCCGAGTACCAGAAGCGCGGCCTGGTCCACTTCCACGCCGTGATCCGCCTCGACGGCCCGGACGGTAGCGCCCAGCCTCCGCCCCCGTCCGCCACTGTCACCATGCTCAGCGACGCCATCCGGGCCGCCGCCGCCCGCGTCTCCGTCAGCGTCACCTCCGACGCGGTCGGGGAACGCGAACTCGCCTGGGGTGAACAGCTCGACGTGCGCGAGATCGCCGCCTTCGGCACCGACGCAGAGCTGACCGATCACGCGGTCGCCGCCTACGTGGCCAAGTACGCCACCAAGTCCGCCGACTCATCCGGCGCTCTCGACCGCGCCCTGTTCTGCCGCCCCTGCCAGGGACGCGGCATGACCCTGTCCGGCCACGGAACCCCGGTCGCGTGCACCGCCTGCCGCGGCACCGGACAGGCCCGGCCGCTACCCCGCCTCGCAGTCGAACGCCACGTGCGGCAGATGATCCGCACCTGCTGGGAGTTGGGCAAGCGCCCGGAGTTCGCCGAGCTCAAGCTCTGGAAGTGGGCGCACATGCTCGGCTTCCGGGGCCACTTCTCCACCAAGTCCCGCTGCTACTCCGTCACCCTCGGCCAACTGCGCGACGACCGCCGCGCCTGGCGCACCGAACAGGCCCGCGCACACGCCGACCTGCCCGACCTCGACCCGAGCACGACTCTCGTCATCGGCCACTGGACCTACCACGGCTCGGGCTACAGCCCCGGCGCGGAACTCCTGGCCGCGGCTGTCTGGCACCGCAGAGAACTGGAGCGGCAGTTCACAGCAGAGGGCGGCTGCTGATGGCCACGCTGCGCCCGGTTCCGAGCACGAACGAAGACCTGCTGACGGTCCCCCAGGTCATGACCCGCCTCCAACTCGGCCGCTCCGCCGTCTACGACCTGCTCCGCTCCCGGCAGCTCGCCTCCATCACCCTCGGCCGCGCCCGCCGCATCCCCACCCACGCCCTCAACGACTTCATCCGCACCCGACTCGAACAGGACGCCGCCTGATGACCGCACCCCGCGACACCCCCACCTCCCGCCGCAGCCGCGCCAACGGCGACGGCACCGTCTACCAGCGCAAGGACGGCCGCTGGGAAGCCGCCGGCTACGTCCTCGCCCCCGGCAACACCCGCAAGCGCGTCCGTGTCTACGGCACCACCCGCAAAGAGGCGCTGACCAAGCTCACCGAAAAAATCGCCGCCAGCAACCGCGGCGTCCCCATGGTCTCCGCCCAGGGCAGTCTGGCCGCCTACCTGACGTACTGGCTGGAAGCAGTCGCTGTCCACCAGCTCCGCGAGACCACCCACACCCGCTACACCGCCTGCGTCAACCAGTACCTCATCCCCGGCCTGGGCAAGAAGAAGCTCGCCAAGCTCACCGCCAAGGACATCCGGAGCTGGCTCAACGGGCTGCGGACCGTCTGCCAGTGCTGCGCACGCGGCATCGACGCCCGGCGCAAGCCCGACGCTCAAGCCGGCCGCCGCCCACGCTGCTGCGCCATCGGCAGGTGCTGCCGCAAGTACCTCTCACCGCTCACGCTCGCCTACATCCACTCCGTTCTCAAGTCCGCGCTGGAGCACGCCGTGCGCGAGGAGGAGATCCCGCGCAACGTCGCCCGAAACGTCCGCATCGGCACGCCCCGCCCCCGCCGCTTCAACCCCCTCACCGCCGACGAGGCCCGCACCTTCCTCACTGTCGCGCAGGGTCACCACCTCCATGCCCTGTTCGAACTCGCCCTTCGCACCGGACTCCGCAAGGGCGAACTCCTCGGCCTGCGCTGGGAAGACCTCGACCTGGCGGGCGGCACCGCCAGCATCCGCCGCACCCTCCAACGCACCCGCACCGGCGGCCTCACCACCCTGCCCACCAAGACCATCAGCTCGGAACGCCGCATCGCCCTCCCGGCCGCGTGCGTCGCCTCGCTGCGCGCGCACCGTGACCGGCAGGCCCACGAGAAGCAGCAGGCCGATGCAGAGTGGGTGGACAACGGCCTCGTCTTCACCCGCCCGGACGGCCACCCCATCGAACCCGCCACCCTCACACGGCACTTCAACGCGCTGCTCCGCCGCTCCCGCCTGCGGGCGATCCGGTTCCACGACCTGAGGCACTCGACTGCGACCCTGCTCCTGGAACAGGGCGTCGAACTCGTCGTCATCAAGGAGTTGCTGGGCCACGCCCACATCGGCGTCACCGCCACCGTGTACGCCCACGTCCGCCTCCGCCTCCAGCGCAACGCCATCGACCTCCTCGGCCGCACACTCGGCAACCTCGCCGAGAGCTCCGTCCAGCCCGACGACGGCGACGACCCACCGCTTTGTGCAGCGCCCGTCCGCTGACGTTGCCGTCAACTACTGCCGTCAAGGCATCTGGAAGCCCCGCCGAAAAGCTCGGCGGGGCTTCCAGAGTTATTCGAATCAACGTGACAGAAACTCCACTTGATCCAAATGTGAGCGGCAGTATGATGGATTCAACTATTTCAGTTGAGTCAATTTAGAGATAACTATTGAAGCCTTTCGGAATTCTCGAACCTGAACATTAAAACTGGGCGAATCTAGGACCATCCCATGCAGTGCCTTCCGGGCGGGCAGCTCATCGATCCACTTCCTGCCCCTCGGACAAGACCAAATGCCCGTTGAATTTCACGCCAGGCGACCGAGACGCAGTAGCCTCACCGGAACAAATCCGGTGAGGCTACTCCCTGCTCGTCGCCAGCTTTCACGGGCCATCGTCTCGCCTGGCAGCGATGATTAACCAGGGTTAATCTGCCAGATGGGAGACTTGCCGCACCTGCTCCGCAGTCAGGTGCCGCACATCCCAGAGCAGCGTGGCAGTTTCGATAACCTCCTGGGGATTCCTACGACTCGCTGGCATTTGGTGCATGCCGGCCAAAGAGGCGAGGACTGTGACTGGAACGCCGATTACGACCGCAAACCCGTCGAGAAGCTCAGGGTCGAGTTCCTTGACGCCACGCCCTACCGCCCCGATGGTCGCAGCCGATAGGTAGACACCGGACATCAGATACATCACCTTGGCCGCCGAGGACCATCCCAGATTGCGGAGGGCGAGCATCTGCACAAGGAGGGAACCGAAACCCGGAGGGTACTGCGCAACGGAGCGCTTCTTACGGGGAGTGAGAGTTTGCGACATTTCAGCCAGGGATCGGGCGCAGTCACGCAGTCGCTGCCGGTCAGACGCAGGCAGGGTGAGTGCGCGCTTCACCAGTTGGGGGAGCTCGCGACTAGCCTCCTCGTCAAAGTGCAATGCGTCGTCCGGAATGGCCAGACCCGCAATAAGAAATAGGTCATGACTCTGCATGCCGACCCGCTCCGCCAATCGGCTAAGGAATTCCTCAGTCGGAGGCTCCCCCGTTTGGATCGGAGGCAGCTCACCCTTGGGAAATTCATTGTCCCGGGAAAGGTCGGTCTCCGAAATCTGCACGAGACGCGCCAGAAGCACGTCGGGCTTGGGATATGCCGGATATTCCATCGTCACCGCCGCATAGGGAGAGGTAGTCCTTCGGATGCTTCAAGCCCTCTGGGGGCAGCCTCTGCAAGGCTACCCCCAGCGAACATGTACCAGTTCAGTGACCCGGAGGCCCAGCGTAGTAATCCCAGGCGTCGTCGGCGAAGTTCCAACCGTGCCCCTGGAAGGCTCTGCGAGTTACGTTCAGGAGTGGCGTGGAACCCGTCGGACGGTAGTGGCCAGAGAAATTATCGATCCTGGAGATCGCACCATTTGCGTCGACATCGAACGTGCCTGCCATGAGCACCCCTTGGCGATCGCCCAGAGAAGTGTGCCCAGCATCCGGATTGAGATCCCACATAGATTCGTTCTGCATGGCACGCAAGGAACCGTCCTGGCGAACGATGAAGTGATACTCGCCCGCGTCGAGGGAGGCCCCGGCCGGAATACCTGCATCCGCCGGCAGGGTTCCCTGGTCGGTGTGGTCGACGCCCTCACGGAACGGCTCCCAGACTTTGTCTTCACCACAGTTGTGGACCAGGACCGGAGTGGTCCCCGCCAGCACATAGTACGTGTGGAGCAGGTTGACGGTGAGGTTGTGGGTGGTGACGGCGTAGGGGTAGTTGCGGACGGACTGGATGGTGAGGGTGGTGCCGTCGGGCTGCCGGAGGTGTTCGCCGGGGATCAGTTCTCCGGCGTCGACCCACTGCTGGCGGGTCTCGCTCCAGTAGGGGTGGTGGTAGGTGGAGGTGATCTTCGCCTGGCCGTCGGCCGGCGGGCCGCGGGGGCTGGCGTCGTCGGTGAGAGTGAGGTCGGTGAAGTCCTTGTCGTCGGGGGTGGTGATGGTGGTGGTGACGGTCTCGGGACGGGTTTCGCCGGTCTGTGGGTCGGTCGCCATGACCACGTCGCCGTCACGGACATCACCGATGGGCTTGACGCTGCCGTCCGCCATCAGGACCAGGGTCGTGGCCGGGAAGCTATTGCACTTTTCAAGGCTGGGCGAGTCCGCCTCGGCCTTGGCCACCTTTGACTCTGTTCCCGCCGCGTCGGCTGCTGTTTCCTTTGCTGCTTTTTCTTCTGCTGCCTTGGCTGCTGCTCTTTCCGCCGCTCTGGCTTCCGCCGCGGCTGTCTTGGCGCCGACGTACGCGGCTTCGGCTTCCTGGGCCGCGCGTTCGCCGGAGCGGATGGCGGTGTAGACCTTCTCGATCTCCCGGTAGATCTTGAGGGCCTGGAGCCCGGCCTTGATGACCTTGACGACCTTGCCCCAGGGCACCACGTTGAGCGCGGTGTTGATGCAGCCCATCACGTCGCCCTTGGTGAAGCAGTCACGGGCGTCGTTGAAGCCGATCAGGTCGCCGACGATGTCGACCACCTTGTGCACGAGCTCGTCGCGCTTGCGCTTGCTCTCGTTGAGGTTCTTGTGCGCGGTATCGAGTGCCTGGCCCGCGGCCCACTCTCCCCGCGTGGGCGCCGGTGGCGGGGGCACCGTGGGCGGCGACCAGCTCGCGGGGGTGATCCAGGTGTAGCCGTGACCATTGTCCATTGCGGCTGTGAGACCGTCACACTCTGCCTGAGTGTCACACGTGGGCTTCAGACCGTTGGCGTCCGACTTGTTGATCGGGCTGTTGTTGGCGTACGCGTACGCGTTCCACTGCTGGGGATCACCGGCGTCCACGATCGGGTCGGGGCTGATGAAGCGCCCCGTCCCGGGGTCGTACTCACGGGCGCCGAGAAGGGTGAAGCCGGTCGACTTCTCCTTGGTGCCGCCGACGAAGCCCTTGTCCCCGGCCCAGACGCCCGCTGCGGGCTGGGTGCCGCGCTCGTTGCCGAACGGGTCTGTGGGACGGCGGACGTGGGCGAGGGTTGCCGAGTCGAACTGGACACCGTTGGTGCCGTGCGGGTCCGCGCCCTGGTACGCCAGCGTCGACGTTCCGTTGGTCGTGGTGCGCGTGATGGACAGGCCGTTGGGCGCCCCGTAGCTGCGGACGTTGGTGACGACCTTGGTGGCGGTGTCCAGGGTGATCTGGTCCGCGCCCAGGTTGAGCGTGATCTTTCCGGGGTCACGACGGATCAGCTGGTTACCCGACACGTCGTACAGGTAGCTGGTCGCACCGCTCTGGCCGGTGCCGGTGATCTGGTCGAGCTTGCCCTGGGCGTTCCAGGTCAGCGTCCTGGTGCCCGGAGTGTCGGTGATCGAGGTGGTGTTACCTGCGGCGTCGTAGGTGTACGAGGTCACCGCCGTACCGGCCGGGCCGGTCCGGGTGGACTTCATCAGCGCGTGCGGACCGCCCGTTCCGCCGCCCGTCTTCGGGTCGGTGGACGGGGTGTTGGGGCCGGTACCGAAGGTCTGGGTGGTGGTGACGTCCTTGGCGGCGTCGCCGGTGACGTCCTTCTGGACCAGCTTCGTCCGGTTGCCGATGAGGTCGTACTCGTACTGCTGCCAGTACGGGGCGGGCCCGCCGATGCTCGGCTTGCCGGCGGTGACGGCCGGGCCGTCGGTGTTGGTGCAGGCGCCGACGCCGGGAACGCTCGGCTGCGGCTTGGTGGTCTGGGTGCCGGTGTCGGTCCAGGCCTGGGTGAGCCTCCCGAGGTAGTCGTGGGTGAAGCACTGCAGGTCGGCGACCTGGCCGTCCTGCGCGTCACGGGCCGAGGTGACCTGGCCCATCGGGTTGTAGGTGTAGTCGACCGAGTCCACGTGCGCGGTCTCGGCGGTCTGCTTGTCCACGATCGAGCGCGTCACACGGCCGGTGGCATCGTCGATCACCATGGTGGCGACCACCTGCGCGCCCGCGCCACCCACTGTCGTGCGGTACGGCCGGCCGTAGGGGTCGTAGCGGACGTCGGCCACGAGGGCCGACTTCGCGGCGCCGAAGCTGCTGGTGAGTCCGCCGAACTGCCCGACGGTGTCGGTGGCGAAAGTCAGCTTCTCCCTGCCCATGCCGGCCACTGCCGGCATGGTGGTGGTTGTCAGGCGGCCTGCGGCGTCGTAGGTGTTGTCGGTCTGGTAGACCCCCGCGAGTTCCTTCTCCGCCGTCGGGATGGTGACCTTGGCTCCGAGTTCGCGGTATCCGATGTCGTAGCCGGTGATCTCCGACGTGTAGGCGTCGTTGCCCACGTATCGGGTCGAGGAGGTCGGCTTGCCCTTGGCCAGGCTGTCGTAGGTCCAGGTGGCGACCTTCTTGGCCGGGTCGGCCGTCGTGCCCTCGTAGGCTGCGATGTTGCGGCCGAGCAGGTCGGTGACGCTGGTGGCGCTCTTGCCGCGGGAGTCCGTGACGGTGACGAGGTTCTTGCTGTCGTCGTACGCCGTCGTCCCGGTGCCCGAGTCCGGGTCGGTGGACTTCACCGGCCGGCCCAGAAGGTCGTACTCGTACGTCCACCGGTTGCCGGCCGCGTCCTTGCGCCAGGCCTCCTTGCCCTCCGGCGTGTAGCCGTAGGTGGTCTCGTCGTATGCGCCGGTCGGGGTGTTGGCCTTGTACTGGCGCAGGGCGACCGTGTTGCCGCGGGCGTCCGACACGGTCGCGGTGGCATAGCCGCCGGCCGGTGGGGTGGTGCGGACCTCGTCGGCCCCCAGGTAGTCCGCGTGGGTGCGCCACTGCTCGATGCCGTACGACTGGAAGATCGAGTCGACGACCCGGCCGATGCCGTCGTACTTCTTGACGGTCTGGGACGGGATCTTGCTGTCCGGCTGGACCCCGCCGTTGGGCAGGAAGAGCTGACCGCTGGGCGGCGCCTGGTCGTTGTGGTAGGCGGCGCTGGTCTTGACCTGCCAGCCGTGCGAGTCGAACAGCGCGTCGGTGATCATCCGGCCGGTTGCCCCCGAGGGGGTGCTGGCCTGGGTCTGGCGGATTCGGCCGAGGCCGTCGTAGATGGTGAAGCTGGAGGTGTAGGTCTCCTCCGTGCCCGCCATGTTGCCCATCAGGGCCTGGGAGAGTACCTGCGAGGGCGCGTTGGAACCGTTGACCGAGTACGAGAACTTGCGGTTGGGACGGGTGGGATGTGTCGCGCGGTCGTTGCCGGGGCTCCAGCCCGCGACGGCGCGGCCGAGGGAGTCGAACTCCTGCTCGCTGATCCGGCCGTTCTCGTCCTTGATCTTGAGCGCCGAGCTACGGCCCACATCGAGGGTGCTGACGGTCTGCCAGCCCATCGGGTTGGTGTGGGTCACCTGGGTCGGCAGCTGGCCGGCCGCCGGCGAGTAGGCGGTCTTGGTCTCGGCACCGCCCGGGTGGGTGGCGTCGGTGCGGGTCGGGTCGACGGTGCTGATGACCCGGCCGTAGTCGTCGAAGCTCGCGCGGGCGGTGGCCCGGTAGACCGGCTTGCCCGCCTCGTCGTATCGCTCCAGGACCTCGGACGAGGTCTGCTCGGCCTTGGCGCCGGCCTGGCCGAGCGACATGTTGTCGAAGTAGGACCGGGTGTCAGCGACCGTGTTGTCCTTGGTCGCGGTCTGGCCGCAGGCGCCCTTGAGGACCAGGGTGCGGGAGGCCAGCAGTGTCGGCGCCCCACCGGGGCCGGTGGCGTACTCGAAGGAGGTGCAGAGCAGCTGCTCGGGGTGCGCGACGTCCCCGTTGTCGTAGACCGTCAGCGGACGGGCGAAGGATGTCGAGTCGTACGTGGTGGAGCTCTCACGGGTGCGCCAGTCGCCGTTGGCGAGCTTCTCGCGGTTGGTCGCCTTCAGGGCGTTGACGGCCCGGGCCGTGATCGCGGGCATGCCGCCGGACTGGTTGCGGGTGGCCGTGATCGGACCGAGCCAGGGGTCGGTGACCACGGTGGACAGCAACTCGCCGTTGTCACCTGTGTAGTTGGCGGAGTCACGAACGAACCCGGCCAGGACGTTCTCGTCCTTGATGGTGCCACCGTGGGCGTCCTTCACCGACACCTGGCGGGTCGTGCCGTTGGCGAGGACGTCGCCGTCCATGCCGCGCAGGAAGGTCGTCACCGACTTGGTGCGGGGCGCCTCGACGTCGCTGCCGCTGCCGCTGCGGGTGGTGACCGTCGCGTACCCGCGGAACTGGTCCCAGGTGCGGGTCTTGGCGTTGGCCATCTCGGAGTCGTTGCGATGCCAGGCCGCGCCGCCGCCGTACCCGTAGTCGGTGACGACCGCGGGCTGACCGCCGGCGACCGAGTCCTCCTGGGTGACCGACTGCACGATGATCTTGTTGAACCAGTCGTTGACCGGGTCCGGAGCGCTCTGCCCGGGCAGGTACCACTTGACCGGCATGCAGGCCATCGTGTTGCTGTCCTCGGACGCCGGCATCTTCCCGCCGACCTCGCGCGAGCACTCGGCGGGCCGGTACACGACGTTGATCAGGCCGCCGGTCTCGGTGGTGATCTTCTGGATGCGCGGACGCTTGTACGGCTCGATCGAGGCAGAGGTGCCGTCCGGCTGGACGATCCGGCCCGCGACGCGGTTGGCGATCTGCAGCGGCTGGAAGTACACCGCGGGCAGGGTGATCGGCGTGCGGTTGTTGCTGCCGGTGCGCTGGATCGAGTCCAGCCAGAGCGACGGCGAGGTACCGTCACCCGGGTCCTGGAAGGACTGGTTGAGGACGTAGGAGTCGACCGACCGGTACTTGGCGCCGTCCCAGACCTCGGTGTCGACCTTCGTCAGGCGCTTGGTGGTCCAGAAGGTCGGCGAGTAGACGGTGCAGTCACCGGTGGCGTCGCAGTTCTGGTCGATCGGGGTGTCCGGCCAGCGCTTGGCGTTGGCCTTGGTCCGCAGGGACGGATCGCAGCTGAAGTCCGCGTCCGGCAGGCAGCGTTCAGCAGTGCGGAACCACACCTGGGCGGCCGGGTTGGCCTTGCCCTTGGCCGCGATCTGGTCGGGCAGGCGCTGGCCGTAGCCGACCCAGGTCGGGTAGCTCGCCCGCTGGTACTGCGTCCGGGTGCCGTTGCCGTTGTTCTGGCCGCCGCCCCGGGCGTAGTAGTTCTGCTCCTGGTCGTACCGGTAGGTGATCAGGTTCTGGTGCGGGTCGACGACGTAGTCCAGCGACCACTGCCAGCCCATCTGGTTCCAGGAGTTGGTGGCCGGCGAACCGGTCTTCAGGCACGGGTCCTGGCCGCCGGGCCAGTAGACCGGCACGGTGGAGACCGAGTTGCTGGCCTGGTCGGTGCCGTCGCCGCCGGGCAGGTGGTTGGCGCCGAAGTAGTACTGCGTGCCCTCGGTGGTGGTGATCCGCCAGGCCTCGCCGTTCCAGGCGCCGTTGTTCTGGCCGGTCAGCCGCTCGACCTTGGTGCCGTCCTCGCCCTGGAGGTGCCACTCGCAGGACTTGTCGTCCTTGACCAGCTGGCCCGCGTGGCCGGCGAGCGAGAGCTGGAGCAGGTCGCCGCCCCAGCACTGGTCGCCCGACTTGTCGATCCCGGCGTCCTTGCAGCCCTTGTAGGCGCGGACGATGGAGCCCGGCTGCCAGTCCCAGCCCTCGCCGATCCAGGACGGCTGGGCGTTGGTGGAGGCGGTCTTGCCGTCCACCGCGGAGGAGTCGTAGCCGAACGAGACGTCGGGGGCCGGGCCGGCCAGTGCGGAGGGCAGCTCGGCGGTGTAGCCGTAGGTGAAGTTGCCCGCGTTACCGCCGGCTTGCCATGAGGCTGACGGGGTGATCGGCGAGGCGCTGAAGTCACCGCCGCTGCCCTTGGCCTCCGCCTCGACGGCGAGTGCCACGGTCGAAGCGGTGCCGGCCGGGCTCCCGGAGGCCCCGGAGGCGAAGGACTTGGCGGCGACGGAGGTGGTCGGCTGCGGAACGTCGACCTCGGCCACCAGACGGCCGGTCGCGGCGTCGCGATGCGACGGTACCGGGATGCGGGTGCCGCAGCCGGCGGCCCCCGGAGTCGTCAGTGCGCAGCCGGGCAGCTGGACGATACGGGCCCGCGAGGCCCAGTTGGCGCCGGCGTTCTTCGCCCAGGCCTGGATGTCGATGCCTACCTGGACCCGACCGGCCTGAGCGCCCTCACCGGTGTCGGTGACGCCCAGCAGGGCGCCCTTGACACCTGCGGCGTTGGTCCGGGCCTCGTCGGCCAGTTCGATCCGGAGCGCCGGGGATTGGAGCGCCGACGCGGCCTCCTGGGCCGCCGGTGCCGCGAGGCCAGCCGGCTTCACGCCGGGCGCCGTGGCGACCCAGACCGGCAACGAACCGGCCTGCACGGGCACCGAGGTCGGCGTCGCGTCAGCCGCCGACGGCGCCATGGCGGCACCGGAACCGGCACCGCCGAGCACGGCGGTGGCCAGGCCGGCCGGCGGGGTGGAGTCAGCCGGCGGCGACCACTTCTTGCCCGGATCCGGCGTGTGGCCGGTGGGCTTGCCGTCGGCGCCCTTCACCGGCTGGGTGGCCGGAACCGGCGTATTCGGTGGCACCCACACGTCGGGAGGGGCGGCCGCTTGGGCGACCGCCTCCACCGAAGGGAGTGTCACCACGGACATGGTGACGGCCAGAGCCGCCACCACGGCCACCCGCAAACTTCGCGGACGGGTGAACAGGCGGACAGAACGACACAACTGATCCCCCCACAGTTTGTCGAAGCTCGAATCGGGCCGATTGGACCGGCCCAGGCCCCCGGCACCTTAGGCGCACACGACCGATCAAAAGTAGGAAAGAAATAAAAGCTTCCCCTGTGATCAATGTCACCTAGAGAGCAAGGCGTTACCACCCCGACAACTCGGACACCTCGTCGACAAAACGCTTTGACAGCGAAGCAAATGTGAAGGCAGCGTGCGTCCGATCTCTGCTCACATCACCAATGACGAGGGGGTCTTCATATCGAGGTCACTTCCTCCATCTCCGTCCTTTTCGCGACGACCTGCGGGAATCCGGACATTCCGAGTGGCTCTCCTGCCGCTCGCTTGCACGGCGGTCTTCTCCCTGGGTGCTGGGCTGCTGGCGGCACCCGGAGTCGCGGCAGCGGCTCCGGCCGACCGCAGCCACGGTCCCGCCGACGCGTCGTGGCCGACGCCACCCGCCGAGGGGCAGCCCGACTCCCGCTCGGCGCGGACCGAGGCGATACGCGCCGCCCAGGCGAAGGCGAAGAGCACCGGGAAGCCCGTCGTGGTCGACTCCATGACCACGGGCGGCAGCCAGACCACGGCCAGTCGGGACGGCACGCTGACCACCGACTCATCGCCCATCGTGGAGCGGATCAAGAACGCCGACAGCACCTGGCGTGCCGTGGACGCCACGCTGCGGACCACCCCGACGGGACGGTCACGCCCACCGCCGTGCCCTCCGGCCTCACCTTCTCCGGAGGCGGCACCGGCGCGCTGGCCACCATGGCCACGGCGGACGGCAAGAAGCTGTCGATCAAGGCGCCGTTCACCCTGCCGAAGCCCGAACTCTCCGGCAGCAGCGCCCTCTACCGCTCCGTCCTGCCGGACGTCGACCTGGAACTGAGTGCCACCCCCGCCGGTGGCTTGCGTCAGGTGCTGATCGTGCGCACCGCCCAGGCGGCGGCCGACCCGAAGATCCAGAAGCTGCACCTCGACACGGCCGTCGACGGACTGACCGTCAAGGCGGACGTCACCGGCAACCTGGCGGCCGAGGACGCCTCCGGCAAGGCCCGCTTCACCGCTCCGGCACCCGTCATGTGGGACTCGTCCACCGCTCCGGGCCCGGAGCCCAAGGCCGCGGCCCAGTCCGCCGCGGCACCCGCTACAGACGGCACGGCGGAGGCCGCCGGATCCGACAGCAAGGCCCCCGGGCCCGGTGCCCGGACCGCACCGATCGCCACCACCATCAGCGGCGGCGGCATCGACCTGGTGCCGGACGCCTCGCTCCTCGGCCAGGGCACCGGCCCCTGGTTCATCGACCCGGGCTGGAACCCCAGCGTCGACAACGGCACCCAGGCCTGGGCCCAGGTGCAGTCCGCCTACCCGGAGACGATGGAGTACAACGGCACGCAGCTCGGCCAGGACACGCCTGCGGCCGGCTACTGCGGCTACATCGACACGAGGAACCGCTGCGAGAAGGAGGGCAAGGAACGCGCCTACTTCCAGGTTGGTTTGAACTCGGCGTTCTGGGACTCTGACGTACGGAGCGCCAAGCTCTACGCCACCGTCGCCCAGTCGTCCAGCCCCTCGACTCCCACTCCGATGGGCCTCTACTCGACCGGGTCGGCCACCAGCAACCCGATCAACCAGTGGACGCGCTGGAACGCCCAGCCCTGCCCCCAGCCGTCGAACTGCTCCAAGGTCGGCATGAACTGGATCATGGGTGAAGGCGGCAAGGAGTTCGACGTCCAGAGCCAGATGATCCAGGCCGCCCGCGAGCACTGGGACGGCTGGACCTTCATGTTCGCGCCGGACGACGAGGGCAACAAGTACTACCGTCAGCGGTTCGCCAACAACCCGCACGTCGTCGTGACGTACGACTTCCAGCCCCACATCGGCGACCCCGGGACCAACCCGCGGCCGGGTTTCGCCCGTGACGCGGTGTCCGACAAGTGCCAGACCCCCGGCACCGCCAATCCGTGGGACAACCCGGGCTGGGTCGGGATCAACACCGACATCGGTCTGAGCGTGGACACCTGGTCGCCGACCGGTGAGCAGCTCTGGACCGCGTTCAAGATCTGGGACGACGACGACAACGGCTCCTCGAAGCTCTACGAGACCGGCTGGGCCGCGAGTTCGGGCCGCAAGTACGCGAGCGTCGGATCGCTGATCGACGGCCACCAGTACGGCTGGTTCGCCGCCACCACCGACGGCACGCTCACCAGCGACAACAGCCGGATGTGCTTCCTGCGCGTCGACCGGACCCCGCCGACCGCCCGCATCACCTCGACGGACTTCCCCGAGTCGGGCACCCTGGGCGGGCACCCCAAGCGCGTCGGCGAGCCCGGTTCGTTCATCCTGACCGGCACCGACCCGGCCCCGGCCACCGGCGGCCGTTCCTCCGGTCTGGCCTGCGCCCGCTGGACCACTGACCCGATCCAGGCCGCGGCCACCGGCTGGAACTGCAACGACGGCGGCAATGTCGTCAAGATGAACGGCGACGGCAGCTTCCAGCTGAAGTACACCGCCAACCACTGGGGGACCAACTTCCTCTATCTGCAGACCCAGGACAACGCCGGCAACATGTCACAGCCGGTCGCGTACACCTTCTTCGTACCGAGCAACCCGGCCGCGGGCGACCCGGTCATGGGCGACATCGACGGCGACCGGAAGGCCGACGTCCTGCTGCCCGACGGCACCGGGTCCTTGCGCCTGGTCGGCGCGAACGCCGACCCGTACGCGGCGCCGAACACCAAGCCGGCCTCGGCACCGGGAGCGGCCGACAACCAGGACTGGAGCACGGTCCAGATCACCCACCGGGGTTCGTACAGCGAGCGGAACGTCGACGATCTGATCGCCCACGCTCCTGGGGCCGGCAGGCTCTACCTGTACGCCAACGACGATACGGCCGGGCATCTCGACGGGCAGGCGGCCTTCGAGCTCTCGAAGAGCCGCGCGTGCATCCTGCCCGACTACACGCCGATCGACTGTGCGACGCACGGCAACGGCGGCGACTGGTCCGCGGTAACCCAGATCGCAGCGTTCGGATCACCCACCGGCGACACTCCCAGGAACCCCGGGACCAACATGGCCGGTTTGCCGAACTCCTCGCTGCTCTTCGTCGAACACGGTCGGCTGTGGCTCGGGCAACAGGACACCAACAAGAACCTCGACGGCCCCACCATCCTGCTGTCGGAGCCGGACCCGCTCAAGGACAAGCAGGACTGGGACTACTACGACCTGATCACCCCCGGTCCGGCCAAGGGGACGAACATCCCCACCCTGTGGGCCCGTTCGAAGACCGACGGCACCATCCACGCCTACCAGTTGGCCCCGGCGCCCGGGAACACCTTCGACGCTTCTGCCTTCTCCAGCCCCACCAAGGGCTGGCTGGCCAACGGCGTCGACCCCAAGCTGTACCCGAAGGTGGGTTCCAACGGCGACGTCACCGGTGACGGCGTCCCTGACCTCTGGGCCGTGGACACCAACAACCAGCTGGTCGCCTGGGCCGGCATCGGCACCAAGGCGGCCGACGCCACCAGCGGCGCGACCGTGACCGGCCTGGAGAAGGCCCCGGTCGCGCTCGGCAACCTCAACCGCCCCGCCGGCAACTGGCTGGCCGCGCACGACGGCACCAACACCGTCCGCGACGGGCAGAAGCGCACCGACGGGTCGGCCACGAACGTCGGCTGGGGCCCGGAGTCCGTGGACGGCCGGCCGGCCACCGTGGGCTACTTCAACCCCGGCGTCGGCTCGAACGTCACCATGACGGGGCCGGTGGTCGACACCCGCAAGAGCTTCACCGTGTCCACCTGGGCCTTGTCCGGATCGGCCGGCGGCGTGGTCGCCAGCCAGGAGACCGGACACGGCAGCAACTTCCTGCTCTACAGCGACGGCGCGGGCAGGAACTGGCACTTCGCCCTGGCGTACGCGGACGACGACACCTGGTCGTACGACTACACCGACACGGAGAACGCCAGCGCTCAGACCCGGCTCGGTGTCTGGACGCGGCTGACCGCTTCCTACAACGCCGACTCCGGAGCGATGGCGCTCTACGTCGACGGCGTCCTGGCCGGCACCAAGGTCCACCGGGCCGGCACCAGCCCGGCGTCCTCGGGGCCGTTCACGCTGGGCCGGTACAGGTACCAGTCCAAGCCGTCCACGAGTTTCGACGGAGCCATCAGCAGCACCGCCGTCTACCCGTTCGCGGTGGCTCCGAGCGCGCCGGGCCTCACCAGCGTCGTCCGCTCGGGCGTCGACTCGAACATGTGCGTGGACGACGTCAACGCGGGCACCGCCAACGGCAACCCGATCATGCTGGTGACCTGCAACGGGAGCGAGGCGCAGCAGCTCGCCCTCGGGAACGACGGCACCGTCCGGGTGAAGGGCGAGTGCATCGCCACGGTGAACGCCGGCATGACCGACGGCACTCAGCTCGAGTACCGCGCCTGCGACGGCACGGCGGCGCAGAAGTGGATCCCGCTCGCGAACGGCGCGCTGTTCCACCCCGCGTCCGGTAAGTGCTTCGAGATCCCTGGTGGGCCGGCGGCCAACGGCACACGGCTCCAGATCGCGGGCTGCGGCTACTGGCCGAACCAGCAGTGGAGCCTGCCGATGCTGAAGTCGGCCGTGCTTCCCGCTCCGCCGCGCTCCTGACCTCCGGGGCCTGAGCTGGCGTCAGGGCCCGCGTCGCCGGTCGGCGGCGCGGGCCCTGCGCGTTGCCGGGCGCCCTTCGGAGAGGGAGGAATAGGGCAACTCAGGCATATCAGTCGACGGCGTTGACACCCGGGTTGGCCAGCTGGTGGGGTTGCCGGAGATGTGGTCGTGGCCTGGCGAGGAGGCTCCTGTGCAAGCCCGAGTGTCCGTTGCGGCCGGGCGGCGGCTGCGGTCGCAGTTGGAGCAGAGTCCCGCGTTGCGGGACGTCGTGCAGCACCCCGCGGCGGTGGCGGCGCGGCGGGCCACGGCGCGGACGTGCCGTCAGCTGGCGCCGCGTACGGCGGACCGGCTGATCGCCGACCTCAAGGGGACGGAGCCGCTGCTGGCGTCCGTGCGGGAGGAGCGGGCCGAGCGCGCCGCCGGGCGGCCGGGGCGGCGGACGATGCAGATCTCGGCCGGGGTCGCGGCCGCGGCGGTGGTCGGCGGGCTGCTGGCCGGCTCGGTGCCGTCGACGGCGTACGCGGCGCCCGCCGCGGCTTCGGCGCCGGACGTGGTGAGCGCCGCGCCGCAGACGCCGCTGGGCAGCGTGACCGACCCGAAGGTGTTCCCGAAGCCGCAGCAGCAGACGGTGGCGGGCCGACCCGTCGCGGTGCCGGCGGCCGTGACGCTGGTGACCGCTCCCAAGGTGGACCAGGGCGCGGTGCGGGCCGTCCACGAGGTGCTGGAGGTCGCCGGGGCGACCGAGGTGACGCCGCAGCCGGACGGCGGCACGCCGGCCGCCGGCGCGCTGGTGGTGTACGTCGGCGGGCCCGCCGAGGGCGCCGGCGGCGAGACCGGCCGGGTGCTGCGGCAGTTGGCGGTCGCGGCGGGCGGCAAGGAGGACGCCGCGCCCTCGACCGCGGGGATGCCGGCCGGCGGGTACGTGCTGTCGGCCGGTCAGCTGCCCGCCCAGGGCGGCGGGACGTACGGCGCCGTGGTGCTGTCCGGCGTGGACGCCACCGGCACCTTCTACGCCGCGCAGAGCCTGCGTCAACTGCTCGCCGCGGTACCGGCCGGGCAGGGGCAGGCGCCGGGTGCGGCCGGGCTCGGGCTGCCCGGGATCACGCTGCGGGACTGGCCGACCGGCGCGCCGGTGCGGGGCACCGCCGAGGCCTTCTACGGCACCCCCTGGACCGCCCGGCAGCGGCTGGAGCAGGTCGACTTCCTGGGCCGCTCCAAGCAGAACTTCTACCTCTACGCGCCCGGTGACGACCCGTACCGGCTCTCCCGCTGGCGCAACGCCTACCCCGCGGCCCAGGCCGAGGAACTGCGCGAGCTGGGCTTCCGGGCGCGGCAGAACCACGTCACGCTCGGCTACGCGATCGACCCGGGGCAGTCCCTCTGCTTCAGCTCCGGCAAGGACGTGGACGCGCTGGTGAACAAGCTCGACGGGCTGCGGGGGCTCGGCTTCACCGCCTTCCAGCTGCAGTTCCTGGACGTCAGCTACGACGAGTGGCACTGCGGCGACGACCGCGACGAGTACGGCACCGGGCCCGCCGCGGCCGCCAGGGCCCAGGCCGAGCTGGTGAAGAAGGTGCAGGACCGGCTGGTGGCGCGGAACCCGGGCCTGGCGCCGCTGTCCGTCGTCCCCACCGAGTACCACCAGCAGGGCTCCACCCCGTACCGCAAGGCACTGGCGGCGGCACTGCCGGAGGGCGTCCAGGTGGCGTGGAGCGGGGCCGGGGTGATCCCGGAGAAGATCACCGGCGCCCAGGCCTCGGACACCGCCGGGCTGTACGGGCACCCGCTGCTCACCATGGACAACTACCCGGTCAACGACGCCACCCCGGACCGGCTCTTCCTCGGCGCCTACGCCGGGCGCGACCCGGAGGTGGCCACCCGCTCGGCGGCGCTGCTGACCGGCGCGATGCAGCAGCCGGTGGCGTCCCGGATCGCCCTCTCGACGGCCGGCGACTTCGCCTGGAACCCGGCCGGGTACAAGCCGGAGGAGTCCTGGCAGGCCGCCGTGCGCTCGCTGGCCGGGCCGACCGGCGCCGCCCCGACGCCCGCCGGGACGGCGCTGTCGGCGGTCACCGCGCTGGCCGGGAACAGCACTTCGTCCCCGCTGTCCAAGCAGGAGTCCGGCTATCTGACGCCGCTGCTGGACCGCTTCTGGGCGGCCGCCGAGCCCACCTCGGGCGCCACCCCCGACGTCGCCCGCCTGGTCGAGGCCGCCGCCCCGCTGCGGGAGGCCTTCGCCACCATGGCCACCGCCCAGCAGACCCTGGCCGGCACCCCGGCCACCGCCCAGCTGGCCGGCGAGGCCGCGCCCTGGCTGGGCCCGCTGCGCGACTACGGGCTGGCCGGGCAGGCCGCCCTGGACATGCTGCTGGCGCAGCGCGGCGGCGACGGGACCGCGGCCTGGAAGGCCCGGGTCGAGCTCAACCGGCTGCGCGAGCAGCTGGACCGGGCCCCGGCCACCGTCGGCACCGGGGTGCTCGGCCCGTTCCTGGACCGCGCCGTGCGCGCCGCCGACAACTGGGCGGGCGTGGGCGGCGGCGCGCTCACCCCGACCACCACCATGGGCACCGCGCAGGACCACCTGCCCGCGCTGATGACCGACGGCGTGGCCGACACCTTCTACTGGAGCTCCGCTCCCCCGCAGCCCGGCGACGCGGTCGGCCTGGACCTCGGCGCGGGCCGCCCGGTCAGCGGCGTGACCGTACTGATGGGCGGCTGGGGCAACGGCCCGGACGCCCGCACCGCCGAGGACGACTACATCCGCGACGGCGTGCTGGAGTACACGACCGGCGAGGGCGGCTGGAAGCAGCTCGCCGCGGTCAGGAACCAGAAGACGGTCAGCGCCCAGCTCCCGCCGGGCACCGTGGTACGGGCGGTGCGGCTGCGGGCCACCGCCGCGCAGAAGACCGCCGTCGCGGTGCGCGAGTTCACCGTCACCTCCCCGGACGAGTCCCCGGCCAGCGTCAGCGGCGGTCCCGACGCGGCGCCCGGCTCCTCCGCCGCCGCCGTGCTGGACGGCAACCCGGACACCGCGTACCGGGCCGCCAAGGCGCCGACGGCGCTGGACGAGCCGCTCGTCGTCGAGCTCGGCGCGGCCCGTCCGCTGGACCGGCTCACCGTGCTGACCGACCCGGCCGTGCACGCCACCGCCACCCTCGCGGTGCGCCGGGCCGACGGCACCTGGGCCGACCTCGGCACCGTGCAGCCCGGCTACAACGAGCTGTCGGCCGGCGGGCTGGCCGCCGACGCGTTCCGGCTGACCTGGCGGCCCGGCGGCGACCCGCCGGTGGTCAACCAGGTGATCCCGTGGTACGCGGACGCCCCGGCGGCCCGGCTCAGCCTCGCCGACCCGGCCCTGGACGTGGTCACCGGTGCCACGGCCCCGATGACGACCCGGGCCACCGTCGAGGCCGGCCGCCCCGAGGGCACCACCGGCGAGCTGCGCACCGAGGTGCCGGCCGCCGCCAAGGGCCTGACCGTGACCCCGGCCGGCCCGGTGAGCGTGCCGCGCGGCGGCCGGGTCGGCGTGCCGCTGCTGGTGAGCGCCGCCGCGGACACGCCGTCCGGGACGTACCAGGTGCCGGTGCAGTTCGTGGCCGGCGGCACCACCGTCCGGCAGGTCCTCCAGGTCCACGTGGTGCCGCCCACCGGCGGTCCTGACCTGGCGCCCGGCGCCAAGGCCACCTCCTCGGGCGACGAGACGGCGGCCTTCCCGGCCTCGGCGGTCAACGACGGCGATCCGAAGACCCGCTGGTCCTCGCCGGCCAAGGACGACGCCTGGGTGCGGCTGGAGCTGCCGCAGCCGACCAGGCTGGGCGCGGCGGTGCTGCACTGGCAGGCCGCGTACGCCGCCTCGTACCGGATCCAGGTCTCGACGGACGGGAACACCTGGACGAACGCGGCGACGGTGGACAACGGCAGGGGCGGCGACGAGACGGTCCGCTTCGACGCGCCCGGGGTCCGGTACGTCCGGGTGCAGGGCGTGGCGCGGGCGACCAAGTACGGCTACTCGCTGTTCGGCATCGAGCTGTACGCCGTGACCCCGCCGGCCGCGCCGCAGCCCCCGGCCGGCGGCCAGCCCGCCCAGCCCGGCGGCGTGCCGGGCGCCCCCGCGGCGCCTCCCGCGACGGCGCAGAAGCCGTAGCCGCGGCCCGCAGCCGTGGCCCCGTGGCCTGCAAGCCCGCAGCCCGCAGCTCGTGGCCATGGCCGTGGCCGGGCAGGGAGCCGGGCCGGGGCCCGGAGAACGCGGCGGGCCGCCGGCTCCCCTGTGCAGGGGGCTCGGCGGCCCATGAGGCGCGTACCGACGGTGTGACGGGCGGGCCCTTGTGGAGCTGCGGTCAGGCGGAGAGCGGTTCGGGCTGCTCGCCGCGGCGGACGGGGGCTGGGTGGGCGGGGTGCGCCCGGCCGAGCGGGACGGGGTGGACCGGCTGCTCGGTATGGTCGTGGTGCTCGTACTCGCCCCACTGCGGGGCGCGCAGCTGGTCGCCGCCGCCGTACGGCTCCAGGTAGGGCCGCCACCGCGGGTCCTTGATCCCGGTGCCGATGATGCGCCAGGCCAGGCCGCTGGGCGGCGCGGGTGGTCGCTTCATCCGCCAGCCGAGCTCGGTGAGGTGGCGGTCGGCCTTGGTGTGGTTGCAGCGGCGGCAGGCCGCCACCACGTTGTCCCACCGGTGCTGGCCACCGCGGCTGCGCGGGATGACGTGGTCGACGCTGGTGGCGGCGGCCCCGCAGTAGACGCAGCGGCCGTGGTCGCGGGCGAACAGCGCCCGGCGGGTGAGCGGGACGGGCCCGCAGAACGGGACCCGGACGAAGCGGGTCAGTCGGACGACGGACGGCGCCGGAAGGGCGCTGGTGGCGCTGTGCAGAGTGACTCCCGAGTCCTCCAGGCTGACCGCCTTGTGGTTGAGGACCAGGATGAGTGCGCGGCGCATCGATACGACGCCGAGTGGCTCGTAGGACGCGTTGAGGACCAGGACATGCGGCACGGATGCCTCCTTGGACGCCTGCGGCGCGTGGCTCGCGCCGGGACGAGCGGTTGGACCGCGCCACGCGTGCGCGATCTCCCCCAGTGTCGCCTTACGCCTTTGTACGGCGCCACCACTCCTGTGTAACGGACCTGACTTGAACTCCGGGTGTGGTCTCTGTCATAGCCGGTATGCCCGGGGGAAGGTCGGGTTGCACCCGGGTGGCGGTGCGGTGCGCCCCGGTGACCCTGCCGGGTGGCCCTCCGGGGGCACGGTTCGGCCGTCCGGAGCAGTGCCCCGACTGCCCCGGGCGGCCCAGTGGTGCTGGTGCGCGGGGAGCGTACGGGGGCGTTGACGGGGCGTTCGGAACGCTCCGTACGCCCTCGGGCACGCTCGTGGGAGGTTCCCGGCGCGTCAGGGCGGGCAGACGGTGGCGGATAGGCTAACGCTCTCGGTCCGCGGGCCGCTCGTCGGCGGTGCGGGCCGGACACGCACCCCCGTCAGGAAGGCCCGCACGTGTTCAGCTCCGGTGCAACCGGTCCGTCCGACGCGTCCTCGACGCTCTCCACCCCGACGCCGGCCCCAAGCCCCACCGCGCAGCTGCCCGAGCTCGACCTGCGGATACCGACCAGCGCGCAGGAGGTCTCGGACACCACCCGGCAGGCCGCCAGCTGGTTCGACACCCACTGGCAGGGCTGGCTCGCCGCGGGGCTGCGGATCGTCTTCATCATCATGCTGGCCCTGGTGCTGCGGGCCGTGGTGCGCAAGCTCATCACCCAGCTGATCGGGCGGATGGCGCGCTCCTCGGAGAACCAGGAGGAGAGCCGGCTGGGCGGGCTGCTGGCCAACACCGGGGTGGTGAACACGGAGCGGCGCCAGCAGCGCTCGGAGGCGATCGGCTCGGTGCTGCGCAGCGTGGCCTCCTTCACCATCCTGGGCACGGCGGCGCTGATGGTGCTCTCCGCGCTGGGGGTGAACCTGGCGCCGCTGCTGGCGAGCGCCGGTGTGGCCGGTGTGGCGATCGGTTTCGGCGCCCGCAACCTGGTCACCGACTTCCTCTCCGGGGTCTTCATGATCATGGAGGACCAGTACGGCGTCGGCGACGAGATCGACACCGGGGTGGCCACCGGCACCGTGCTGGAGGTCGGCCTGCGGGTGACCAAGCTGCGCGGCGCCAACGGCGAGATCTGGTACATCCGCAACGGCGAGGTGAAGCGGATCGCCAACATGAGCCAGGGCTGGGCGACCGCCTCGGTGGACGTGCAGGTCGGGTACAAGGAGGACCTGGTCCGGGTCGAGGACCTGATCCTGGCGACGGCCGAGGGGATGGCCAAGGAGGCCCCGTACGACGAGCTGATCTGGGCGCCGGTGTCGATCCTGGGCGTGGAGTCGGTCGCCTCCGACTCGGTGGTGGTGCGGATCGAGGCCCGGACCGCCCCGGGCAAGGCGGCGGCCGTCTCCCGGGCGCTGCGCCAGCGGCTGAAGGTGGCGTTCGACCAGGCCGGGATCAAGGTCAAGGAGGAGGTCCCGGCAGCGGCGGCCGGGGCGACCGGCGTGGTGATCGCCCCCTCGCCGGTGCCGGCCGCCGAGCAGACCGCGCCGTCCGCGCTGGCCGACCCGGGCTCGCCGCGCTACCGGGCGACCGAGCCGATCCCGGCGGCGAAGGGGGCTGACGACCCCTCGAAGCCGTAGCGGTCGCACGCCAACGGACCCGGACGCGAGGCCCCGCTCCCACCCGAGCACGGTGGGGGCGGGGCCTCGTGCGGTCCGGTAACGCTTCGGCATCCTCCGCTCCGCCGACCATTGACACCCCGCTGACACGGCCCTTACGGTCCTTCCCAAGCGACTGGAAAGTTTCCTAACAGTTCTTCACGTCTCTTCCAGGCCCCTCCCCGCCCCTCCCCGCCCTTCCCCGACCGTTCTCCCGACCAGCCGAACGAGGAGGATTCAGGCATGACCAAGAGCACCGCCAAGGCCCCCCTCGCCGGCACCCCCAGCCTGCTGCGCGCCATCAACGACCGCGCCGCCCTCGAACTGCTGCTGGAGAACGGGCCGCTGTCGCGCACCCAGATCGGCGCCCTCACCGGGCTGTCCAAGCCCACCGCCTCGCAGCTGCTGGCCCGGCTGGAGGCGGCCGGGCTGGTCCTTCCGGTGGGCACCACGGCGGGCGGCCCCGGGCCCAACGCCCGGCTGTACCAGGTGAATCCGGCCGCCGGGTACGTCGCCGGACTGGACGTCACCAACAGTGAGATCCGGGTGGCGGTCGCCGACATCACCGGCACCACGCTGGCCGAGCACGCGGTGCCGACCAAGGGGATCCCGGCGGCCGGGACCGTCCCGGCGGTCGCCGCCGCCGTCGCCGAGGCCGTGCGGGCCGCGGGGATTCCCGAGGGCTCGCTGCGCACCGCGGCGATCGGGGTCGGCGGCGCCCCCGATCCGGTCACCGGCAAGCTGCGCTACGCCTCCCACCTGCCGGGCTGGCACTCGCCGCGGCTGGTCGAGGAGCTGACCGGGGCGATCGGCGCGCCGGTGTCGATCGAGAACGACGTGAACCTGGCCGCCGTCGCCGAGCAGTCCTCGGGCGCCGCGGCCGGCTTCGAGGACTTCGTCCTGCTCTGGGCCGGGGCGGGGGTCGGCGCGGCGATCGTGATCGCCGGGCGGCTGCACCGCGGCTTCACCGGCGGCGCCGGGGAGGTCGGCTACATGCCGCTGCCCGACTCGCCGGTCGAGTGGGACGCCCGCCGCCGCAAGTTCGGCGGGTTCCAGGCCCTGGTCGGCGCACCGGCCGTGCGGGCCCTGGCCCGTGAGCACGGGCTCGGCGCGGCCACCGCGCAGGAGTCCGTCGCCAGGGCGCTGGCCACCCCCGGCGCCGGCGACGCCTTCCTCGCCGAGCTGGCCGGGCGGCTCGCCGTCGGGCTGGCGGTGATCGTCGCCGTCGTCGACCCCCAGCTGGTGGTCCTCTCCGGCGTGGTGCCGAGCGCGGGCGGCGAGCGGCTGCGCGCGCTGGTCGAGGACGAGCTGGCCCGGATCTCCATCGCCCGGCCGGAGGTCCGCAGCAGCAGCCTGCCCGGGTCCCCGGTGCTGCTCGGCGCCCTGCAACGTGCCCTGGCCGACGCCCGCGAGGCGGTCTTCTCCACCCACTGACGCACCCACCGACGCACCCCACTGACGCTCCCCCTGTCACCTCGCCACCTGCACCCACCTCTCCCCAACCCCCGAACGCGGGACCCGAGGCAACGAGGCCTGCCCGCGCACCACCAGGAGGATCCCGAAGTGCACGCCACCACGTCCCGCAGAGGCCGTCGCACCATCGCCGCCGTCGCCGGCAGCGCCGTCCTGGCCCTGCTCGCCTCCGCCTGCACCGGTTCCAGCGACGCGGGCGGCAACGACGACTCGGCCAGCGGCAAGGACGTCACCATCACCTTCTGGCACGGCTGGAGCCAGGAGAACGAGGTCAAGGCGATCAACGACAACATCGCCGCGTTCGAGAAGACCCACCCGAACATCCACGTCAAGGCGGTGGACAGCCTCGCGGACGACAAGGTCAACCAGGCCCTGCGGGCGGGCGGCGCGGACGCGCCGGACGTGGTGTCCTCCTTCACCACCAACAACGTCGGCATGTTCTGCTCGACCAAGGCCTTCACGGACCTCAAGCCGCTGCTCCAGAAGAGCGGCATAGACCCGGCCAAGACCTTCCCGGCGACGATGCTCGACTACACCCAGTTCCAGGGCAACCAGTGCTCGCTGCCGCTGCTCGGCGACGCCTACGGCCTGTACTACAACAAGAAGGCCTTCGCCGCCGCCGGCATCGCCCACCCGCCGAAGACCTTCAGCGAGTTCGCCGCCGACGCCGCCCTGCTGACCACCCCCGACGGCGACTCGTACAAGCAGTTGGGCTTCATGCCGCTGTACCACGGCTACGAGTCCACCACCGAGCACTACCTCGGCCAGTACGGCGCGAGCTACTTCGGCCCCGACGGCAAGTCGAACATCGCCACCGACCCGAAGGTCGCCGCGATGCTCACGTGGCAGAAGGGCATGGTCGACCAGCTCGGCGGCTACGCCAAGCTGGAGAAGTACCGCGCCACCTTCGGCGAGGAGTTCAGCGCCAAGAACCCCTTCAACACCGGCCAGGTCGCGATGATCCTGGACGGCGAGTGGCGCACCGCCTCGCTCGCCAAGGACAAGCCCGACTTCGAGTGGGCCACCGCTCCCTTCCCCGTCCCGGACGACCAGGCCGACACCTACGGCCGCGGCTACCAGACCGGCACCATCGTCGGCATCGCCAGCACCAGCAAGAAGCAGACCGCCGCCTGGGAGTTCGTCAAGTACCTGACCACGGACACCGACGCGGTGGTGAACTTCGCCAACGCGATCCACAACGTGCCGAGCACCTTCGCCGCGCTCGACTCGCCGAAGCTGGTCAGCGACGCGAACTTCAAGACCTTCCTGGACGTCGCCAAGAACACCCACTCCAGCACCACCCCGCCGGCCGTCAACGGCGGCTCCTACATCACCACCCTGCAGAACCTCGGTTACGACTACGAGTCCGGCAAGCAGGGCGACCTCGCCGCGGGCCTGGCCGCCACGGCCAAGCAGATCGACACCGACATCGCCCAGGCCAAGTAAGGGCCGGGAACGGTCCACGGAGCTCCCATGTCACTCGCGTTCGGCACCCGCAAGGGCAACGGCGACCAGGCCGACGCGGGACCGACCGGCCCGGCGGCGCCCTCCACGCAGCACCTGCTGCGTCGCAAGCGCCGCCGGGCGGCGGCCCGCACCCTCGCCTTCCTCTCCCCCTGGCTGATCGGGTTCAGCGTCTT
The DNA here is from genome assembly GCF_053598415.1 of Kitasatospora sp. NPDC001132. NCBI lineage: Bacteria > Bacillati > Actinomycetota > Actinomycetes > Kitasatosporales > Streptomycetaceae > Kitasatospora > Kitasatospora sp. NPDC001132. The sequence continues at coordinate 88,664 of NZ_JBSFKF010000005.1, read as the reverse complement.
CTTCGTCTACCCGCTGGTCTCCACCGTCTACTTCTCCTTCACCTCGTACAACGGCTTCGGCACCCCGACCTTCAGCGGCCTGAAGAACTGGGACTACGTCTTCAACCACCTGCCGACCTTCTGGCAGGGCCTGCGCAACACCCTGTGGCTGGTCGTCGTGATGGTGAGCCTGCGGGTCGCCTTCGGCCTGGGCATCGGGATGCTCATCACCAAGGTGAAGACCGGCGCCGGCTTCTTCCGCACCGCGTTCTACCTGCCGTACCTGGCCCCGCCGGTGGCCGCGACCGTCGCCTTCGCCTTCCTGTTCAACCCCGGCACCGGCCCGGTCAACCACCTGCTGGGCGAGCTCGGCCTGCCGCAGCCCGGCTGGTTCGCCTCCGAGGACTGGTCCAAGCCCGCGCTCACCCTGCTCGCCATGTGGGGCGTCGGCGACCTGATGGTCATCTTCATGGCCTCGTTGCTGGACGTGCCCCGGGAGCAGTACGAGGCGGCCGAGCTGGACGGCGCCGGCCCCTTCCAGCGGTTCCGGTACGTCACCCTGCCGAACATCTCGCCGATCATCATGTTCGCTGTGGTCACCGGGGTGATCCAGACCATGCAGTACTACACCCAGGCGATCGTCGCCGGGAAGGTCGCCAGCGGCATCGCGGGGGGCTCCGGCCAGCAGTTCGAGCCCGGCTACCCCGGCGGCTCCACCTGGACCCTGCCGCAGATGGTCTACAAGCTCGGCTTCCAGACCTACAACTACGGCGCGGCCTGCGTCGTCGCCGTGGTGCTGTTCGCCATCTCGATGGCCGTCACCTCGATCCTGCTCCGCCGCCGCTCCGGCTTCATGGCGAGCGACGACTAGCGGCCCGGGAGGACCCGATCATGACCCTTGGCACCACACTCACCAAGGGGCCGGCCACGGCCGTCCCCCACCGGTCCGGCGGCCCCGCCGCCCGGGCCGCCCGTCGCCGCGCGTTCCTCAACTGGGTGGCCGTGCACACGGTGGCGATCGCCGCCGCGCTGTTCTTCCTGCTGCCCTTCGTGTTCGTCTTCCTCACCTCGGTGATGTCGGACGGGCAGGCGCTCACCACCGACTACTGGCCGACCGACTGGAACTGGGGCAACTACGGCAAGGTCTGGGACACGCCCGGCTTCCTCACCTGGTGGCGCAACACCCTGCTGTACGCCGGTCTCGGCACCCTGCTGACCGTGGTCTCCAGCCTCCCGGTGGCCTACGCCCTCGCCAAGTTCCGCTTCCGCGGCCGCAACCTGGCGCTGATGGCGGTCATCGCGATGATGATGCTGCCCCCGCAGGTCACCGTCATCCCGATGTTCCTGTTCTGGTCCAAGCAGATGGGCATGGACGGCTCGCTGTGGCCGCTGATCATCCCGATGGCCTTCGGCGACGCGTTCTCCATCTTCCTGCTGCGCCAGTTCCTGATGACCATCCCCAAGGAGTACCTCGAGGCCGCCCGGGTGGACGGCTGCGGTGACCTGCGCACCCTGCTGCGGGTGGTCCTGCCGATGGCCAAGCCGGCCATCGCGGCGGTCGCGCTGTTCCAGTTCTTCTACTGCTGGAACGACTACTTCGGCCCGCAGATCTACGCCAGCAACAACCACCAGGCCTGGACCCTCAGTTACGGACTGGAGTCCTTCAAGGCCGCGCACCACACCAACTGGAACCTCACCATGGCCGCCACCCTGCTGGTGATGGCGCCGGTGATCGTCCTCTTCTTCTTCGCTCAGAAGGCCTTCATCGAAGGCGTGACACTGACAGGGGTCAAGGGCTGATGTCCGCACTGAAGTTGGCAATCGTCGGCGGGGGTTCGACGTACACCCCGGAGCTGATCGACGGCTTCGCCCGGCTGCGCGACTCCCTGCCGATCGGGGAGCTGGTGCTGATCGACCCGGCCGCCGAGCGCCTGGAGCTGATCGGCGGCCTCGCCCGGCGGATCTTCGCGAAGCAGGGGCACTCCGCCGCCGTCACCGTCACCACGGACCTGGCCGCGGGCGTCGCCGGCGCCGACGCCGTACTGCTCCAGCTGCGCGTCGGCGGGCAGGCGGCGCGCAACCAGGACGAGACCTGGCCGCTGGAGTGCGGCTGCGTCGGGCAGGAGACCACCGGCGCCGGCGGGCTCGCCAAGGCGCTGCGCACCGTCCCGGTGGTGCTGGACATCGCCGAGCAGGTGCGCCGGACCAACCCTGACGCCTGGATCGTGGACTTCACCAACCCGGTCGGCATCGTCACCCGCGCCCTGCAGACCGCCGGCCACAAGGCCGTCGGTCTGTGCAACGTCGCGATCGGCTTCCAGCGCAAGTTCGCCGGGCACCTTGGTGTGGACCCTGAGCTGGTCCGGCTCGACCACGTCGGGCTCAACCACCTGACCTGGGAGCGCGGGGTGACCCTGCTGGACGCCCCCGGCGCCGCGGGCGGGCGCGAGGTGCTCCCCGAGCTGCTGGCCTCGCACGGCAAGGAGATCGCCGAGGACCTCCACCTGCCGCAGGCCGTGATCGAGCGCCTCGGCGTGGTGCCGTCCTACTACCTGCGGTACTTCTACCAGCACGACGCGGTGGTGGCGGAGCTGAAGGAGCAGGGCTCGCGGGCCGCGCAGGTGGCCGAGATCGAGCGGCAGCTGCTGGAGCTGTACGCCGACCCGGCCCTCGACACCAAGCCCGAGCTGCTCGGCAAGCGCGGCGGCGCCTTCTACTCGGAGGCCGCCGTCCAGCTGATCGCCGCGCTGCTCGGCACCGGCGGCGGGACCTCCGTGCAGGTGGTGAACACCCGCAACGACGGCGTGCTGCCCTTCCTTCCGGACGACGCCGTGATCGAGGTCCCGGCGGAGGTGGACGCGCGGGGCGTGCGCCCGCTGCCGCAGCGGCCCGTCGAGCCGCTGTACGCCGGCCTGATCGCCGCCGTCACCTCGTACGAGCACCTCGCCCTGGACGCCGCCCTGCGCGGCGGCCGCGACCGGGTCTTCGACGCCCTGCTCGCCCACCCGCTGGTCGGCCAGATCGAACTCGCCGACCAGCTCACGGACCGGCTGCTCGCCCACAACCGCGAGCACCTCGCCTGGGCCTGACCTGCGCCCGCCGGCTGCCCGCCCGCCGGCCCGAGAAGGCCGCGGGCGGGCGCCGCGAGGAGACCGTCCACCCCCGGCCGGGGACCCTTCGGCCGGGCTCCCCGGCCGCGACCACGGTCGGGCACCCGGCCGACGACCACGGCCCGGGCCACGTACGAGCCGCGGGGACCTGATGACCCACCTGCCCGAACCACTCCTGCCCGGCGTCCTCGCCATCGACGCGGGGAACTCCAAGACCGACGTCGCCCTGATCGGCGCGGACGGCAGCGTCCTCGGCACCGCCCGCGGCGGCGGCTTCGCGCCGCAGAAGATCGGCGGCGCCGCGGCGGTCGCCGGCCTCGCCCCGCTGGTCGAGCAGGCCGCCGCCGCGGCCGGCCACCCGGCCTGGAGCGGCGTGCTCACCAGCCACGTCAGCGCCTGCCTGGCCAACGCCGACCTGCCGGTCGAGGAGGAGGCCCTGCGCGCGGCGCTGGAGTCCCACCCCTGGGGGGCCAGCAACACCGTCGCCAACGACACCTTCGGACTGCTGCGGGCCGGCACCGACGGCCCGCTCGGAGTCGCGGTGGTCTGCGGCGCCGGGATCAACTGCGTCGGCCTGCTGCCGGACGGCCGCACCGCCCGCTTCCCCGCCCTCGGCGAGCTCACCGGCGACTGGGGCGGCGGCTCCGGGCTCGCCGTCGCCAGCATGTGGCACGCCGTCCGCGCGGAGGACGGCCGCGGCGGCCCGACCGGGCTCGCCCGGGCCATCGCCGAGCACTTCGGCCTGCCCAGCGCCGGCGCCGTCGCCGAGGCCGTCCACCTCGGGCACCTGCCGAACGCCCGGCTGCACGAGATCGCCCGGGTGCTGTTCGCCGTCGCGGGCGAGGGCGACGAGGTGGCGCTGAAGCTGATCGACCGCCAGGCTGACGAGATCGTCCGGCTCGCGGTGGTGGCGCTCCGGCGCCTGCAGCTGCTGGACACCCCGGCCCCGGTGGTGCTGGGCGGCGGCGTGCTCGCCTCCAGGCAGCCGCTGCTGCTGGACAACCTGACCGCCCGGCTCGCCGAGGCCGCGCCGCTGGCCGAGCCGCGGGTCGTCGTCGCCCCGCCGGTGCTGGGCGCGGCGCTGCTCGGCCTCGACCACCTGGCGGCGGGCGCCGAGGCGCAGGCCCGGGTGCGGGAGGCGTACGAGGCGGGTCGGCCGGTCGCGGCCTGACACCCGCTCAACGGCCTCCCTCCTCCGCCGGATCCGCACATCCGACGGAGGAGGGAACCGCGGTCCCTGCCCCGGGCGTGTCAGGTGATTACCGACCACCGCCACCGCCCGGGGAGACTGGTGCCATGGCCACGCCCCGCATGCTCCTCGCCGCCGCCCTGCTGGTCTGCGGCACCGCCGCCGCCCTCACCGGCTGCACGCCCGCCGACTCCGGTTCCACGGTGGCCGCCGCCTCCGCCGCCGCGCAGGCCGACGAGGGCGCGGACGACCTGCTGGACGAGGACGACGGGTTCCTCTTCGAGGAGGACGACGAGGAGGCCTACTCGCCCGCAGCCGGCCCGGTCGGGGGCGCCTCCTCCGCCTCCGCCGCCTCCTCCGCTTCTCCCGACGGGGCCTCCGGTGGGGCCTCAGCCTCCTCCGCCGTGGCCGAGTGCGCAGTGCCCACCGAACGCCCCGGCCACCAGGTCCTGCTCGTCGTCGCCGCCGGCCCGGCCGAACTCACCGCCGGCCCGGCCCGCTTCAGCTGCGCCTCCGCCCGCTACGAGCCCGCCGGCAGCCCCGTCCACTACGGCTTCGCGGCGGCGGGCGTGACCGCGACCCTCGTCGACGGCCCGCACGACGACCCGCACGACGACCCGCACGACGGCCGGCACGACGCCCCGGCCGCGGCCGTCCCCCTCGACGAGCTGATCGCCCACCTCGACGACTGCCTCGCCGAGCGCGAGCCGGCCGAACCGTACGGCTGCCACGGCAACGCCTACGACGTGGTGCTGGACTCCCACGGCCGGATCATGCGGATCGGCGAGGTCGGGGGCCCCTCGGACGCGCCCTGACGGCGCTCCGCCGGCCCATACGGTGTAGAGCCGCCTCTCAACTGTTGGTATTCCGCTGTGCTACGCGCATCGACCGGGCGGCAGCTGGGGGCTTTTGACGTTCGATACGTTCCCGAGGGCCTTCCTTGGGGCTGGTCTTACCTTCTCCGTCGTTGACCCGGTTTCGGCGGCGGTGCTTTGCTTCCGGCCGTCGGCAGTGACCGGCCTCCGATCCCCACACCACTGACGGTCCTTGGCGGACCGTCGGCTCGCCGGCCCTGCCGCCGTCGCTCCTCCTCCCACGTCGTCCCCCCACAGTGCCGCCGCGCCGCACCCGGGCGCGGCCGGCACCAGAGAGGAACCCTCACGATGGGCATCTCCCCCACCTCCCGCCGGATGCGGCTGCGGGCCCTGACCGGGCTCAGCGCCCTCGCGCTGGCCGCCGCCGGCTTCGCCGCCGCCCCGGCCGCCCAGGCCGCCCAGGACGACCGCCCGGCCGGCGAGTTCGCCGGGCAGCCGTACCCCTACCGGCACGGCGCGCACCCGACCAAGGAGGCCGGCAACGCGGCCAAGCCGGCGGCCGCCAACCTCCGCTACGGCGGCGGCGTGGACGGCATCGGCGTCACCACCGGCGCGCCGAAGGTCTACCTGATCTTCTGGGGCTCCCAGTGGGGCACCCAGGGCACCAACTCCGCCGGCTACACCACGCTGTCGGGCGACCCGAAGGGCGAGGCCGTCCGGGCGCAGCAGCTGTTCAAGGGCCTCGGCACCAACAGCGAGACCTGGTCCGGCGTCATGACCCAGTACTGCGAGGGCGTCGCCGCGGGCGCGACCAGCTGCCCGACCGGCTCCACCCACGTCGGCTACCCGACCGGCGGCGCGCTGGCCGGCGTCTGGGTCGACGAGTCCGCCGCCGCGCCGAGCCAGGCCAGCGGCTTCCAGCTGGCCTCCGAGGCCGTGAAGGCCGCCGGGCACTTCGGCAACACCACCCCCGCCTCCAACCGCAACGCGCAGTACGTGGTGCTGTCGCCGACCGGCACCCACCCGGACGGCTTCAACACCCCGAACGGCGGCTTCTGCGCCTGGCACGACTACAACGGCGACACCACCCTGTCCGGCGGCGCCGCCCCCTCCCCGTACGGTGACGTGGCGTTCACCAACGACCCGTACGTGACCGACATGGGCACCTCCTGCGGCCAGAACTACGTCAACAGCGGCAGCGCGGGCGCCCTGGACGGCGTGACCATCGTGTACGGCCACGAGTACTCGGAGACCATCACCGACCAGAACCCGGCGGGCGGCTGGACCGACTCGACCGGCTACGAGAACGCCGACAAGTGCTCCTGGAACGGCGTCGGCGGGACGGGCGGCGCGCAGAACGTGACGTTCGCGACCGGCTCCTTCGCCATGCAGGGGACCTGGTCGAACGGCGTCAGCGGGTGCCAGGTCTCGCACGCGATCGTGCACTGACGGCGCTGAGATCCTGAGATCCTGAGATCCTGAGAGCCGGAGCGCCGGAGCGCCGGAGCGCCGGGGTGGGCCGTACGGGCCCGCCCCGGCGCTTCCCCTCACGGGGGCTTCCCCTCACGGGGGCTTCCCCTCACGGGGCTTCCCGTCACGGGGCGACCAGGCCGAACTCGTAGGCCTGGATGACCAGACGGACCCGGTCGCGGGCGCCGAGCTTGGTGAACAGCCGGGCGACGTGGGCCTTGGCGGTGGCCACGCTGATGGTGAGCTCCGCGGCGATCTCGGCGTTGGACAGGCCCCGGCCGACCAGGGTGAGCACCTCGCGCTCGCGCTCGGTGACGGCCTCGGCGACGGGCCTGCGGGGCCGGGCCGGGCCCTGCGGGCGGGCGGCGAACTCGCCGATCAGCCGGCGGGTGATGCCGGGGGCCAGCAGGGCGTCCCCGGCGGCGACCACCCGGATGCCGTCCAGGATGGTCTCCAGGGAGAGGTCCTTGACCAGGAAGCCGCTCGCCCCGGCGCGCAGCGCGCCGTACACGTAGTCGTCGTCGTCGAAGGTGGTGAGGACGAGGACGTGGGTGGGCAGGTCCGGGTCGGCGGTGATCCGGCGGGTGGCCTCGATGCCGTCCGTACCCGGCATCCGGATGTCCATGACGGCGACGTCGGGGCGCAGCCGGGCCACCAGGTCGACGGCCTCGGCGCCGTCGCCGGCCTCGCCGACCACCTCCAGGTCGGGGGCGTCGGCGATCAGCACCCGCAGGCCGGTGCGGATGAGCGGCTGGTCGTCGGCCAGGACGACGCGGATCACGGCGCCACCTCCAGGGCGGTCTCGGCGGGCGTCCCGCCAGGGGTGTCGGCGGGGGTCCCGCCGCGGGTCTCGGGCGTCCCGTCAGGGGTGTCGGGCGTCCGGCCGGGGGTGTCGGCGGGGACGTGCTCGGGGAGCGGCAGTCGGGCGGCGACCAGGAAGCCGCCCCCGGAGCGCGGGCCGGCGCTGAACTCGCCGTGCAGCAGGGCGACCCGCTCGCGCATGCCGGCCAGGCCGTAGCCGCTGCCGGGCGCCGTGGCGGGCACCCCGGCGCCCTGGTCGACGACGGTGACGGCGAGTTCCCGGGATCCGTACTCGACGGTGACGTGGCAGTCGCGGGTGCCGGCGTGCTTGACCACGTTGGTGACCGCCTCCTGGACGATCCGGTAGGCGGCCAGGTCCACCTCGGGCGGCAGGATACGGGCCGCGCCGCGCCGGGTGAGCGCCACCCGCACCCCGGCGCCCGCCGCCCTCGCCACCAGCCGGTCCAACTCACCCAGCCCGGGCGCGACTTCGAGTGGGGCGGACTCCCCCTCGCCCTCCCGCAGCGCGCCGAGCATCCGGCGCAGCCCGGCCAGGGTCTCCCGGCTGGTGGCCTCGATCGCGGTGAGCGCGTTGCGGGTCTCGGCGGGCTGGGTGTCCATGACCCGGCTTCCCATGCCGGCCTGGATCGCGATGATGCCGATGTTGTGGGCCACCATGTCGTGCAACTCGCGGGCGATCCGCAGCCGTTCGGCGGTGATGGCCTGCTCGGCGGCCCGGCCGCGCAGCGCCTCGGTGTGGGCGCGGCCCTGGTGCACGGTGTTGCCGACCAGCCAGGCGATCAGCACGGTCGCGGCGAAGCCCGCGTAGGCGAGCGGGTTGACGGGGTAGTCCTCGACGGCGCCCCAGGCCAGCAGTCCGGCGAGGGTGGCGAGCGGCAGGGCCAGGGCGCTCAGCGAGACCCGCCGGGAGCGGGTGGCCGCGCAGTAGCCGACCACCGAGTCGGCGATCAGGAACTGGAGCGGCCCGGTCTCCGGGACGCCCCACATCCCGAGCGCGAAGACGGCACCCGCGAGCGCCACCGCGATGGCCAGCAGCGGCAGCCGGACCAGCAGCGCCGCGACCAGGGTGGTGACCACCGCGGTGACCACCAGCGGCATGTCCTCGGGGTTGCCGTGGTAGTCGAACAGGTGGCGCAGCTCGTCCTCACGCGTGAAGAACCGGAACACCACCAGGGACGTCCACAGCGCGCCCACCCACACGCCCGCGGGCAGGCGTCTGAGCAGCGGCGGACGGTGTTCGGTGATCATGACGCGATGGTAGCGGCGGGCCGGGAGACGGCACATCGGCCCGGGGGCGTAATCCCCGGGGCCGGTGCGGTGGCCCGCGGTTGTGTCCCACGGCCCGATGTCCGGGGCGGGGCGCGGGCGGCAGCGTTGTCTCCGTGATCGAGATCGAGCGACTGACCAAGCGGTACGGCGCCACCACGGCCGTCGACCGGCTGACCTTCACCGTGCGACCGGGCACGGTGACCGGCTTCCTCGGCCCCAACGGCGCCGGCAAGTCCACCACCCTGCGGATGATCCTGGGTCTCAACACCCCCACCGCGGGCACCGTCACCGTGGCCGGGGTGCCCTTCGCCGGCCGGCCGCGCGGCCTGCGGCACGTCGGCGCCCTGCTGGACGCGGGCGACGTGCACGGCGGACGCAGCGCCCGGGCGCACCTGTCGGCGCTGGCCAGGAGCAACCGCATCCCGCTCGGGCGGGTGGACGAGGTGCTGGCCGAGGTCGGCCTCGGCAACGCCGCCGGGCGGCGGATCGGCGGCTACTCGCTGGGCATGAAGCAGCGCCTGGGCATCGCCGGCGCGCTACTCGGCGACCCGCCGGTACTGCTGTTCGACGAGCCGCTGAACGGGCTGGACCCGGAGGGCGTGCTCTGGGTGCGCGGGCTGTTCCGGCGGCTCGCGGACGAGGGGCGCACGGTGTTCGTCTCCAGCCACATGATGGCGGAGATGGAACACACCGCGGACCGGCTGGTGGTGATCGGACGGGGCCGGCTGATCGCGGACGAGAGCCTCGCCGAGTTCTCGGCCCGCAACGCGGTCTCCTCGGTGACCGTACGAGCGCCCGAACTCTTCGCGCTGGCCGAGGCCTTGCGTGCCGAGGGGGCGGAGGTCGCCCTGACGGACGGGCAGTTCGGGATCGTCACCGGGATGCCGGCCGCGAGGATCGGCGAACTCGCACTGCGGCACGGTGTGGTGCTGCACGAGCTGGCCGAGCGGACGTCGTCGCTGGAGTCGGCGTTCATGTCCCTGACCGCCGACAGTGTCGAGTACCTGGCTGGAGACGCCCGATGACCACCGTGACTCCCGGCTTCACCGTGACCGCCGGCTTCACAACCGAACCGGCACCGCGCTTCCTCGACCTGCTCGCCGCCGAGTGGATCAAACTGCGCTCGCTGCGCTCCACCTACTGGGTGCTGGTGCTGGCCTCACTGGTGGCGATCGTGATCAACGTGAACGCCGTCCACGCCGACCTGACCTACATCGACCGTCCGCCCGCGCCGATGCCCGGCAAACCTCCGTACACCTATGACCCGCTGTTCCACGGCCTCGGCAGCGCCGCGAGCGACCTGATGGCGATCGCGGCCGGCAGCCTCGGGGCGATCACGGTGTTCGGCGAGTACACCACCGGACTGATCCGCACCACCTTCGCCGCCGTGCCGGACCGGCGCGGCGTGATCGCGGCCAAGGTGCTGCTGATCGGCGGGATCACCGCGCTCGCCGGGACCGTGGTGTCGACGGTCTCCTTCTTCACCATCAACGCGATGCTGGCCTCCCGGCACGTCGGCCTCTCCATCACCGACGCGGGCTGCCTGCGGGCCGTGCTCGGCTACGCGGCGATCGTGCCGGTCTGCGCGCTGATCGGGATGGCGCTGGGCGCGCTGCTGCGGCACGCCACCGCCTCGATCGTGTCGCTGGTGATGCTGATGTTCATCCTGCCGATGATGTTCGGCGGGGACCGCTACCGCTGGCTGAAGGAGATCGGCACCCACCTGCCGATGGCCACCGTGCAGCGGCTCAGCATCAACCCCAACTCCACGACCACGATGGGAAAGTACGCGCCGAGCGTGCTGGACTCGTGGATCACCATGGGGCTGTGGGGCGTGGCCGCGGTGGCGGTGACGGTCGTCGTGGTGCGGCGCCGGGACGTGTGAGGCCCCGCGCTACCCCAGGCCGAGCCGCCGCGCCGTCGCGGCGGGCAGCCGGTACGGGCGCTCGGGCGGCAGCAGCCGCTGCGCCTTCGCCGCCTGCCCGCCGTGGACCAGCGCGGCGATCCGCCGCACCTGCGGGGTGAGGTCGGTGAGCCCGACGACCCACTCCTCGGCGTAGGCGCGGATCAGCCCGCGGCCGATGCCCACCTGGATGCTGTAGTGGTTCAGCGCCGCCCCGCGCAGCGACCGCTCCGGGTCCCACTGCACGTGGACCCCGGCGCGGGCCACCTCGTCCGGGTGCGCGGTGGTCAGGACGGCGCGGGCGAGGGCCTCCTCCCAGCCCTCCCGGGTGATCCGGACCGCCAGCACCCTGGTCTGGCCGGGCTTCTGCGCCCAGTTGCTGCGGTGCATCAGCCAGCGGAACGAGGGCTTGATCCACGTCATCCGGTGGAAGCCGAACGGCGCCACGAACCGGCCCGCCGCCAGTGCCGCGTCGGCGACGGCCGGCGGGTAGGCCTGGTAGAGCACGATCGTCCGCTCGTCGTGGTCGGCGCGGATCTCCCGCAGCGCGGTCATCCCCCGGCACCCCCTTCCCCTCGCCGGCCCCTCCCCGGGCACGCTGCCAGCGCGGGGCGGGGCGGCGCAACGGGATTACGGGGCGCCCGGGGGGCTGCCGGGCTGTGCGGGGGCCGCCCGGCGGTGCGAGGGCTGCCGAGCGGTGACCGCGGCCGCGGCCGTGCCGCTCGACGGCGCTGGTGGACGCGGGGACCGGAAGCCACATCGCGCGCCCGCCGGCCTACGGCTCGGCACCGCGGCGGCGGGCCTTCGGCTCAGGCGGCGGCCGCCTTGGCGCGGAAGGCGCCGAGGGTGGCGGCCGGGACGCCGCAGCCGGGGAGGAAGGACGCGGCGCCGCCGTGGTGGGTGCGGACGCGGTCGATGAACACCGACATGGCCTCGGCCGGGGCCTCCAGGAGGGGCGCGGGGATGGTGAGGTTGCGGCCCTGGGAGTCGGTGACGCGGGAGGTGGTGTGGTTGTTGAGGGCGGTGCGGTGGCGCTCGGCGAGGCCGGCGAAGATCTGCGGGAGGGCGTCGGCGGTGCGGGTGTAGTCCGCGACGATGTGCTCGGCGGGGACGTCGAGGAGGTCCAGCAGCAGGGCGGTCAGCAGTCCGGTGCGGTCCTTGCCGGCGGCACAGTGCAGCAGGACGGCGCCGGGGCGGACGGTGGCGTCGACGGCGGCGGCCACCGCTTCGGGCGCGGACTCGGCCAGCAGGACGTAGAAGTCGCCCAGGTCGGCGGCCGTGGCCATGGTGCTCATCCGCGCGGTGAGGGCGTCGGTGGCGGGGTTCACCGGGGCGGCGACGACGGCTATGCCGGCGGCCTCGGCGGCGGCCCAGTCGGCGGGGTCGGTCTCCCGCGGGTCCCGCAGGTCCACGATGGTGCGGATGTCGCAGCCGCGCAGCTGGGTGACGGTGGCCTCGTCGGCGGCCGGGAACGGCTGGGCGGAGCGGTACAGCACACCGGGACGGACCCGCCGGCCCTCGGGGTCGCCGAGGGTGGCGGCGTCGCGGAAGTTGACCAGGGACATGCGGGGCCTTTCGGTGGGGCCGCACCCGGGACTGGACGGGGCTCCGGAGACGGGGGCCCCGGAGGCGGGGCACGGCGGCGACGTCTGGATGTCTAACCCCTCCGGGGGCCGCCCGGCAAGCCCGGACCGGTGCATCCCTCCACCCCACCCCCGTCGGCGGGCCACGGCGACCCGGCGCCGTACGGGCTGCGCGGATCGGCGGGGGTGGCGCGCGCTCCGGCCGTCCGCGACCGCTTGCTCGGGTGGGCCCGCGACCGCTCGACCGGGCCGTCCGGGGCTGTTCGCCCGGGCCGCCCACGACCGCTCGCGCGGGCCGCCGACGCCGTCCCGACCTGGGCGTCCCTGATAAATTCAGCGCCGAAACACCAGGCCGTACGGGGGATGGCAGGACACGGTGATCGAGGGTAACGACCACGACATACCCACCGAGCTGGCCGAGGTCTACCTCGGCCTGCTCGCCGACGTCTCCAGAACCGGCCGGCTGGTGCGCCGCGAGGAGCTGGAGCGCCTGCGCAAGCTGGGCGAGCACTGCGCGGAGGCCGGGTACGGACTGCGTGAGGTGGTCGCGCACTGCCTGGCCGCGGCCCGGCGGGCCTGGCAGACCCTGCCCGGGACGACCGGCGCGAGCAGCGTCACCGAGCTGCGCCGGATGGGCGACGCGGTGCTCGGCGCCACCGACGCCGCGCTGGCCGCGCTGGGGGAGGGCCACGAGCGGGCGCAGCGCCTGGCCGTCCGCCAGGAGGAGGCGGCGCGGCGGGAGTTCATCGACGACCTGCTGTTCGGCCGCAGCGATCTCGGGCTGCTCGCGGAGCGCGCGGAGCGCTTCGGGCTGCGGCTGGCGGGCGCGTACACGGTGGCCGTCGCGGTGGGCGACGAGCCGTTCGCGGACGTGCATCCGCTGGTGCACCGGGTCGAGCGGGAGCTGAGCGGGCGGTTCGGCGAGCGGGACGTGCTGCTGGCCAGCAAGGACGGCCGGCTGATCTGCATCGCCCCCGACGCCGAGCGGGCCTTGCTGGAGGCCTTCGCCGAGCTGGCGCTGCGCCCCGGGCCGGGCTACCAGCCGGTGCGCCGGGTGGCGACGGGCCGCCGGCACTCGGGGCCCAGCGGGGTGCCGCGCAGCTACGAGGAGGCGCTGGACGCACTGGACTACGCGCACCGGCTGGACCTGCCGGCCCGGCAGCTGCGGGCCGAGGAACTGCTGGTCTTCCCGGTGCTGATGCGCGACCGGGCCGCCATGGCCGACCTGGTGCGCAGCGTGCTCGGCCCGCTGACCGAGGCGCGTGGCGGGGCCCGGCCGCTGCTGGACACCATCGTGGTGCATGCGGAGGCGGCGTACGTGAACGCGGAGGCGGCCCGCCGGCTGGGCCTGAGCGTGCGCACCCTGGGCTACCGGCTGGAGCGGATCAAGGCGCTCACCGGGTACGACCCGGCGGACGCGCTCCAGCGCTTCACCCTGGAGACGGCGGCCATGGGGGCGCGACTGCTGAACTGGCCGGAACGATCGCTGTAGTTCCGGTGTGGTTCCGGCCACTGCGGCTGTAGTACCGCTCACTACGGATGCGGTGTCACTCACTACGCTTGCAGTCCCGCCGCCCTGCGGGGCCGCCACCGCGCCCCGCCGCGCCAAACCCGCGGGGCCCCGTTGCGGCCGTCCGACGGTCGTCCTGTTGCCCGGTTGTTGCAGTGTCACGCGGGCCGTGCGTACCAGGGTGTCAAGAGGGCGTAAAGATTGCCGGATCCTGGCAATGTGCGGCCGCGCCCGGCACTGCCATGATCTCCCCGGCGCCGAAGCGCGGTGCCGTCGGAAGGGCGGGGGAGGGTGGCCGGGATGGGGGGATTCTTCGCGGCCGCGCTGGCCTTTCCGACGGCGCTGTTCAGCTTCGCGCTGGTGGTGGTGGTCGGGTACTGGCTGCTGATGCTGTTCGGCGGCCTGGTGCCCGGCGCCGTGCACGGGGGGCACGGCGGCGGGCACCACGTGGACGTCGGGCACGCGGGGCACCACCTGGGTGCCGGGCACGGGGGACACGCCGTACACGTCGCGGACGCCGGTCACGGTGGGCACGGTGCCGGGGGGCACGGTGCCGACGGGGGATCCGACCGGAGCGGCTCCGGCCACCACGCGGGCGTGCTGGCCGCGCTGGGGCTGGGCGGGGTGCCCGTGACGGTGGCGGTGTCGCTGCTGGTCGCGCTCGCCTGGTTCGTCAGCCTGGCCGGCACCGTCCTCACCTCGGGGGCACCGGCGCGCGGCGGCGTGTTCGCCGTCGCGCTGGTCGCCTCCTGGGCGGGCACCCGGGCGCTCGTCCGGCCGCTGTCGCGGCTGTTCCCGCAGGACCGGCCGCTCACCCGGGGGGACTTCGTCGGCCGGGTCTGCGTGATCCGGACCGGCCGGGTGACGGCCGACTTCGGACAGGCCGAGGTGACCGCGGAGGACGGCTCCACCGCGACCGTCCAGGTCCGTACGGCGGAGCCCGAACCGGCTCTGACGGCCGGGCGGACCGCGCTGATCTTCGACTACGACGCCGAGGGCGAGCACTTCCTGGTGGCGCCCTTCGATCCGCCGTCCGTCACCTGACGCCTCACCGGTTCACCGGTTCACCGGTTCACCGGTTCACCGACGCTCGCCCTCACCGTTCACCCCCGCCTTCATCGCACCTCTCTTCTCTCTTCGCTTCTTCTCTTCGCACCAACTCGCCATCTCGTCAAAGGACTCCGTGATGGACACCATCGCCGTGGGTTTCGGCGTGCTCGTCGCCGTCGTGCTGCTCATCCTGCTCGCCATGCTGCTGTTCGTGGGCCGCCTGTTCCAGAAGGTCGAGCAGGGCAAGGCACTGATCGTCTCCCGGACGAAGAAGGTGGACGTGACCTTCACCGGCGCGATCGTCCTCCCGGTGCTCCACAAGGCCGAGTTGATGGACATCACCGCCAAGACGGTGGAGATCCACCGGGCCGGCCGGGACGGCCTGATCTGCCGCGACAACATCCGCGCGGACATCCGGATCTCGTTCTTCGTCCGGGTCAACAAGACCGTCGAGGACGTCATCAAGGTCGCGCAGTCGATCGGCACCGCCCGGGCCAGCGACCCGCAGGCGATCCAGGAGTTCTTCGCGGTCAAGTTCGCCGAGGCGCTCAAGACCGTCGGCAAGCAGCTGGACTTCACCGACCTGTACACCCACCGGCACGAGTTCCGGGACCAGATCATCGCGGTCATCGGCACCGACCTCAACGGCTACACACTCGAGGACGCGGCCATCGACCACCTGGAACAGACCCCGATGAGCCAGCTGGACGCCGACAACATCCTGGACGCCCAGGGCATCCGCAAGATCACCGAACTGACCGCGATCGAGCACGTGCGCACCAACGAGTACCAGCGCAACGAGCAGAAGGAGATCACCCGGCAGAACGTGGACGCCCGGGAGGCCGTCCTGGAGCTGGAGCGCCGGCAGGCCGACGCCGAGATCCGCCAGCGCCGCGAGATCGAGACCCTGCGGGCCAAGGAGGACGCGGTGATCGCCCGGGTGCAGGAGGAGGAGCGGCTCAACGCCCAGACCGCCTTCCTGCGCACCGAGGAGCTGCTCGGAGTGCAGCGGGAGAACCAGGCCCGCGAGGTCGCGGTGGCGCAGAAGAACCGCGAGCGGGTGATCGCGGTGGAGAACGAGCGGATCGAGAAGGACCGTCTGCTGGAGGTCGTCGGCCGCGAGCGGGAGACCGAACTGGCCACGATCGCCAAGGCGAAGGAGGTCGAGTCCGCCAAGCGCGAGGTCGCCGACGTGGTCCGCGAGCGGGTCGCGGTGGACCGCACCGTCGCTGAGCAGGAGGAGGCCGTCAAGACCCTGCGCGCCACCGAGGAGGCCGAGCGCGTCCGCAAGGCCGTGGTGATCCAGGCCGAGGCCGAGGCGCAGGAGAAGCTCGTCAAGGACATCAAGGCCGCCGAGGCCGCCGAGCAGGCCGCCGCGCACAAGGCCCGCGAGGCGCTGGTGATGGCCGAGGCCCGGCAGCAGGCCGCCGAGCTGGACGCGGCCGCCAAGATCCGGATGGCCGAGGGCGTCCGGGCGGAGGCCGCCGCCGAGGGGCTGGCCCGGGTCCAGGTCCGCGAGCAGGAGGCCGCGGCGGTGGAGAAGGTCGGCCGCGCCGAGGCCGCC
This sequence comes from Kitasatospora sp. NPDC001132, assembly GCF_053598415.1. Lineage (NCBI taxonomy): Bacteria > Bacillati > Actinomycetota > Actinomycetes > Kitasatosporales > Streptomycetaceae > Kitasatospora > Kitasatospora sp. NPDC001132. Next base: position 72,400 of record NZ_JBSFKF010000005.1, on the reverse strand, counting down.
GTCCAGGCCGAGAAGGCGAAGGCCGCCGCGCTGGAGATCGGCGGGAAGCTGAAGGCCGAGGCCGAGGGCCTGACCGAGAAGGCCGCGGCGATGGCCAAGCTGGACGAGGCCTCGCGCGGGCACGAGGAGTACCGCCTGCGGCTGGCCGCCGAGAAGGACGTCCGGCTGGCCGGGCTGGACGCCCAGCGGCAGATCGCCGAGGCCCAGGCGGCGCTGGTCGCGGCCGGGCTGGAGAAGGCGAAGATCGACATCGTCGGCGGGGACTCGGTGTTCTTCGACCGGCTGGTGCAGTCGGTGACGGCCGGCAAGAGCGTGGACGCCTTCGTCGGCCACTCGCAGACCGCGCAGACCCTGGCCGGCCCCTGGCTGGACGGGCGGGCGAGCTTCACCGAGGACCTCACCCGGGTGCTCTCCTCGGTCTCCACGGCGGACGTGCAGAACCTGACGGTGTCCGCCCTGCTGATGAAGCTGATCGGCTCCGGGGCCGGCGACCAGGCCGGTCAGCTGCGCCAACTGCTCGACTCGGCACGGAAGCTGGGCGTCGCGGAGACCCCGATCGGGGCACTGGCCGGCGGCCTCGCCGCGGCCAACGGCTCCAAGTGACCGGCCGACCGACTCAGCCGAGCCGACCGACTCACCCGACTCAACCCGCTTCGACCGAGGAACGTGACCGTGACCGTGGACGCCCTCGACGCCCGGCTCGACGCCGGCACCTACGAGGTCCTGCGCGACCGGCTCGCCCGAGCCGCCGCCGAACTCGCCGACCGGGCCCAGGCGTTGAACGCCCGCCGGGTCGCCGAGTTCGGCGGCGGGGAGCTGCGGCTGGTCGGCACCGGGCGGCTCACCACCGCCCGGGCCTGCCTGCCGCAGGACCTCACCGCCGCCGGCGGGCAGCTGCTGCTCGGCACCCGCCCCGCCCAACCCGCCGACGGCGACGAGGACTTCACCGACGTACTCGGCCTGCACCACCCCGACCTCTCCCCCGCGCCCGCCGAGGGCTCCCTGCTGGACGACCCCCGGCTGCGCCAGGACCTCGCCGACCTGCGCCGCTACTTCCGCGACGCCCGGCTGGAGCGGCTGCGCCCGGTGGACGGCCGGCTGCTCGCCGTCTTCCGCACCGGCCCGGCCGCCACCGACGTCCGGGTGCTGCGCTGGCGCCTGGACGGCGGCCTCGCCGACGGCGCCCGGCCGTCCTACCTGGACGGGCGCGGCGAACGCGACCACACCCCCGCCGACGGCCGGCAGCTGCCCTGGACCGCGCTCACCCGGGACGACCAGCTGCCCGCCGGCCCGGGCCGCCCGCCCCGCGCCGACCTGGCCGGCGAGCTGCTGGTCGGCGTCGACGGCGGCCGACTGAGCATCACCACCCCGGACGGCCGGGAGCTGCACCGCGAGCCGCTCGCCGAGGCCCTCCAGACCCTCGCCGACGCCCGGATCGCCCACGCCCGGATCGGCACCCTGCTGCTGGTGCGCGTGCGCCCGTACCAGGAGGAGACCGAGCGGCACCTGGTGGTCCACCTGCCCACCGGCACCGTCACCCGGATCGACGCGCTCGGCCAGGCCTGCCTTCGACTGCCCGCCGACCAGGGCGTCGCCTTCCCCGGCGGCTGCCACCTGGTGGACGGCACCGTGCGCACCTTCGACCAGCCGGTCGACGGCCTGGTGTACGAGCGCACCGTCGTGTCGCCCAACGGCGAGGACGTGCTGTACGAGTTCCGTTCCCCGGTCGACGGCCGCGCCCTGCTCCAGCCGTACAACAGCGTCCGCCAGGAGGCCGCCGCCCCGCTGCCCTGCCAGGGCTACGCGCTGCTCGCCGACGGCACCCTGATCGCCCTGCGCCCGGCCGAGGACGGGCCGAGCCGGCTGCACACCGTCCAGCTCTGGCAGACCCCGTTCACCAGCGAGCGCTTCGCCGCCGAACAGCCTTCCGGCAGCGGTCCGTTGGCCCGGATCGGCAACGCCGACCTGGTCCGCGGCCTGGCCGACTGCCTGGCCCTGGCCCGGCTGGCCGCGGCCGGCGCCGACACCCCGGCCGGCCACCAGGCCGTCCTCGCTGCCTGCACCCGCACCGCCGACCGGCACCACTGGCTCGGCCAGAGCGGCCTCGGCGACCTCGCCGCGCCGCTCGCCGAGATCCGCGACACCGCCCGGCAGGTCGTCGCCGAGTACGAGGCCGTCGCCCAGCTCACCGCGCACGCCGCCCGGCGGACGGACGAGGCCGCCGAGCACGTCGAGGGCCTGCTGCGCACCGCCCGCGGCGAGACACTGGCCGACGCCGCCGAGTGGGTCGACCGGCTGGCCGCTCTGCGCCGCGCCCAGGGGCGCGTCGAGGCGCTGCGCGAGCTGCCGCGCGCCGACGTCCAGCGGATCGACGCGCTCGCCGCGCACCTCGCCGAGGGTCTGGCCGAGGCCGCCGACCGCGCCGTCGTCCAACTCGCCGAACCGACCGCCTTCGAGCCGCACCGGCGTCGGGCCGGCGAACTCGCCGAGCGCTGCTCCGCCATCGCCACCGCCGCCGAGGCCGAGCCACTGGGGCTCGAACTCGGCTCCCAGAGCGAGGCGTTGCAGACCGTCTCGGAGCTGGTCGGCACCCTCGACCTGGCCGACGCCACCACCCGCACCGCGATCCTCGACCGGCTCGCCGACGTCCTCGGCCTGCTCAACCGGGCCCGGTCCGTGCTGACCGTGCGCCGCCGCGAGCTGCGAACCCGCGAAGCCGCCGCCGAGTTCGCCGCCGAGACCGCCCTGCTCGGCCAGGCCACCACCGCCGCGCTCGCCGCCGCCGACACCCCCGAGGCCTGCGACGATCAGCTCGGTCGACTGCTGCTGCGGATCGAGCAGTTGGAGACCCGCTTCGCCGACGCCGACCCGGCCCTCGGCGAGCAGCTCACCGCCCGGCGCACCGAGATCCACGACGCGCTCACCGCCCGCCGCCAGCACCTGCTGGAGGAGCGGGCCCGGCGCGCCGACCGGCTGGCCGCCTCCGCCGAACGCATCCTCGACACCCTGCACCGCCGACTGGCCGCACTGGACTCCGCCGAGGAGATCGAGGCGGCCTTCGCCGCCGACCCGACGGCCGTCAAACTCCGCTACCTCGCAGGGCAGTTGACCGCACTCGGCGACCGGGTCCGGGCCGAGGAGCTGACCGGCCGGCTGCGCGCCGCCCGCGGCCGCGCCCACCGGGCCCTGCGCGACCGCGCCGAACTCGCCGGAGACGGCCCCGGCACCCTGCGACTGGGCCGGCACCTGTTCGCCGTCACCACCCAGCGGCCCGAACTCGCCCTGGTGCCCTGGCGCGGACGCCCCGCCTTCACCCTCACCGGCACCGACTACCGCTCCCCCGTCACCGACCCGGCCTTCGCCGCCACCGAGCGGTACTGGGACCGCCCGCTGCCCTCGGAGACCCCGCGGCTGTACCGCGCCGAGTACCTCGCGGCGAGCCTGCTGTCGGCCGCCGGGGCCGGGTCGCCGCCCGCGGACGGCGACCTGCTGGAGTACGTCCGGCGGGCCGCCGAGCAACGCCCGGACGAGGGCTACCAGCGCGGCGTGCACGACCACGACGCCGCACTGCTGCTCCGCGCCCTGCTCCGGCTCGACGCCGAGGCCGGACTGCTGCGCCACCCGGCGGCCGCCCGGGCGGCCGCGCAGCTGTACTGGGCACACGGCACCGACGAACGGCAGCGGCTGCTCTGGCACACCCGGGCCCGCTCGCTGGGCCTCGCCCGGGACGCCTTCGGCGGCGCCCCGGCAGCGGCCGCGCTGGACGCGCTGGCTTCACTCGCCGACGAACTCACCGCCGCCGTCGCCGACTTCGTCCCGGGGGCGGAGCCCGCCGGGCCCTATCTGGTGGCCGAACTGGCCGCCGCCGCCCCCAGCTTCGCCCACTCGGCGGGCGCCGCCGCACTGCTCGACAAGTTCCGCGCCGCCCCCGAGTCGGCCGGCCTCACCGAGGCACTGGCCGCACTGCCCGAGGAGCCCGCGCTGCTGCCCGTACGGCGCCAACTCGCCACTGCCTGGCTGGAGTCCGGATCCGCCGACGCAGATCCGGCCGACCTCGCCGAGGCCGCCGCCGCGCTGCTCTGCCCGTCCCTGCCGCGCCGGCCCGCCGAGGGGGCCGTGGGCGCCCGGGTCACCGGGCTGCTCGGCGACCACCCGCGAGTCACCGGCGGGGCACTCGACCTGCGGCTGGACGAACTCCTCGCCCGGGTGGAGGAGTTCGAGCAGGTCGAGATGCCCGGCTACCGGGCCTACCAGCGACTGCGCGGCGACCTGCTGGCCGCCGAGCACGCCCGGCTGCGGCTCGACCAGTACCGGCCCGCCCCGCTCAACGGCTTCGTCCGCAACCGGCTCATCGACCAGGTGTACCTGCCGCTGATCGGCGACAACCTCGCCAAGCAGCTCGGCACCGCCGAGTCCGGCGGGCCGGTCGACCGCAGCGGCCTGCTGCTGCTGGTCTCCCCGCCCGGCTACGGCAAGACCACCCTGGTCGAGTACCTCGCCGAGCGGCTCGGCCTGCTGCTGGTCTCCGTCAGCGGCCCCGCGCTCGGCCACCGGGTCACCTCGCTGGACCCGGCCGAGGCCCCCGACGCCACCTCCCGGCGCGAGCTCGAGAAGCTCAACTTCGCCCTGCACGCGGGCGACAACGTGCTGCTCTACCTGGACGACGTCCAGCACACCTCGCCCGAGTTCCTCCAGCGCTTCATCCCGCTGTGCGACGCCCAGCGCCGGATCGACGGCGTCTGGGACGGCGAGGCCCGCGAGTGGGACCTGCGCGGCAAGCGCTTCGCCGTGGTCATGGCCGCCAACCCGTACACCGAGTCCGGCCGCCTCTTCCGGCTGCCCGACATGCTCGCCAACCGCGCCGACGTGTGGAACCTGGGCGACGCCGTCGCCGGACGCGAGGACCTCTTCGCGCTCAGCTTCGTCGAGAACGCCCTGCCCGCCAACCCCCACCTCGCCCCGCTCGCCACCGCCGAGCGCGCCGACCTGGACACCCTGCTCGCCCGCGCCTGCGGCCTGCCCGGCGGCACCCTGGCCGGCGCCTGGCCCGCCGCCGAGGCCGAGCGGATGACCGCCGTCCTGGCCGGCCTGCTCCACCTGCGCTCCACCGTCCTGGCCGTCAACCGCGCCTACCTCGCCTCCGCCGCCCAGGACGACCGCACCCGCACCGAGCCGCCCTTCCTCCTCCAGGGTTCCTACCGCAACATGGCCAAGCTCGCCCAACGCCTCGACCCCGCCCTCACCCGCCCCGAACTCGACGCGCTCCTCACCGACCACTACCGCGCCGAGGCCCAGCCCCTGGGCGCCGACGCCGAGGCCCAACTCCTCAAGCTGGCCGAGCTCCGGGGCGTCCTCACCGAGGAACAGGAGGCCCGCTGGGCGGAGCTGAAGCGCTCCTGGCGGTCACGTCCGGACACGGACGCCATCCACAAGTTCGAGCCATAGGCCGGGGCTTGGCGCTTCGCGCTTGGACGGTCGAGGCGATCCGGCCGATCTTTCGCGAGACCGCCCCGCCGGAGGCGGCCGGCCCGCTGTTCACCGTCCACCAGCGCACCACCACCCGGCTCCCGGGGCTGGGCGCGGTGCTCCTGGAGCAGCCGGTGACGCTCGCCGGGCTCGGGATGAGCCGACTGGAGGTGGAACTGCCGCAGGTGAGCGGCACCTTGTGGGTGGGTGCTGCCGACGCCTCTCGCGCCGTGGCGGACCAGGGTGCGGTTCGCGGTGACCGCCACGGTGCCGGTGCCGGGGGTCGGCGCGGCGCGGACCGTCGACCGGGCGGCTTCCTGGGCGGCGCTGCGGGCCTCGGTGCGGATCACCAAACAGGACCGGCCGGTGCTGGCCCACCAGCGGCACCTGGCGCAGCCCCGGCTCGTACCCGGGGAGCGTTCGACCGGGCTGTTCCACCGCTGGGCGCGGCAGTTCTATCCGGGGTTCCACCCCGAACCCGCCGCCGGGTTCCGCTCCGAACTCCAGGGCGAGCCCCAGGCCGGACCTTCGAGCGGTCTGCGGCCCGAGCCGGACACCGCCGACTGAGCCCCGGCCGGGGCGGCCAGCGACTCCCAGACCGGATCGGGCAGTCCGGGTACGGCTCGCCCCTCGGCCTGCCAGCGCCGGGCCAGCTCGGCGTAGATGGGTGCCTCCGGTGCGTCCGGTGCCTCCGGCGCGTCGGGGGGGCCGGGTACCTCCGGCGCCTGCGACACCTGCGACGCTTCCGGCGGCCGGTCCGGGGCGCCGCGCAGGATCGTTTCTTCACCCGTTTGCCACTCCGGCCCCGGCAGCCGCCCAAAACCACTCACGCCCACCCAACGCCCCCGGCCGCACCGGGACACGGTCCCGTCAACCCGGCGCGACGCAGGTCAACCCCCTGCGGGGAGCGGCCGGGTGCGCAGGAAGTCGGCCCACCCGACTCCCTGCGCACGTCACGCCGCCCCGGCACCGCCCCACCCCGGCACCGCCCGGCCCCGGCACCCCGGCCAGAGTCGGCAGTCCCCCGGCGCCCGCAGCAGGCCCCCGACAGTCCCCCGGGCCCCGGCAGCCCCCGCTACCGCCGCCGCCCCGCCGCCAGCAGCTCGGGGACGGTGGCGAGCTTCACCCGGGGCCGCCCCTCGCTCTCGCCCCGCTCGCGTTCCGCGCGGTCCACCGCCCGCAGCTCCCGCAGCCCGACCGCGTCCGGCCGCCGGCGGCGCACCAGCCGTTCGAAGTCCCTGCGGTCGGCCTCCGGGACGGGCAGCACGCGGGCGGTCGCGTCGTCCAGCAGCGCGTCCACCGTCTCCCGCGCACAGGCCCGGTTGGCGCCGATCCCGCCGGACGGTCCGCGCTTGGCCCAGCCCACCACGTACGTCCCCGGCAGCGGGCGCCCGGTGGCCGGGTCGACCACCCGCCCGGCCCGGTGGGCGACCGTCCCGGCCCGCTCGTCGAACGGCAGCCCGGGCAGCGGGACTGCCCGGTGCCCGATGGAGCGCACCACCAGCCCGGCCCGCAGCACGTCCCGCTCCCCGGTGCCCTCGACCCGGCCGTCCGCCGCCAGGGTGGTCCGCTCGACGGTCAGGCCCTCGACCCGCCCGTTCCCGGACAGCTCGACCGGCGCCGACAGGAACCGCAGCACGATCCGCCGCCCCGGCGCTGGCGCCGCGGCCCCGTCGTACGGCACCAGCGGCAGCCCGGCGAGCAGCGCAGCGCCCGAGCCCGATCCCGGCACACCCGCGCCCGCACCCGCGCCCGTTCCCGACTCCACCCCCGCCGTCTCGATCGCCGCCCGCACCTGCGGGTCGTCCGCCACCACCACCTCGACGCCCGGCAGCTGCCGCAGCGCCACGAACTCCGCCCTGGTCCACGCCGCCTGCTCCGGACCGCGCCGGGCGAGCAGCACGACCTCCCTGACCCTGCCGCGGCGCAGCGCGGCCAGCGCGTGGTCGGCGATGTCGGTGGCCGCGAGCCGGTCGGGGTCGGTGAGCAGGATGCGGGCGATGTCCACCGCGACGTTGCCGTTGCCGACCACCACCACCCGCTCGGCGGCCGACAGCTCCACCGCCTCGGCGGGCACGGTCGGTTCGGCGTTGTACCAGCCGACGAAGGTGGTTGCGGGCAGGCTGCCCGGCAGGTCCTCGCCGGGGATGCCGAGCCGGCGGTCGGCGGCCGCGCCGACCGCGTACACCACCGCGTGGTGGTGCGCGGCGAGCTCCTGGTGGCTGACGTCCGTGCCGATCTCCACGTTGAGGTGCATCCGCAGCCGCGGGTCGTGGAAGACGCTCGCGAAGCTCTCCACGATCCGCTTGGTGGACTGGTGGTCGGGGGCGACGCCGTGCCGCAGCAGGCCGCCGGTGACGGGCAGCCGGTCGATCATGGTGATCTCGGCGCTGGTGCTGCGCAGCAGTTCCTGCGCGGTGTACCCGGCGGACGGGCCGGTGCCGACGACGGCGATCCGCAGCGTGCCGAGCCCGCCCGGCAGGCTGCGCGGGAAGCTGGGCGCGCCCCAGGCGTGGTCGCTGGGGTGGTCGCGGAACCAGTCGCGGTTGAGGTCGCCGAACACGGTGTCGGGGCCGCGCAGCCGGTCGACCGGGAACACCGCGTCCACCGGGCAGGCGTCCGCGCAGGCGCCGCAGTCGATGCACGCCCGCGGGTCGATGTAGAGCATGTCGGTGGTGCCGAACTCCGGCTCGTCCGGGGTCGGGTGGATGCAGTTGACCGGGCAGACGGACACGCACGAGGCGTCGTTGCAGCAGGTCTGGGTGATCGCGTAGGCCATGGCCGGGGTGGGGTCCTCGCTGTGTCCGATGGGCGGGAAACGATCCGGTGGAAGAGTTCCTGACGTTTCGTCAGAGCATGTGAACCCGGCGGTAGACGGCCGCCGCGCGGCTGGTGAGCAGCCCGGTCTCGGCGAGGAAGGCCATCAGGTGCCGGGAGCTGGTGCGCATCATCGCCTTGCGGTGCTCGTTGGCCCGCACCTCGGCGAGCGCCCGCGGGACGTCGAGCCCGGCGGCCTTGTACACGCCCGGGTGGACCATGCTGGTGACGATGACGTACGCGCCCACGGCGATACCGGTGGCCGAGGTGCGCCGGCGGGCGGGGCTCGCGTGGCGCATCCGCTCGCGGATCTCCTGCCGGGCGAACTTCATGTGCCGGGACTCCTCGACCACGTGGATCCGGGAGGTGCCGCGGACGATCTCCAGGACGTTCTCGCCGCGCATCCAGTCGCGCTGCATGACGTCGAGCACCTCTTCGGCCACCAGGATGCCGCCGTAGGCGAGTTCGCCCTTGGCGAGCGCCTTGAAGGCGCGTCCGGCCTGGGCGATCAGCTTGTGCGGGCGGTAGGCGGGGACGCCCATCTTCTCGCAGGCCCGGGCGAACATGATCGAGTGGCGGCACTCGTCGGCGATCTCGGTGAGCGCGAACTGGAACTCGGCGCTGGCGGGGTTCTTGAGGTACTGGTCGCGCAGCACCATCTGCTGGAGGATCATCTCGAACCAGATGCCGGTGTTCATGATCGAGCAGACCTCGTGCCGGGTGAGTGTGACCCGCTGCCGCTCGGTCATCTCGTCCCACAGTCGGGTGCCGTAGAGGGTGCTCCACTCCGGATTGAGGCCGTAGTGCTCGTCCGGGAGAGGAGCGTCCCAGTCGATCTCGGTCGAGGGGTCGAAGGAGAGGGTGGCGGCCGACTCCAGCAGCCGCTTCGAGACGTCGTCGTCGGCCGTGGTGTGGCCGTGCCCCGCGTGCCAGCTGAGCGCCATGGCTGCCTCCAGGTGCCTGTTCCGCCGCGGGCTCCCGCTCACCCGCTTATTAGACGGACAGTACAATAAGAGCCGGGCGCCGAGAACCCCCCATGCGGCAACGACCCGGCGCGCGGGCGTCGGCTCACGCCCCCTGCATGCACGGCCCGCCCCGGCCCGGTCCACCCCCACCCCCCACGGCACGGCGCGGGGCGGACCCTCCCCCATGTCCCGCCCTCGGCCGTACGCCTGTCCGCTACCCGCCGATCGCCTGCCGCAGCGCCTCCGCCGCCTCGGCGGCCGCCCCCCGGAAGCGCCCGCCGAGGCCGAGGTAGTTGACGTACCCGTGGATCAGGTCCGACTGCCGGCTCAGCCGCACCGCGACTCCGGCCTCCGCCAGCGCCCGCCCGTACGCCTCGCCCTCGTCGCGCAGCGGGTCGAAGCCCGCGGTGCCGATGTACGCGGGCGGCAGCCCGGTCAGGTCCTCGGCGAGCAGCGGCGACAGCCGCGGGTCGGTGCGGTCGGCGGCCGCGGGCGCGTACCGGTCGGGCCCCGCCCACCGGACTTGGAAGCCTCCCGCACACGACCCTCGCGCCTCGGCTCGCGACAGCCGCCTTCTCGCCCGGGCCGCTTCCGCTCCCCCGCTGTCAGGAGTTGCGCCGGTCCTGCGCGTCGAAGGACGCCAGCGAGCGCGTGCCGGGTTCCAGGGCCTGGCGCAGCGCGGCCAGCGTCTCGGCGTCCAACCCGCCCACGGCATCGGCGAGTTCGTCGGCCACGTCCGCCGCGATCTCCTCCGCCACGGCCTCCACGGCCGCGCGCGGGCCCAGTTTGCTGACGGCGGCCGCCGCGCGGGTGGGGGTGAGCAGGGCGGAGGCCTGGACGAGGAGCCAGGCGGGGACGCCGGCCGCGCCCTCGGGCGGGGGGAGGTACGGGCGGGCGCCGTCGTAGCGGTCGTCCTCGGCGAAGGCCTGCTGCTTCACCTTCACCAGGGGGCGGGCCGGACCGGACTCGTGCCACTCGCCGGCCGGCTTGAGGACGTACCCCTCGGCGAGGTTGTCGGGCAGCTCGGGCAGGCCGAACAGGGCGGGCACCCGGGTGGGGTAGCGCACCGGGAGGTCGTGCAGGGTGTTCAGGGCTCCGTGTCCGAGCAGGGGCACGCAGGTGAGTCCGGCGGCCCGCGCGGCCGTGCGCAGGGTGCGGTCGGCGATCCACCAACGGCCTTCGGGTGTCTCGACGGTGGCGTCGAACGGCAGCCAGCGCAGGCCGGGGGCGTACCAGACGCCGGTCTGGACCGGGTCGACGCCGGGGGCGACGGGCACCTCGGGGTGCGGGTAGCGGCCGCCGGCCAGTTCGCCGTAGATCGTCACCACGGCGTCGGGGCCGCCGGTTCCGCGCACCGCGGCGGCGAACCGGGCCGCCGCGACGGAGAGTTCGGGCCAGATCCGGCTCACGCCGAAGAAGCCGTCCAGCCCCTCGTCGTCCAGCAGTTCACGCCGCTTCGCGGCCCGCACCGAGCCGCCTTCGCAGACCACGGCGAAGTGCGCCCCGTGCACCTTCTCCGCCGCGGTCCACTCCCGACCGCCGGGCCCGCCGGAGCGGCCGCGGGCCGGGATCTTGGGGTAGGGCCGCAGCTCTGGCCCGTCGGACACCGTCTCGAACACCGTCTCGGACACGAACGAATCCTCGCCGCCCGGCCCGCCGGCTGGCAACCGGGATTCGGGGGTTCCGGCTTTCGGGCTCTCGGGGCCTCGGGGCCTCGGGGCCTCGGGGCCTCGGGGTCAGACCGCCCCGCCGCCGACCGCCCCGTCCGTGGATCATCTCATCGGCGCGAATTCGGCGCGGATTCGGCGCGGATTCGCCATGGATGACGGCCCCCGCCCCCGTTTCAGCAGCGCGCCCAGAGCCCGGCCAGGTGCGCGTGCAGGACCTCCTCCGCCTCCGCCACCGTCCGGTGCCCGACCAGGACGTGCGCGGTGAGCCCGTCGGCCAGGGCGAGCAGCGTCCGGGCCTCGGTCCGCGCGACCACCGCCGCGCCCGCCGCCTCCCCGCCCAGCGCCGACCCGCCGACCACCGCCGCGCCGGCGGCCTCGGCGACCAGCCGCACCATCAGCTCCTCCAGCGCCGCGTAGCTGCTCCGCAGGGTCGCCGCCAGCGCCGGGTTGACGGCGGCTCCGGCGACGAAGGCGAGCCAGATCCTGGCCTCCGCCCGGTGTTCCTCCCGCAGCAGCGCCACCTCACCGGCCACCAGCCCGAGTTCGCTGGCCGCCGACTGCGCCGGGCCGGCCGTGAGCCGGCCGCGCACCCGCTCGGCGACCCGCTCGCCGACATGGGTGAGCGCGAACAGGAGCATCTCCTCCTTGGTGCGGAAGCAACGCTGGACGGCCCCCATCGAGACCTCCGCCCGGGTGGCGACGTCCCGCAGGCTGACGCCCTCCAGCCCGTGCTCGTCCACCAGCAGGCAGACGGCCTCGGCGATCCGCCGGCGCCGGTCCTCGTGATCCACCTGCTTGGGCATCTCCGGTCTCCTCCGCACGTCATCCGGTCTCGGACTTATTCCGATGCAAGCGTATCGGTTCTCGGACTAGAGTACGGCAACCGATGCAACCGCATCGGAACGTCGCAAGTCGGAGGAGTACCCCCATGCCCCTGTGGAGCAGGCCCGCCACCGAACTCGCCGCCGCCGTGCGCACGGGCGAGGCGTCGGCACTGGACGTGGTGGACAGCCACCTGGCCCGGATCGCCGAGGTCAACCCCGACCTGAACGCCGTCACCCAGCTCCTCGCCGACCGGGCCCGCGAGGCCGCCCGGGACACCGACCGCCGCCGGGCCGCGGGCGAGGAACCGGGCCCGCTCGCGGGTGTGCCGTTCACCGTGAAGGAGTGCACCCCGATCGCCGGCGTGCCCACCACCTTCGGCGCCCCGCACTTCCGCGACCACGTCGCCACCACCGACGCCGTCCCGGTCGCCCGGCTGCGCGCGGCGGGGGCGATCCCGATCGGCCACAGCAACATGCCGACCCTGATCGTCGCCGGGATGCACACCCGCAGCGAGCTGTACGGCGACACCCGCAACCCGTGGGACGCGAGCCGCACCCCCGGCGGCTCCAGCGGCGGGGACGGCGTGGCCGTCGCCGCCGGGATGGCCCCGCTCGGGCTCGGCAACGACTCCGGCGGCTCGGTCCGCGTCCCGGCCTCGTTCTGCGGCGTCGCCGCCCTCCAGCCGACCCCCGGCCGCTTCCCCACCGACCAGCGCCTGATCGGGCCGGACGACCCCGGCCCGGCCTCCCAGGTCCTGGTCACCGACGGCCCGTTGGCCCGTACGGTCGCCGACCTGCGGCTCGCCTACGAGACGCTGGCGGGCACCGACGTCCGCGACCCGCGCGCCGTGCCCGTCCCGCTGTACGGGGAGCCGCTCGACGGCCCGATCAGGGTCGCCGTCGTCACCGACCCGGGCGGCCGCGGCGTCCATCCCGCCGTCCGCCGCGCCGTCGAGACCGCCGCCGACGCACTGTGCGACGCCGGGTACGACGTCCGGGAGATCCCCGACGTCCCGAGGCTGGACGAGGCGTACGAGACCTACCACCGCCTCCCCGTCAGCGAGTTCGCACCGACCTGGCCCGCCGTCCGGCAGCTGCTGGGCGAGGGCGGCGACCGCTACATCGAGCTGACGATGCGCAGCGCCCCGCCCGCGGACGTCGCCGGCCTGGTCCGGCTGTTGAGCGCTCGGATGGGCATCCGCCGCTCCTGGGCGGAGTTCCTGCACGAGTACCCGCTGCTGCTGGGCCCGGTGTTCACCGAGCCGCCGGTCGAGCCCGGCCTGGAGTCGCGGGACCAGGCGGGCCGTGACCGGGTCGCCTCGGCGATGCGGCTCTGCTCGGTGACCAGCCTCGTCGGCGTCCCGGCCGTCGCCGTCCCCACCGGCCTCGACGCGGAGGGCCTGCCGACCGGCGTCCAGCTCGTCGGCCGGGCCTTCCGGGAGGACCTCTGCCTGGCCGCCGCCCAGGCCGTCGAGGACCGCCTCGGCACCCTCACCCCGATCGACCCGCGGCCCTGAACCCCGCCGGGTGCCGGTCAGGCCCCCGGCAGGCCCGGCACCACCAGCCCGCTCTCGTACGCGATGACCACGGCGTGGGTCCGGTTCTGCGCGCCGAGCTTGCTCAACACGTTCCCCACATGCGTCTTGACCGTCTCCTGGCTCACCGCGAGCGCCTGCGCGATCTCCGGGTTGGACAGTCCGGTCGCCATCAGCCGCAGCACCTCCTCCTCCCGCCCGGTCAGCCCCGCCCGGGGCAGCGCCTCGGCCGAGTCCAGCGGCCGGGGCGCGACCATCCGGCGCAGGGCGGCGGGGAACAGCACCGCCTCCCCGGCCGCCACCACCCGCACCGCTTCGGCGATCTGCGGGACGGGCAGCCGCTTGAGCACGAAGCCGCAGGCTCCGGCGCTCAGCGCGGCGGTGACGTAGCCGTCGTTCTCGAAGGTGGTGATCACCACGACCTTGGGAGGGCCGCCCTGCTCCCCCGACGGGCCGCGCTCGCTCACCGGGCCGTGCTCCCTCAGCAGTTCGCGGGTCGCCTCGATCCCGTTGCGGCGCGGCATCCGCACGTCCATCAGCACCACGTCGGGCCGCAACAGCCGTGCCCGCTCGACCACTTCGACCCCGTCGGCGGCCGTTCCGACCACCGTGACGCCCGGCTGGGCACCCAACAGGGTGCCCAGCCCGCTGCGGGTGACGGGGTCGTCGTCGGCGATCAGGAGGGTGACGTCGGGCGTACCCGGATCGGCGCCGCTCACGCCGACCACCGCATCGGCAGCCGGACCGCCAACCGCCACTGCCCCTCCCCGTACGGCCCGGCCTCGAACTCGCCGTGCAGCAGCCGCACCCGCTCGGCCAGGCCGGGAAGCCCGTGCCCCGAGGTCGGGAAGCCGCCCGCCTCGGCCCCCGCCGCACCGGCCCCGCCGCCAGGACCGCCGCCCGTCCCGTTGACCACGCTCAGCTCCAGTTCCTCCGGTCCCGCCGCCACCCGCAGCTCGATCGGCCCGCCCGCGCCGTGCCGCAGCGCGTTGGTCAGCCCCTCCTGGACGATCCGGTAGGCGGCCCGGGAGAGCGTGCCCTGCACCTGCGCCAGGTTCCCGGAGGTCCGCGGCACCACGACCGCGCCCGCGTGCCGCAGCCGGTCGACCAGTTCGGGCAGGTCGGCGAGCGTGCGGGTCGGCGCGGTGCCCGACTGCTCCTCGCGCAGCGCGCCCAGCACGTAGTCGAGGTCCTCCAGCGCGGCCCGGGTGGACTCCTCGATGCTGCGCATGGCGGCCCTGGCCGCGGCCGGGTCGGCGGCCAGCACCTCGCCCGCGACGGCCGCCTGGATGGTGGCGGCGGTCAGGGTGTGCCCGATCGAGTCGTGCAACTCGTGTGCCAGCCGGTTGCGTTCGGCCAGCAGCCGCTCCCGCTCGGCGGCCATCGCGAGCCGCTCGGCCGGCGAGGGCCCGAGCAGTCGCGGCGCCAGCCACCGCAGCGCGCCCGACACCCCCGCGAACAGGGCGGCCGCCAGGGCCAGGCAGAGCGCCGCGACGATCCAGGCCCAGACGCCCGTCAGCTCCGTGGCCCAGCCGAAGAGGCTCACCCGCGCCTCGCCCGCCGCCCAGCGGCCGGGCAGCGTCACGCCCATCACCAGCAGCGTGCTGCCGCCGACCAGCACCGTCCAGCCCAGCAGCACGTGCGCCACCACGAACGCCGGCGTCCGCCACCGCTCCGCCGCGGCCCCCTTCACCGGGTCGGGCACCGCGACGCCCAGCAGCCGCCGCGCCCCCGCCGCCAGCACCCGGCGCACCACCCGCGGCAGCCCGGCCACCCCGAGCAGCAGCACCCACACCGGCAGCCCCACCCAGGCCGCCTCCGGCCGGCCGTCCACCCCCAGCGTCAGTGCGAGCGCGAGCATCGCGACCGGCAGCCCGGCCAGCGCCCCGACCACCGCGAACAGCACACCCTTGTACGTCGACCCGCGCAGCAGCAGCCGCAGTCCCTTGATCATGTGCGCCAGTATCACCGGCCTTCCGGCCCCGATCCTCCCCCGATCGAGGGAGGATCCCAACCGCCACCGTCATCGTCACCACCACCGCCCCGCGAAGCTCACGGGCACCCCGCCCGACGCCGACCGACGCCCGACCGACCACCCGCCCGCCCTCCGGTCCGCCCGGTCCGCCCGGTCCGCCCGGTCCGCCCGGTCCGCCCGGTCCGCCCGGCGCCGAACCCCCGCCCGGGGAACGCCAGTTCCGTCTGTTCGTCACCGCCCGCTCTCTGGTAGTTGTTTCACCACGCACGGACGCAGGCCCGTGACGCAGGCCCGCAGCGGTGCCCCAGGCACCGCAGGGAGGACGCACATGGGCACGACCACTCGGGACCAGGTCCTGGCTGTCGAACAGCGCGCGGTGGACCACGCATACCGCTGCTACGCCGCACGGCTCGGTGAGTTGAGCGGATCGTCGACGGCCGAGGCATCGGCGAGTGGCAAGGACGGGATCGCCAACCGGGCGGAGGCGGAGGCCAGGGCCGCGGAGTACGACGGGCTCAACGACGAAGCCCGGGTCGACGCCCCGGAGGACCCCGGCGGGCAGCCCCGCCCCTGGTACATCGGGCGCCGGGGCGTACGGGACGACGCGCGCGATCCGGTGGTGGTGCTCTGGACGAGTCCACTGGCGAAGCGGTGGACGGAGGCCCTGCCCGAGTCTCCGGGCGAGGTCTCCCTGCGGCGCCGGCTGCGGTGCGTGCGGCACATCGTCAAGGACTACTTCGACGAGATCGCCCCGCCGGCCTCCGCCCCGATGCCCGACGCGCTCCCCGCACCCGCCCCCGAGGCGGTCGCCGAAGCGTCCCCCGAGGCGGCCACCGAGCCCCGTCCCGTACCCCGGCCGACCCCCGGACCCACGCCCCGCCCCACTCCCCGGCCGGTCCCCCGGCAGGCCACCGAGCACCGCGGCCGGCGCGGCGCCCACCCCGCGGCGAACGACCCGGCCGACGCCCCCGCCCCGCCCCGTCCGGAACGCCGCCCGGAACTCCGGCCGGACGACTTCCTGTTGCGCGAACTCCAGCGCTCGCGCAACGGCCGGATGCGGGACATCGTCGAGACCATCCGGCGCGACCAGATGGCCCTGGTCACCGGCTCCCCCTCGGACATCCTGGTCATCCAGGGCGGCCCCGGCACCGGCAAGTCCGCTGTCGGCCTCCACCGGGTGACCTGGCTCGTCGACAACGCCCACTTCAAGGCCCAGGACATCCTGGTCATCGGCCCCCACCAGCGGTTCCTCGACTACGTCGGCCAGGTCCTCCCCACCCTCGGCACCCGGGACGTCAACGCCGTCCAGCTGAACCGCCTGTGGGACGGCGAGGTGCTCGGCACGGACTCCCCGCGGGCCAGGACGGTGAAGTCGGACGAACGGATGGCGGCCGTCCTGCGGCGGCGCGTCGAGCGCGAGTACCGTCCCGAGGCCCTCGACGACCTCACCGAAGCCCCCTCCTTCGAGGGCGACGAGCCCACGGTCGTCGTGACCGCCGGCAGCACGACGCTGCGCGTGCCGCGATCCGAGGTCCTCGCCCTGCTCGCCCGGGCCAACACCGGCGACGGCCCCTACCGGGAGCGCCGCGACCGCTTCCGGGGCCTGCTCGTGGACCGTCTGCTGAAGGAGCTCTCGGACGTCGCGCCGCGGCGCAGGCAGGCCGACTCGGTCCGCCGCGACCTGGAGCGCAACCGCCGGGTCGAGCGACTCGTGGACCGCGTCTGGCCGTCACCGGGCGCCCGGGAGGCGCTGCGCACCCTCTACGACTCGCCCGAGCTCCTGGCCGCCTGCGCCGACGGCGTCCTCGACGCGGACGAGCAGGCGGTGCTGCTCAGGTCCCGCGCCGCCACCGCCGGTGCCGAACCCTGGACCCTCGACGACCAGGTCTGCCTCGAAGAGCTCCGGATGCTCATCAGCGGGGAGACCCCGAGGCGTTACGGGCACATCGTGATCGACGAGGCCCAGGACCTGACGCCCATGCAGGCCCGCACCCTGCGGCGGCGCTGCGCCGTCAACGGCTCCATAACCGTCCTGGGCGACCTCGCACAGGCGACCGGACCGCACATCCCGGCGACCTGGGAGCAGCTCGGCGCGATCCTCTCCGACAACGGCGACTGGCGCATCGCCCGGCTCGACACCAGCTACCGCGTTCCCGTCGAGATCATGCGGTTCGTCGCGCCCCTCGCGCAGGCGGTCGCACCGACGCTGGAGTCTCCCCAAGCCGTTCGCTCGGTGGGCCCGGACGCGGTGCGGACGGTGGCGACCGACCCGTGGCGACTGCTCGACGACACCGTTGCCCAGGTGGCCCGCCTGGTGGGCACCGACGACGGGCACACCCCCCGTTCCGTGGCCGTCATCGTCCCCGACGACTCGAACTGGCTCGACGAGATCGACCGCCGGCTCAACCGGAGCGGCGCCCCGGCCGACGGCACGGGCGACGGCACGGGCGGTGCCGTGGCAGACGGTACGGGCGGCACCGGGGGCCGCGAGTCGGTGTCCGTCCTGGCCGCCGCCCAGGCCAAGGGCATGGAGTACGACCACGTCCTGGTCATCGAGCCGGCCACCATCGCCGATCGCGGTCCGGCCGGGCTGCGGCAGCTGTACGTGGCCCTGACCCGCAGTACCCAGAGCCTCACCGTGCTCCACACCGCTCCGCTGCCGGAGGCTCTCACCGCCCCCGGCCCGGCCGCACCCCAGGTCGATCCACAGGCCGCACCTCAGGCCGATCCACAGCAGGCCGTTCCGCCGGAGAAGGCCACCGGCACCCTCCCCCGGATCGGCGCGGACGTCAGGGTCGAGGTCGTCGGCCGCGCCCCCGGGGGCCGCTACCGGGTCAAGCCCGTCTCCCCCGGGATCGACCGGCCCGTCGTCCTCACCGTCCGGCACGGCTCGGTGCCGCCGCGGCTGGGCGAGAAGCTGGACTGCTGGGTGTTCGCGAACGAGACCACCCAGACCGTCCTCACCGCCGACCAGCGGGGCCGGTCCCCGGTCTCCGAACGAATGGCGGGGCGCTACGTCGCGGCGCTGGACGTGCTCGGCGAGCTGGTCGGGAGGGACGGGAACGTCCCGGACGCCCGCGTCCACCTCTCCGAGCTGCAGGGCATGGCCAACCGCGTGCTGCGGCGGGACCAGGCCGACTGGGTCGACGTGTTCCACCTGCTCGGCTCCCCCGACCGGGACGCGCTGGGCGCTCTGCGCGACCTCGCCGCGACGACCAACCGCGCGCTGAAGGAGGGCGCCCTGGACCTCGCCCGGCTCCGGGCGGAGCTCACGGCGTCGGGCTGGACGGAGCGCCTGGCCGAAGCCCGCGAGAGGCTCCGGGCCCGCTTCGCCCCCGCCACCTCGGCCTCAACCACCCCCGCCGAGACCGCCCCCGCCGAGACCAGCCCCACCCAACCCGCCCCCACCGACGCGGACACGCCCCCCGCCGCCCCGCGCCACCCCGAGCAGGAGGACGACAGCCCGATGGTCCCCGCGGTCAACACCCCCGCCGCACCCGCCCCGGCCACGAAGGAGGGATTCCTCCGCATGCTGGAGGCGTCCGCCGAGGCCGACCGCAGGTGCAAGAAGCACGAGGCGGTCCGGCACGCGCTGAAGTCGGCCCTGCTCTGGGCCGACTTCCAGCCGACCGACTCGCCGGTCGTCGATGTCGGCTGCGTCACCGGGCAGGGCCTCTTCCTCTACGAGGCGCTCGGCGCCGGCTGTTCCTCCTACCCTGACCTGCGCTCGGGCGCGACCCGGCTGCTGGAGATCAACCACACCCTGCCCACGGCCGCCACCGCTCTCTACCTGGTGCTCGCCGAAGCGCCCACCGAGGACTGGTCGGCCGACACCGTACGCGACGTCTTCGGCGTCCACGTCATCTGGCGCCGCCCGGACGGCGGTTGGGGCGGGCGGGACACGGACGCCGCCCTGGGCGCGCCGGGGGCGTAGCCTCGGCCCGCGCACCGCGGCGGCTCCGACACCGGGCCGAGCGCGCCGCGCAGCATGGTGCGCCGGGGGTGTCCAGCGCGAGGGCGAAGAGCCGCAGGGCCTCCCGGGTCGTCGTCGGTGCACAGGGCGGCCGAGGCCTCCAGCGGCACGGCGTGCCGGGAGGACACGGCGCCCAGCCCGGCCTCGCACATGGCCCGGACGTGCGCGGCGGCCTCCTCACACGCAGCGGACGCCGGTCGCAGCGGACGCCGGCCTCCACGAGGTGCGCGGCCACCCACAGCGCGTGGGGGACGTGGGAGACGAGGGCGCCGACCGGGGCCCCGGTCGGGTGAGCCCGGCGGGCGGGGGCGCCACGCGGGCACACCCCCCCCCCCCCGGGGGGGGGCCGCGGCGGGGCGCCGCCCCCCCCCACCGGCCGCCCCA